>JAETTP010000008.1 GCA_021769035.1 Bacillota bacterium | reverse complement strand
TGGCCCGGCGCTACAACCTGTTAGACGAACACGTCAACGCCAGCCTCTCCAAGGTGGTGTTGAACGTCACCCTGCCGGCCCAGATTATCACCTCGTTCACAATGAGCGACGTCGGCCTCACCAACGGCGAGGTAGGCGCGGCCCTGGGCCTCTCCTGCCTGGTTTACCTGTTTTACATCATCCTGGCCTCCCTGTTTGTGCGCCTAATGCGTATGCCCAGGGCGGACTGGGGCACTTACGAATATATGATAATTTTCGGCAACATCGGCTTTATGGGTTTTCCGGTAATCACCGCCATTTTCGGCGGCAAAGCCTTGGTATATGCGGTAATTATGAACATCGTGTTCAATCTGCTGGTGTTCTCCTACGGCATTAAGCTGATAACCGACGGCAACGAGGGTACAGGCAAGTTCTCGCTGCGCAAGTTGCTGAATATGCCGCTGGCCTCCTCGGTGCTGGCCTTGCTGCTGTTCTTCCTGCATATCAAGCTGCCGGCGGTAATCAACACCGGGCTTTATACAATGGGCGACGCCACCACCCCAATGGCTATGCTGATTTTGGGCTGCACCATTGCGGAAATGCCCCTGCGGGAGCTTTTCGACGAATGGCGGGTTTACATCTTTGTGGCCCTGAAGCTGCTGGCTATGCCGCTGTTGGTTTTCGGCCTGCTGCACCTGTTGCCCGGCTTCGACGCTAACTCCCTGCTGAGCAGGGTTTTTGTGGTGCTCTCCGCCGTGCCGGTGGCCACCAACGCCACCATGCTCTCCATTGAGTATGGCGGCAACCAAAAGCTGGTAGCCCAGGGTATTTTCTTCAGCACTGTTATTTCTGTGCTGACAATTCCTCTTTTGGTTTTCATATTATATTAGAATAAAAAATAAGGATGTGCTAGTGTGATACAAAAAATATTAAGTAAAAGCCGCCTGCGCAGCACTGCCTGCCTTTTGCTGCTGACCTTGTTTTTAAGCATTGGCCTGCTGCCGGTCGGCCCGGCCCAATCCGCGCAAGCCAGAGAAACCGATTACTTTGCACCATTATACGACGGCCTCAGCCGCGACCAGCTGGCGCTGGTGGAGCCGGATCTGACCCGTTTTTATATACTCCAAGAGCAGCTGCTGGCAATGAACGCTATCCAAAACCAGGCGGAGCTGTTAAAGGCCTTAATGCGCTACAATCAGGAATACAGCGCCGTACAGGCGGAAGTCAGCCTGGCCCACTTTGCCTACTACAACGACCCGGCCGCCTACGAGGATTTATACACCAAATGGCAGCAGCTGGCCGCCGAGGCCGGTCAGGCCTATGAGGAAACCTGGCGCACCATGCTCAGCTCCGACAATCGGGAAATGTTTGAAGGTCTGCTTTCCCAAGAGCGGGTTGCTGACATGCTGGATACGCAGGAGCTTTCAGCGGAAACTACCGAACAGTTGCAAAAAATCAACAATATGGACAACGAATATTGGCGGGCTATGGAGGCCGAATACACCGTGACGGTGGACGGCCAAACCTATAACTTCGACACTGTGGGCAATCTGCCACCCAGCCAGTATCTGGAGGCCTATTTGCAGCTGGTACGCAAGCGCAATCAGGCCGTGGCGGCGGTGCTGGCGGAAAGCGTGCCCGTCTGCAACGCTTTTGCCCGCAGCCAGGGCTTTGCCAACTATGCCGATTATGCCTACACCGCGGTTTACGGCCGGGATTACACCCCGGCAGACGCCGCCCGCCTACACACGGTTGTGAAGCAGCGTCTTGTGCCGCTTTATCAGCAAATACAGCGTTTTCAGCAAAGCAACCCGGCTTTTGACCAACAAACGCTGAACTCGCAATATGATTTTAAGCAACAGCAGGTGGTGCTGGAAACAGCCGCCGCTTATATGCCGCAAATATCTGATGAATATGCCGACGTGCTGACTTATCTGCGGGTTAAAGATTTGCTGGACATCGACCAGAGCGATAACAAGCTTAAAGTAGCTTTCACCACCTATATCCCCTATTTCAACCTGGCCCTGATTTTCAATGGCTCTCACACCGGCACAGTTTCTGATTTCAATAACTTTATTCACGAGTTTGGCCACTTCTCTTTCTATATGTATCAGCAAGAGAATATTGGTTTTGATATTAACGAGTTCTATGCTCAGGGAATGGAAATGTTGTTTTTAAACTTTGCCGACGAAATGTTTGAGCAGTCCGGCGATACCTACCGCCTGGACGCCCTGGCAAAGCTTTTAGGCGGCATTGTGGAGGGCTGCCTTTTCGACGAATTTCAGCAAAAGGTTTATCAGCTGGAGGAACCAACCGTCCACGATTTGAATGTGCTGTTCCATGACCTTTCCCTGCAATATGGCTACGTCTACGCCCACGATGATGACGAAGCCTACAACTGGATAACCACACCGCACACATTTATTCAACCTTTTTACTATATCAGCTACACCACCTCCGCCCTTTCCGCCGCTGAGCTTTTGATACGCTCCTACGATGATTTTGAACAGGCGGCAGACGACTATCTGAAAATGGTGGCTAATCATCGCAAATATACCTACCGGGCCTTTTTCCGGGAGGCCGGCTTTGCGGATATTTTCAATCCAGACGAGCTTAACAAGGTGGCGGACGGTCTGGAGGCCTACATCTATCAGGAAATTTGCAATGTGGCGGATTTGCCTGCCCTGGAGAACCACTGGGCCCGTAAGGAGCTGCTAAACGCCGCCGGCCTCGGTTTAATCCAGGGTAATGCCGACGGCAGCCTGCAAGCAAACGCCGCGGCCACCAGAGCGGAAGTTTTCTCCCTGCTGTGGCGGCGCTTTGCCAACAAGAACATTGAAGTGCCCGCCGCCGGCTTTGCCGACGTTGCGCCGGGCGTGTGGTATGAGCAAACGGCCAACTGGGCGGCCGCCGCGGAGCTGGTGACCGGGCTGGAGGGAAACCGTTTTGCCGCCAACCAGCCAATGACGCGCGAGGAGCTGGCGACGGTGCTTTACCGCCTCAGCAACACCCAGCCCGATGTAGCAACTGCTGACCTGAGCCAATATGCAGACGGCGCGGCGATTTCCGATTGGGCCACGGAGGCGATGGCCTGGGCCTGCCATATCGGCCTGATTGCCGGCGACGAAAACAACCTTTTGCAGCCCCAGCGGCCCGCCACCCGCGCGGAAATGGTGACGATTATCAGCAAGTATATTGATAAACTGTGAAAATGTAAACGGCAAAACCCCTTTCACTAAAAAGTGAGAGGGGTTTTTTTGTTAGCATTTTTCCCTCCACACTATTGACTTTTTTACAGTAGTCATGCTATAATACAGGCAAGTCAGCTACTATATTTTTTTCAGTAGTAAGGAGGTTGCTATGAACAACAAAACCTTTTTTGCCCAGCTTAATTTAGCCCTGCACTGGTATCTGCCCCAGCCGGAGGCCGATGAAGTGCAGGAGGATTATCAGGATATGCAGCGCCAGGCAGCGGAGGACGGCGAGGTTTTTCCGCCCAAGGAGGACGACCCGCAGAAAATTGCCCGCAGCCTGAGCGACCGCAGAGAATATCACCGCTGGCTGCTGGCGTTTGGCGCAATGCTGGCCTGTCCGCTGGCGGCGACAGTATTTTTGATAAATTATTACGTCCCCATTCTCGATTGGTATACGGCCTCAGGCCTAATTTACCTTTTGTTTTGGCTTGGTCTGTTGGCCGCCCTGCTCTGGAACCGCCGCTGCCGGCAACGTCAGCCTGCCGTCCCCCGCCCGCCCCGCCTGCTGGCCGGCTGCGCCGCCCTGACGCTGTTCGACATCGTCAGCCTTGGCCTGGCTATCTCCTGGACGGTCTATATCAGGTTAGTCCCCAGCTATTATAATATGTGGGTTAATGGAACTATGATGAACACCTACATCGCTCTGGTCTGCCTGACCAACGTCCTCTATTGCCTGGCCGCCCTGCTGCGTAGCCGACTGGAAAACCGCCGCTGGCTGGCTCTGTACATAATCGGCATAACTATGTTGCTGGGGGCAATGCTCTACCTTGACCATCTCCACACTATGGTGTTTGATTATGAATTGCTGCATGAGGCTATCGACAGGCTGAAAAGCTTCGTTCTGCCCCTGCTTGCCGGCCTGGCAGTCAACCTGCGCATACTATCTTAAAAGGAGGGCCTTATGGATAAGCAAAAATTTTTAAGAGATTCCGATTTTGCCCTGCACTGGTATCTACCCCTGGAAGAGGCCGACGAGGTGTTTGCGGACTATCAGGAAATGGTAGTCTGCGCCGAAGCGGACTTTCCATTGCTGCAAGAGGAGCCCAAGGAAATTGCCCGCAGCCTGAGCAACCGCAGGGAGCACCGCCGCTGGCTGCTGTTTATGAGCTTGTTGCTGCTCTCGCCGCTAGCTGCCTCACTTTTCCTGCTTTACCAACTTTTATGCTCCGTTTTCGGTTTCGCTATTGAAGATTTCCTTTGGACATTTCTAGGCGGCACAGCCGAGCTGCTGTTTATCCCCAGTCTGCTGCTACCTCTGGGCAGCTTGTTTTTCGCCAAACGCCTGGGCCAGAAACCGCCCCGTCCGCGCCCGGCCTTGTGGCTTGGCCTGTTTTATCCAGCGCTCATTCTCCTTTTGGGTTGGCTCTCCGTCCATTGGCTGTTTGCAGCCTGCCACGGCGTTATCATCTTTGCCCCGCAAAGCCTGCTTATAATTCTCTGCGTCTGCGGCCTGGCCAGCGTGGCCGTCTGCGCCTACAGCCTGCTACAATGCCGCCTGCGCAGCTGCCGCTGGCTGACAGTTTACGGAATGGCCCTCACTCTAATAATCGGCGTTATAATGATTATAAGCATCCTAACAAATATGAGCTTTACCGGCGAAGTCAGTTTGTCGCGGCAGCTAATCTGGAACCTTTTATACATCGGGGAAATTATGTGGGCCGGAACTGCTCTCAGCCTGGCCAACTGGTTTTAAGGCAGGTGCACTATGCTTAAAAAAGATATGCTGGAACTGTTCCTGCTGAAAATCATCGCCAATGGGGATAAATATGGCTACGAAATTATCCGCCTACTGCACAGCACCTTTCCGGACACCCAGGAAAGCGCTATCTACGCCCAGCTGCGCGGCCTCTGCCAGCAGGGCTGCACGGAAAGCTACGCCGGGCAAATATCCGGCGGCCCCACCCGCAAATACTATCGCTTAACGCCGCTGGGCCGCAAAAAGCTGCAAGCGCTGCTGGACGAATGGCAGCAGCTTTGCGATTTCCTGGCAGAGTTGGAGCCAAAATAAAGTACAAACCCTTTGCCAAAACAGCCGGCAAAGGGTTTTTGCTTTATTTACTCAATTTATGGCCGGCGTCAAACTCCGCCCGCCGGGCAGAGGACTTGCGGAACATCTGCTGCAAACCGGCCCGGTCGTTTGCCTGCAAAAGCTGGCGCAGGCGGTGCAGCTCCGCGCTGAAGCAGTCGATATTATCAATCAAAATCTCACGGTTCAGCAAAAACAGCTCCGACCACATCACATCGTTAATCCGGGCAATCCGGGTTAAATCGCGGAAGGAGTCGCCGGTGAAATCTTTCAGCCCCTCGTCGTCGTTGCAGGTCATCAGGCTGACGGCAATGGCGTGGGTCAGCTGGGAGAGGAAGCCAATCATATGGTCATGCGCGTGAATATCCAGCTGCCGAATGGTTTTAAAGCGCAAAAGCTCCGCCAGCCGCTGCACAGCGGCAATGCCCTGCGGCGTGTTGCGCTCCGTTGGGGTGATGATGAAGTTTGCGTCGGCAAAAATGCGCCAATCCGCATTGTAAATGCCGCTACTTTCCTTGCCGGCCATCGGGTGGCTGGCGCAAAACTCCAAATCCGGCCGCAAAAAGCCCTGCGCCACGTCCACAATATTGCTTTTCACACCGCTCACGTCGGTTATCAAAGCGCCGGGGCGCAGGTGCTGCTGATTGGCCCGCAGCCAGTCCAACATCGCCAGCGGATAAAGCCCCATAATCAGGAAATTGGTTTCCGCCAGCCAATCCGGCCGTGGCTGGCAAGCGCCCTCCGCAAAAAAGCCCTGTTGCAAGCCAAAATCAATGCTCTCCTGGCTGCGGTTAATGGCCCGCACCCGATAGCCCAGCTGGCTGAGCCCCTGCGCATAGGAGCCTCCAATCAGGCCGGCCCCCACAATCAAAATATTGGTGCTCTCCGGCGGCAGCTTGGGGTCAATATTGAGCTGCGGCGCTGTTTTTTCATTATTCATTGGCAATTTCCACCTTTACACCCAAACTTTGTAAATCCTCAAAAAAATTCGGATACGATTTTTGCACCGCCTCCGCCCCCACAATCTGCAAAGGGGCCCGGCCAGCCGCCGCCAGCACCGCCAACGCCATCACAATGCGGTGGTCGTTATGCGCCTGGCAAGGCTCCGCCGCAGCGTAAGGCCCGCCGCCGCGGACAAACATTTCCTCCGCCGTGCTGTGCATCTGCACGCCGCAGCGCAGCAGCTCCGCCTGCACATCGGCAATGCGGTCGCTCTCTTTCAGGCGCAGGCGGCCGGCATTGTAAAGTCGGCTTTCGCCCTGGGCGTGGGCCGCCAACACCGCCAGCACCGGCCCCAAATCCGGGCAATCGGCCAAATCCAGATGCCCGGCCTGCAAAGCGGCCCGCCGCACCAGATAGCCCTCCGGCTCCGCCTCAATTTGGCCGCCCATTCGGCGGATAATCTCAATTATCTGCCGGTCCCCCTGGGCCGACTGCGGATTGACTCCTTGCAGGCGCAAACCCTGCGGTCCGGCGCACAAAGCGCCTAGCACCGCAAAAAAGGCCAGCTGAGAAAAATCCCCCTCCACCGCCGCCTGAGCCGGCTGATATTGCTGGCCGCCCGGTATATGCAGGTTCAGCTCATCCTGCCAACCAGCCTGCACGCCAAATTGGCGCAACATCGCCAACGTCAGCTCCACATAGGAGCGGGACTCAAAGGGCGGCTGAATATGCAGGGTAGAATCGCCGGGCAACAGCGGCAGGGCAAACAGCAGGCCGGAAATAAACTGAGAGCTAACGTCGCCCCGCAGAGTAAATTCCCCCGGCTGCAAAGGCCCCCGTAGCAGCCAGCCGTTGTTGTTGGGCGTGGGCTTAAAGCACAGGCCCTGCTCCGCAAATATTTGCTGATACACCGTCTGCGGCCGCTCCGGCAGCCGGCCGTGGCCAAAAAGCACCACCGGCAGGCCGCACAGGGCAGCAATCGGGATTAAAAAACGCAGGGTTGAGCCACTCTCGCCGCAGTCAATCTCCCAGGCCTCGTCGCCGGAAAGGCGCGGCCAGCCGCCCCGCACCACCAGCTCGTCGCCCGCGAAGTAAATTTCCGCCCCCAGCCGACGCATGCCGGCAATGGTGGCTTGAATATCCTTGGAGAGGTTGGCCTCGTCCAGGCCGCGCAGCCGGCTTTCTCCGGCCGCCAGGGCCGCGCAGATTACCGCCCGGTGGGCCAGGCTTTTGCTGGGCGGCACGCGCAGGCTGCCGCCGGCCATCCCTGGATAAACCGTGGCCCGCATCACATCTGCCTGCCAATCACGTGGGCAATGGCTTTGCCCTTGGCCACGATTTGTTGCAGCTGCTCTGGGGTCACCGTCTGCGCGCCGTCGGACCAAGCGGCCTCCGGGCTGTGGTGCGCCTCGATAATCAGGCCGTCCGCCCCGGCCGCGATGGCCGCCAGGGACATCGCCTCCACCAGCTGCCGGTGGCCGGTGCCGTGGCTGGGGTCAATAATGATCGGCAGATGGCTGTGCTCCTTGACAATCGGGATAACGCTGAGATCCAGCGTGTTGCGGGTGTACTTCTCAAAGGTACGGATACCGCGCTCGCAAAGCACCACCTGCTCGTTGCCCTCGCTCATAATATATTCCGCCGCCATCAGCCATTCTTCAATGGTGTTGCTGAGGCCGCGCTTCAACAAAACCGGCGTTTTGGTGCGCCCCACCGCTTTCAGCAAATCGAAATTCTGCATATTGCGCGCCCCAATTTGAATCATATCCACGCCATATTCCAAAAACTCGTCCAGCTTGGCAATGCTCATCAGCTCCGTGACGATAGGCATTTGGAACTGCTCCCGCGCGCGGCACAGGGTTTTCAGCCCCTCCACGCCGCGGCCCTGAAAGGCATAGGGCGAGGTGCGCGGCTTGTAAGCGCCGCCCCGCAGCATATCCGCCCCGGCCCGCTTCACCGCCTCGGCCGAGGTCAGCAGAGAGTCCTCCTCCTCCACGGAGCAAGGCCCGGCGATAACCACCACCTTTTCGTGCCCGCCAATGCGCAGGCCGCCCACCTGCACCACGGTGTCGTCCGGGTGAAAAATGCGGTTAGCCAGCTTGTAGGGCGCGGCAATGCGCGTCACCTCCTGCACGCAGGAGTAACCGTAAATCATCTTTTCATCTAAGATGGTCGTATCGCCCACCACGCCGAAAACGTTCAGGCTGGTGCCGGAAATCAGGTGCATTTCCAGGCCTTTGCTCTCAATGCTGGTAATCAGACGCTGCGTTTCCTCCGGCGAAGCGTTGCGCTTCATTGTAATAATCATGGCAAAAAATACCTCTTCTTCCTAATTTATATAGTCGGCCGCTGCTCCCAAATATGCTGCAACAGCGCGTCGATAGCCGTGCAATAGCCTTGCAGGCCCTCTCCCTTAACGGTTTTGAAGCAATACATTCCCGGATAGGAAATTTGCCGAAAATCCTCCCGCTTGTCCACATCGCTGATGTGCACCTCCACCGCCGGCAGTTGCACCGCCTTCAGCGCGTCCAAAATCGCCACGCTGGTGTGGGTGTAGGCCGCGGGGTTGATAACTATGCCGTCACAAAAATCGGCAGCCTGCTGGATAGCGTCCACCAAAGCTCCCTCGTGATTGCTCTGCATAATCTTGCACTCCACCTGCATTTCCTCGCAGTGCTTGTAAATCAGCTTCACCAAATCGGCGTAGCTTTCCCGGCCGTATATTTCCGGCTCTCTCCGGCCCAGTAGGTTCAGATTGGGCCCGTTAATAACCATTATTCTTAACATTATTTGCCTCCCTGGCTTAAATTAAATCGTCTGCCAATATTCCGCCAGCAGGGCCGCCGTTTCCGCCGGCAGCTGTGCACAGGGCTGCCGATAATCCGCGTATTGCTGATAAAGCGGCGCGCGCTGCTGATAAAGCCGCCGGTTGGCCTCCGCGTCCGGGGAAAGCGGCCGGCCTTTGCCCACCGCCAGCTGCTCCAGCGGCCTATCCAGCCAGATTAGCAGAGAGTTCTGCCGCAGGGCCTGAATATTCTCCGGCCGCAACACCACGCCGCCGCCACAGGCAATCACCTGCCCGCCCTCTTTGGCAATATCCGCCAGCGTTTGGCTCTCCAGCTGCCGAAAGGCCGCCTCGCCCTGCTCCGCAAAAATATCGGCAATGGCCTGGCCGCTGCGCCGTACAATCTCCTTGTCGCAATCCAGCAGAGGCCGGCCCAGCTTTTCCGCCAGCAGGCGGCCCACCGTGCTTTTGCCGCAGCCCGGCATGCCAATCAAGGCCAGATTCAGCTTTTGCCGGCGCAGTTTGCGATAGATTTCGTCAATCGCCGCCTCCGCAATAGGTTGGCCGCAAAACAGCTCCGCCGCATATTTGGCCTGCGCCACCAGCATTTCCAGCCCGCCGCAAGCTTTTAGGCCCAACTCCTGCGCTTGCAGCACCAAATTGCTGCGCAGCGGGTTGTAAATCACGTCCACCACAGCCTCCAGCTGCGGAAAAGCCGCTAAATCCAGCAAGGGCTGCTCCGCGTTCTGCGGATACATTCCCCGCGGCGTGGTGTTGATAATCACCTGCGCCTCCGGCCGGGCCGCCGCCTGCTGATAATCCAGCAAATCAGCCGCCGGGCCGCCGCTGCGGCTGACCAGCTTAATCGAAGCCGCGCCCAGGCTCTCCGCCACCGCCCGCGCCGTTTTGCTGGTGCCGCCGGTGCCCAAAATCAAAACATGACGGCCGGCCAAATCTATCGCGTGGGCTTTCAGTAAATAAAGCACCCCGGCAAAATCTGTGTTGTAGCCGCACAGGCGGCCGCCGCGCTTAACAATGGTGTTCACCGCGCCGATTTTGGCCGCCTGCTCCTCCACCTCGGCCAGATAAGGAATAACCAGCTCTTTATAGGGAATGGTCACGTTGATAGCAGCAAAATCAGCCCGCTGCATAAAAGCCGGAAACTCCGCCCGGCTCAGCGGCCGCAGCTCATATTGATAACCCGCCAGCTGCTCGTGTATCTCCTGGGAAAAGCTGTGCCCCAACTTCTCCCCGATTAATCCGTATTGCATTTAATTTTCCTCGTTATTTAATTGCCAATTTGTACCATAAGCCTCGCAGAATAAATCCAGCAAACCAATCGCCGTCACCGCGTCGATAACCACCCTGGCCCGGTGCACAATGGCTGGGTCGTGCCGGCCCTGAATTTGCAGCTCCGCATTGGCTTTGGCTGCAAAATCCACCGTCTGCTGCGGCTGATAAATAGAGGGCGTGGGCTTAATCGCCGTGCGGAACACAATCGGCATACCATTGCTGATACCACCGTTAATACCGCCGTTGCGGTTGCTGGTGGTGTAGATACGACCGGCCGCGTCGACGCGCATTGGATCGTTGGCCTGGGAGCCGCGCATATCAGCCAGAGCAAAGCCCGCGCCGAATTCCACCCCTTTCACCGCCGGCACGCTGAACAGCAAATGAGCCAGCACGCTTTCCACGGAATTGAAAAACGGCTCCCCCACGCCGGCCGGCAGGCCGCAAACCGCGGTTTCCACCACGCCGCCCACGCTGTCCGCCTGGGCCTTGGCCGCCAGAATGGCCTGCTGCATCGCCTGGCCCTGGGCGGCGTCCAGCACCGCAAAATCCAGCTCGTTCAGCCGCCCCAGTGCATTCAGCAGGGCAGCCGGCTCCTCAGGCAGGGGGGCGTCCGCCACCCCGCCGCATTTTGCCAAATGGCTGCCGATGACAATGCCGTGGCTGGCCAAAATTTGTCGGCAAACGGCCCCCGCCGCCACCAAAGGCGCAGTCAGGCGGCCGGAAAAATGGCCGCCGCCGCGATAGTCCTGCCAGCCCTGATATTTGACAAAGGCGGTGTAATCCGCGTGGCCGGGCCGCAACAGGTTTTTGGTCTTTTCATAATCCCGGCTGCGGGTGGATTGGTTGGTAATCAGCAGGCACAGAGGCGTGCCGGTGGTGCGGCCGTTGAAAAAGCCGCTCACAATCTCAAACTCGTCCGCCTCCTGCCGGGCCGTGGAGAGCGCGCCCACCGCCCGCCGCTTGTCCAGCTGGCTGCGGATATAAGCCAAATCCAGGGGCAGCCCAGCTTGCAGGCCGTCAATCACAACGCCGATAGCCGGGCCGTGGCTTTCGCCAAAAAGCGATACTGTGAAATTTTTACCAAAGGTGCTTTTCATTGGCCGCTCCTTTTTTTACAGATATTTTTTAATGGCTTCCAGCGGCAGCTTGACAATTTCCGCCTTGCCAATTTGCTTCACCTGAATCAGGTTGATTTTGTTGCCGCTGGTTTTCTTATCGTGGCTGATAATCTCCAAAAGCTGCTCCGGCGCGTAGCTGTGGCTGGTCGGCAGATTAAGCTTGCTCAGCACCGCGGCCAGCCTCTCCCGGATAGCCGCATCCTCCGTCACCTGCAACATGCCAACGGCAATGGCCTCGCCGTGCAGCAGGCCCTCCAGCTCGCCGGCGCTTTCAATGGCGTGGCCCACGGTGTGACCAAAGTTGAGGATTTGGCGCAGGCCGGTTTCCTTTTCGTCCTGTTCCACCACGGCCTTTTTCACCGCCAAGGCCTTGCTGATAATCTGCTCAATGTAATCCTGCTGAATGGCCTCCCGCTCCACCGGCATTTGCTCAAACAGCTCAAACAGGCTGGCGTCGCCAATCATGCCGGCCTTAACCGCCTCCGCCAGGCCGTTGTAAAAATTGCGGTCGTCCAGGGTTTGCAGCAGGTCGGTATCGATAAACACCGCCCGCGGCTGGTGAAAGGCACCCACAATATTCTTCACATCGCCCAGGTTGATGGCCCCTTTGCCGCCAATGCTGCTGTCAATCTGGGCCAAAGTGGAGGTGGGGATATTGATGTAATCCACGCCGCGCATATAGGTGGCCGCCGCAAAGCTGGTGAGGTCGCCCACCACGCCGCCGCCCAGGGCAATCAGCAAATCCTTACGGCCAAAGCCGTTTTCCAGCAGGGCGTTCCAGATAAATTGCAGATAAATAAAGCACTTAGAGGCCTCGCCGGCGTGTACCGTGGCCAGATAGCACTCCGGGCACTGCTTTTGCAGGGTTTCCACATATTCTGTCGGAATCATATCGTCAGTGACAATCAGCACCTTGCGGTTCAGCTCCACATAATTATGCACATCGGCCAGCAGACCCTTTTTGATGTGGATATTGTATTTATGCTCAGGAATTTCAACGGTCATTTTCATTTTCGCTTGCTCCTTTATATAATAGTAGATTTTGGTTATTTAGTAAGCTGTTTTAAATCGTAAGAGCCCAATATTTTCAGGGAGTGGCAGCTGCTTTTCAGCTTTTGCAGCAAATTCTGCGCCGCCTCGTCCGCCAGGCAGCCCTCGATTTCCACGTAAAAGTAATATTGCCAGGGCAGGCTTTTCAGCGGGCGCGACTTGATACTCTCCATATTAAAACCCATATCCCCAATTAACGACATCACCCGCGCCAGCTGCCCAGCGTTGTGGTTGACGGTGAACAGCAGGTTAAAGCGGCTGCCGGCCTGATTCAGGCTTTGGCCGATGACGATAAAACGGGTGGTGTTTTGGCTGCTGCTGTTGATGTTGGCGGCCAAAACCTGCAAACCGTAAAGCTCCGCGCTCTCCGCCGAGGCAATGGCAGCCAGGGCCGGGTTTTGGCTTTCCGCCACAAACTGGGCCGCCAACGCCGTGTTGGCGTAGGCCACCGGCTGCAAGGCATATTCCTGCAAAAAAGCGGCGCATTGGCTGAGGGCCTGCGGGTGAGAATAAACCTTTTGCACGCCGGCCAGCTTGGCGCCCGGCAACGCCAGCAGATTTTGGCGCACCGGCAAATCGCAAATTGCCTGGATATAGCAATTATGCTTAAACAGCAGGTCAAAGACCTCGCCCACCTCGCCGGTATAGGAATTTTCAAAGGGGATTACGCCAAAAGCGGCCCGGCCGGCCAGCACCTCCTGAAAGACGCTTTCAAAATCCGCGCAGGAATGGTAGCGATAAGTTGGGAAAAGCTCCTTGGCCGCCTGAAAGGCAAAGGCCCCCTCCGCTCCGGCAAAGGCCACCGTGTTGCCCTGCAATATGGCCCGCTGGTAATCCTTGCTTATATCCATAAAACCCTGCAAAAACTGGCGAAAATAAGGCTGTAACTGCTCATTTTGCAGCAATCCCAAATTTTTTTCCAGCACCTGCCTCTCCCGCTCAGCGTCAAAAATCGGCAAATTATGCTCCGCCTTGTAGGCAATCACCTGCTCCACCGCCGCCATTCGCTCCTCAAACAGGCGCGCCAGCTCCGCATCCAGCCGGTTGATTTGGCTGCGGGCTTCTTCTAATTTATTCATAAACCGCTCCATTTAATTTAATTATTATAAACTATTATAAACCGCCCTTTAGCAAATATCTTGCAAAATAGCAGCCTTGCCTTAAAAAGGCAAATATAATATTATATTATTGTAACATTTTTTTGGGCTGTTGTCCATTTATTTTGCGTATATTTTTACAAGTTTTTTGTGAAATCTTACCCCTTAGGGTTTGGCCGCGGCAAATGCCAGCGGAAATAGGTTGCCGCCAGCCGCAGGCCAATGGTGAGCGAGCAGGCCAGCAGCACGCTGGCAAAGGCCGGCAGTGCCGAATGAGCCAGCAGATAATACGCGCCTGCGCCCAAAATGGCCGCCAGGGCGTAAACATTTTTGCGCAGCACCGAGGGGATTTCCCCGTTCAGCAAATCCCGCACCATGCCGCCGCCAATGCCCGTCAGCACGCCCACGGTGATAGCCAGCAGCGGATTGTCCGCAAAGCCGCCGTCCAGGGCCACATTAACGCCGGACACGCTGAAAACGCCCAAACCAATCGCGTCAAAAAAATTCACCAGCCCGTGGTAATCAAAGCGCAGCAGGCCGGCCGGCAGCTGGTCCCCGGCCACCGCCAGCAGCCGATAAACGCCAAAAACCGCGCAGCTGGCCAGCACCGCCAACAGCAAAAAAACATAGCTGCTGAACATGGCCGGCGGATTAATGCCCAGCAGCAAATCCCGAATAACGCCGCCGCCAAAAGCGGTGACAATCCCCAACACCAGAATCCCAAAAATATCCAGATTTTTCTCGGCCGCCAACATCGCCCCGGAAACCGCAAAAGCGATAATCCCAATCGCCTCGGCCACAAAAATAATGCTTGCCAGCAAAACGCTCCCTCCTTACTTGCACCGCTTCTATTTTACAAGAAAATTAGGCAAATGTACAGCCCCAATTTTCAGGCTGGCTAAAATATCCTAACAATCACCGCCGTTTTCAACGAGAACGGCGGCGCATTGTTGCTTCGCTAAAAATTCAGCTAAAGTTCAAATTATCTACAGGTAAAATTTAGAAAAGCCGTTTATAATAATAAACAGATAAAACAACAACAAGTAACCAAGCTTTTGAAGCAGTTACTTTTAACATAAAACCATTTCTTCATTTTTATTTCTTTTCCTTTATTTTTTATATTTTCAACATCCCTTTCAGTTTTGTAATTTTTTGCAGAAGCGGCTGCCCTGGTTCACTCCCACAGGCAGCCGCTTCTGTTACTGTTTCTGTTATTGAAGATTTTTCTGCATATGGCAGGAAAAAAAGCCGTTTAGCTAGAATTAAGTTAGGTTAGCGGACAATTAATATTAATTTAATAAAAATTTAGTAATATTATAACAGCTTATATATTTATTTGAGGTGCCAAATTGTTTGAAATGAAAAATGAGAATCAAAATAACCGTCCCTCGCCGCGGCCGCTTTTTGAACCCAACCCCAGCCCGGCCCGCCGGGTGGCGGAGGGCGCAATGCTGGTGGCAGTGGCCGTTATCTTTGGCCTTTCCGCCAATTACCTGCCGCTGGTTTGGCTGATTGCCCTTTTCCTCTGGCCTGTGCCGCTGGCCCTGCTGGTGCGCCGCTTTGGCCCCGGCTTCGGTTTGCTGGGCACCGCCCTCACCGCGGTGCTGCTTTCCATCTTCATCGGGCCGCTGAGCGCGCTGTTTATGCTGCTGAATATGGGCGGCGTAGGCTTTTGGTATGGCTGGGCCGCCCGCAAGGAGCTGAACCCTTGGGCCTCGGTGATTGCCGGCGTGTTCATCGCCGCCGTTTCAATGGTTTTAATGATCCTGTTTTCCACCTGGCTAGCCGGCCTGCAATTTGACGATTTGCTGCGCCAGATTGATGAGTTCGTCGATTTCTATATTGCCACCATGCAGAACAGCGGCCAGCTGCAACAGCTGCAAGGCAATATGACCACTGCGGAGTTCAGCGCCTGGCTGAAAGAGTATCTGACCTCTATGCTCCCCTCCAGTATGATTTTCATTGCTATGCTGGAGGCCGGCATTTCCTACGCCGTCACCGGCTACATCTTCCGCCGCCTGGGCTATCCGCTGGCCCGCCTGCCCCGTTTTAAGGAATGGCGCTTGCCGTGGTACACCCTTTGGGGGCTGATTGCCGCCCTGCTGGCCTTTGTAGTTTACCACCAGACCGAGCTGGCTTGGTGCCAGGCGCTTTACAACAACATAATGTATATTTATCAGCCCTTGCTGATGTTGGCCGGGCTGGCGATGTTCTACTGGTTGGCCGAATTTTGGCAAATGCCCTGGCTGATTTGGCTGCTGGTGTTTATGGCCATCGGCGCATTCAGCGTGGCCGGCCCAATGCTGCTTTTGCTGGGCCTGACCGACAGCGTTTGGGATATTCGCAAAATACTGCTGCGCCGGCGGCAGCCACAATCCTAATTTTTGCTAAACCAATTCTTACTATATAATATATAATACCACGCTAAGGAGTGATTTTTGATGAAAGTTATTTTATTGCAAGATGTAAAATCGCAGGGCAAGGCCGGCGATATTAAAGAGGTGGCCGACGGCTACGCCCGCAATTTTCTGTTGAATAAAAAGCTGGCCCTGGAGGCCACGCCGCAAAATCTGAAGCACCTGGAGGCGCAGAAGAAAAAGCAGGCCGAAAAAGCCGCCGCCGACCTGGCCGAGGCCAAAGCCCTGGCGGCCAAAATCGCTGGTATGACGGTGGAAATCAAGGTGAAAACCGGCGAGGGCGGCCGCCTGTTTGGCTCCGTCACCAACAAGGAGGTGGCGGAGGCTATCTCCGCCCAGGTTGGGCAGGAGCTGGACAAACGCAAGGTGGAAATCAAGGAGCCTATCAAAAACCTGGGCCCGGCGGAAGCCCTGCTGAAGCTGCACACCGAGGTGCACCAAAAAGTTAAGCTGAGCATCATCGCTCTTTAAACTGCTCATTTGAGGTGAACACATTGCAAAACGGCAGAGTTCCCCCGCAAAGTATGCAGGCCGAAAAGGCCGTGCTGGGCGCGTGCCTGCTGAACGAAAACGCCATTTTCAGCGCTATGGAGTTTGTGCGGGCCGGAGATTTTTACAAAAAGGAAAACCAGACCATTTTCCAGGCTATGCTGGATTTGAACAGCAGCGGTTATGTCTGCGATATAGTATCGGTGACGGAAAGGCTTGCTAAGCAGGGCCAGCTGGAGCTGGTGGGCGGGCCGGAATATCTGGCCACCCTCACCGGCGAGGTGCCCAGCATGCGTAATGCAGAATATTACAGCAAGCTGGTGGCGGACAAAGCTGCCCAACGCCAGCTGATTGAAGCTGCCCAAAAGGTGGTTGACGACGGCTATCAGGGCCACAAAAACGCCCTGGAGCTGCTGGGCGACGCCGCCGCGGTGGTGGACAAGGTGGGCGAGCAACGCCTGGGCGCCGGCGTGCAGGTTGCGGCCGACGTTATGGAAAAGGAATTTAACAAGCTGGATGACATCAAAGCCCACGACGGCATCACCGGCGTGCCCACATTTCGGGATTTGGACAAGTACCTTTCCGGCCTGCAAAAAGGCGATTTAATCATCCTGGCGGCCCGGCCCGGCTGCGGCAAAACCTCTATGGCGGTGAACATCGCCGCCTCCGCCGCGATGGACAAGGGCCTTTCCGCCGTGGTGTTCAGCCTGGAAATGCCCAGCGGCCAACTGGCCCAGCGTACCCTGTGCAGCTTTGCCCGGATCGACCAGCGCAAATGGCGCAGCGGCATGCTAAACGCCAAGGAAAAAGCCTTGTTGCAAGACCAGCTGAAACGCTTTCAGAACAAAAAGCTGTTCTTCGACGACTCCTCCGGCATAACCATACCGGAAATGCGCGCCAAATGCCGCCGGATCAAATCCGAGCACGGGCTGGATTTAATCGTGGTGGATTACTTGCAGCTGATGCGCTCCGCCCGGCCTACGGAAAGCCGGCAGCTGGAGGTGGCGGAAATTTCCCGCTCCCTGAAAGCGCTGGCCAAGGAGCTGGAGGTGCCGGTGCTGGCCCTCTCGCAGCTGGCCCGCACCTCGGAGCAAAACAAGGACGGCGCGCCCCTGCTCTCTCACCTGCGGGAATCCGGCGCCATTGAGCAGGACGCCGACGTGGTTATCTTCATCAACAACAAACGCAACGTGGGTGGCGACGACGAGGACGGCGAGGGCAACCCGCAAATCAACGGGCAGGTGGTGGAGATTATTGTGGCCAAAAACCGCAACGGCCCCACCGGCAATGACGAGCTGCTCTTCTTCCGCCAGTACACCCGCTTTGCGGATATGGTGGAGGATTTTGTGGACGAGGACCCGGCCGGCTTTGGCGCGCCGGCCTTTCCGCCGGAAGCGCCCTTTGGGCCGGAGCCGCAACATAACAGCACGCAGCCGCCCTTTGGCCCGGAACCGCCGGCACAGAGCCCGCCGGACGAGGACTTTGATTTTGACCTGCCGCCCTTTTAATCTTAATGTAAGGAAGCAAACGCTATGGAATATATGGCATTATATCGCAAATATCGTCCGGCCCGTCTTTCCGATTTGGTGGGACAGCAGCACGTGGCCAAAACCCTGCTGAACGCCCTGGAAAACCACCGGGTGGCCCATGCCTACATCTTCACCGGGCCCAGGGGCACCGGCAAAACCAGCGCCGCCCTGATTATGAGCCGCGCCGTCAACTGCCAAAGCCCCACGCCGGAGGGCGAGCCCTGCGGCCAGTGCGAGGCCTGCCGGCGAATTGCCCGCGGCGCTTCGATGGACGTTTTGGAAATCGACGCAGCCAGCAACCGCGGTATCAACGAAATGCGCGACCTGCGCGACGGTGTGAAATATCTGCCGGCCCAGGAAAAGCGCAAGGTCTATATCATCGACGAGGTGCATATGCTAACCCCGGAGGCGTTCAACGCCCTGCTGAAAACGCTGGAGGAGCCCCCCGAGCACGTGATGTTTATGTTGGCCACCACGGAGCCGCACAAGGTGCCCACCACTATTCTCTCCCGCTGCCAGCGGTTTGATTTTCACCGCATTGGGCAGCAGCAGCTGTTTGAGCACCTGCAAAAGCTGGTGCAGCTGGAGGGCCGCACGGCGGACGATGCCGCCCTGCGCCTGATTGCCCGGCGGGCGGAGGGCGGCCTGCGTGATGCAGTCAGCCTGCTGGACCAATGCCTGGTGGCATCGGAGGGCAACCTCAGCCAGCAGACCATTGCCGGGGTTTTGGGCATTGTGGATGAACGCTTTGTGATGGCTATGGCGGAGGCCGTGGCCGGCCACGACGGTTTGCGGATTATCAAAGGCGTGGAGCTTTTATCCGCCGAGGGCCGGGATATGCGCCTGTTTTTGCAGCAGCTGCTGGAATTCGTGCGCGAGCAGCTGTTGCAGAATATGAGCGGCCAGCAAACCCTGCTTAATCGCAGCCAAGCCCTGCAAATACTGCGCGATTTGGTGGACGGCGATCAACGCCTGCGCTTCTCCCTCACGCCGCGGCTGACGCTGGAGCTGGCCCTGTTGCAGGCGGCCCATTTGGAGCTGGCCGACAATTAAAGCTTGACTTAATTAAATATTTACACTACAATATAATAAACCCTATCAGAAAGAAAGGATGATTTAAATGGCTATGGACATGCAGGCGATTATGCGCCAGGCCCAGAAAATGCAAAACGATATGACCCGCGTGCAGGAGGAGCTGCGCCAAACTGAGGTGGAGGGCGCAGCCGGCGGTGGCGTGGTTAAGGTGAAAGCCACCTGCGCCAATGAGATTTGCGGCATTGAGATTTCGCCGGAGGTGGTTGACCCTGACGACGTGGAGATGTTGCAGGACTTGATTTTGGCCGCCATCAACGACGCGATGAGCAAGGCCTCGGAAATTGCCGGCGAGCGCATGGGCGCTGTGACCGGCGGGCTGAAAATGCCTTTTTAAGCAGCAATGGCAACCTATTTTTATCCCCCCTCGGTGGAGCGGCTGATTGACGCGCTGACCAAACTGCCAGGCGTAGGCCCCAAAACCGGCCAACGCCTGGCCATGCACCTGCTGCAAACCCGCGAGGCCGACGCGCTGGGCCTGGCCCAGGCCATTGAGCAGGCCCGCGCCAAGGTGCGCCGCTGCCGCATTTGCGGCAACCTGACCGACGAGGAATGTTGTCCCGTTTGCCAGGACCCCAGCCGTGACGCTAAACTGATTTGCGTGGTGGAACAGCCCGGCGACTGCATTGTGGTGGAAAAAACCGGCCAGTTCCGCGGCCTCTACCACGTGTTACACGGTGCGCTTTCCCCAATGGAGGGAATCGGCCCGGACGATTTGAACATTGCCAGCCTGCTGCAAAGGCTGCAAAGCAACGAAAGCCAGGTGCAGGAGGTTATTATGGCCTGCAACACCGGCGTGGAGGGCGAAGCCACCGCGCTTTATCTGGCCCGGCAGATTAAACCGTTGCATATCAAGGTCAGCCGGCTAGCCTACGGCGTGGCCGTGGGCGGCGATTTGGAGTATACCGATGAAGCCACCCTGAGCCGGGCCCTGCAAGGCCGCCTGGCGTTATAATGTTAATCGAAAAACCCCTAACCTTTTATCGGTTAGGGGTTTTTAATCTTTAAGCTATTTGATTGGCCCGGCCGTCCAGACGGTAAATGTAAACCATAACCTCCGCCACCGCGGTGTAAAGCTCCGGCGGTATTTCCTGATTCAGCTCCGCCTGGGCATAAAGCGCCCGGGCCACCGGCACATTTTCAATCACCGTGACGGAATGTTCCTCCGCCACGCGCACAATGCGCAGAGCTAATTCGTCCATACCCTTAGCCAACACAATCGGGGCGTTGTCCTGCCCCAGCTTGTAGCGCAGGGCCACGGCAAAATGGTTCGGGTTACGAATAACCACGTCGGCCTGCGGCACCTGCTGCATCATACGCGATTGCGCCATGCGCCGCTGCATTTCCTTGATTTTGCCTTTAATCTGCGGGTCGCCCTCAATTTGCTTGTATTCCTCTTTGATTTCCTGCTTGGACATCTTCATTTCCCGCTCGTAATCCCACCATTGATAGAGATAATCCAGAGCGGCCAACACCAAAAAAGCCAGGCCAACTTTAAGCATCATGAAGAAAATTTCCGTAAAGAAATGCTGGCAGGCCTGATTAATATCCAGATATAGAAAAGTGGCCGATTCCTCCAAAATACCCACCAAACATGAATAAATCAGGTACAAAAGCACGCTGATTTTCAAAATACCCTTAGCGGCGTCCACCAGACTGCGCAGGGAAAAAAGCCGCTTGAAGCCCTGCAAAGGGCTGATACGGTTAAATTTGGGCTTAATCAGCTCCGAGGATACCAACATTTTGGTTTGGGCAAAGGTGGCGATTACCGTCACCAACACCGTAACAATCAGCAACGGCCCGGCACATTTCAGCAACGTCAGCAGCAAATCCATAAACAGCGGGCGGATTAAATAATCCTCCGGGTTGGAGATGGTAGGCGCTTGCGCCATGCATTGCAGGCTGAAGCGAAAAGTGCCGTAGATGGCCGCCACAATCAGAGCAAACATCAGGCGCATCACCAGGGCGCTGCTGAACAAGCTGGCCACGGCAATCGCGTCTTTGCTGAGGAAGACATGACCTTTTTTGCGTTCGTCGCGTCGTTTTTTAGGCGTTGCTTTTTCGGTTTTGGCCTCGCCTGCCACTCAAACCACCTCGCTTGTTAAGAAGATTTTAGCGGCGCTCATAGCGTGAACGCCGCCAATTTTACTTATATTTTTGCTTACAATGAATCCGCCATTGCGTCACCCTCGCCGCTGCGCAGGGCCTCGTAGCGTTTAATGCTATCGCTCAAATCGTCCAGCACATTGCGGCCGGTGATGATAATTTCCACCCGACGGTTATGGCTGCGGCTGGCCTCGTCGTCATTGGGGGCAATAGGCCGGTGCTGGCCATAGCCTACGCTGATTATGCGGGCCGGGTCAATGGTCCCGTTACAGTTTTCCTGAATATAGTAGGTGGCCATGGCAGCCCGATTAGACGACAGCATGCGGTCCTCCAGCGGATAATTGCGCCGGCTGGGGCTGGCCTGGGCCGTGTGGCCTAAAACCCTGATTTCGTCAATATACTTGGCAACCTCGCTTAAAATTGTCGCCACGTCGCCCAGCACCTTTTCGCCCTCCTGGCGCAGGTTGTAGCTGTTGCCGTCAAAAATCACGGCGTTTTCCAGGGAGATAAAAACGTAGCCATCGCCCTGGATCACTTCAATGTTTTGGGCGGACTCGCTTTGCTCGGAATATTCTTTCAGCTTCTCATAAAGCTCATTCATGGCAGCGTCAATTTGCTCCTGGCTGGTGGGCTCGTCCTGCGCACCGGGCTCCATGCCCTGCCCCTTTGTTGGGTCAGCCACCGGGCCCTCGGTTCCTGAAATAATTTCCGTCGGGTCGTCGATAGCGTCCGGGTTAAAGCTTTTCACCAAAGCCAGCCATTTAACCTCGTCAATAACGGATATGGAATAGAGCAGTACAAAAAAGCACAGCAGCAACGTCACCATATCGCCGTAGGTGTCCATCCAGTTGGCGCCGCCGGGGCTTTTCTTTTTTTTCATCAAGGCAGGCACCTCCCTTTCTTAGTCTTCCTTCTTGCCGCCGCTGTTGGCCTCGCGCATATTCTGCGAAACAAAGGTGAGCAGTTTTTCCCGCAGCAGTTTGGGATTCTCGCCGGCCTGAATACAAGTGATACCCTCCACAATAATCTGCTTGCAGAGCACCTCTTCCTCGTCGCGGGTGCGCAAGTTGTTGGCAATCGGGCCAAAAATCATATGCGCCAGAATACAGCCATAAAGCGTGGTAATCAAAGCCACGCCCATATCCTGACCAATGGTGGAGGCTCCGTCGCCGTCCAAGCTCATATTTTTCAACATATTAATCAAACCAACCAGCGTACCAATCATACCAAAGGCCGGGGCCACGGAGGAGCCTTTGTCGTAAAGGGCGGCGGCAGCCTCGTGCCGGGCCGACATACACTCAATATCATTTTCCAAAATGCTCCGCACGCGGTCGGGGTCGTTGGCGTCCACAATCAGCATAATCGCCTGCTTAAAGAAAGGGTCCTCCTGGTCGTTCGCCAGGCCCTCCAGGGCCAGCAGGCCGTCTTTTCTGGCTGCCTGCGCCAGCTCCACCAGTTGGTCGATATAGTAGGTGGGGTCGTTCTTTTTGGCATTCAACATAATTTTAAAATGCGCCGGGATTGATTTCAACATGCTGGCCGGAAAACTAGCCACCACAATAGCCAGCGTACAACCAATAACAATCATTACGCTGGGGCCGTCGGCAAAGTTTAAGATTTTCTTAAATTCATAGGGCGGAAAGCCGTTGGCCATGCCCAAAAGCATAACCGCAATAGCAACCAGCACACCAATAATATACGTTATATTCATAGCATTATCCAACCTTCACTTAGCTTTTTAATTTCGGTTGTCCACAACCTGAATTGAGCGGTGAATATCCATAACCTTGGCGTTGTAATCAGCAATCTTCTGGATAATTTCCTCCGCTGTTTCCCGCACCAGATAGTAATCGTGGTTCATCATCACAACCTTACACTCCGGAATCAGTTCAATATACTCGATTTGGTTGTGATTGACCAAAAAACGGTCCTTGTTCATTTTGGTTAAAACAATCATGTCTGGCCTCCTCCGCGCCGCATTTTCCTGGGTTGGCTTGCGGGCGGCCCAGATAGGCCGCCCCTCAGCCGTCAATTATTCAAATTGCTTATTGTTTAAGCTTAACGCTTAATGTTCACCAATTCCTCCAGCATGGAGTCCGTCACGGTGATGATACGTGTGTTAGCCTGATAGCCGCGCTGCATCATAATCATATTGGAGATTTCCGTGGCCAGCTCGGTGCCGGAGCTTTCCAAGCCGTTGGGCACAAACTCGGTTTTACCGGAGTTTTCAATTTCCAAACCGTCCGACAAATCTTTGGCCGCTTCCTTTTCTGATTCCGTCATTTTATTTGTAGGTTTAACCACACCGCCAATGGAGGCGATATGCAGGTTACCGGAGCCGTCCAACGCCTGATAGTAATGGCCCTCCATGTGGGTTACGCCGTTGGGATTATCCACCTGACCAATCGCAATGTAGCCAATCGTGATAACCGATTTATCGTCCTTGCTGACGCCGGTAATCTGGCCGTTTTTGGCAATGGTCAGGCTGTCCAGCAAAATACGCCGACCAAGCACCTTAACCTCATCGTTACCTCCGGCGCCGGTTCCCTGTTCAACACTGGAACCCTCTTCGGCTTCCACCAGTTTGCCATTTTCAATTTTGGGGAAAACGGCGCTGCCGTCGCTGGCCACCATCGGCAAACGGATAGCCGTCAAAACACGGGAGGTCACCGTGTTCTGTTTGGAAGCGTCCTCATCCGTCGGGTTTTGAGTGCCGCCGGTCTGGCCTTCCACCTGCACCTCCAGCCAGCCGTAAACCGAATTGCCGTTGCCGTCAACCAGCCAGCCGTCTTCGTCAAAGCCCAGGTTGCCCAAACGGGTTAAATACAAAGCTTTAGCGTCCTCTGCGCTCGAAAAAGGCCCCAAATCCTTATCGCCCACCAGCAAAAAGCCGTCGCCGTCAATGGTAATATCGCCCGGCCGGCCGGTCGGCGTGTAGTTTTTGGTGCTCATATCCAAATCAATGGTGCCAACGCCAGTACCATAACCAATCTGGGCCGGGTTGGTGCCGCCGCGGGTCATTGTGCTGTTGGAACCTGATTTAACATTAGTGTAAAGCGCTTCATTAAAAATGTAACGCGCTGCTTTGTAGCCGTTGGTATTCACGTTTGAGATGTTGTTACCGATTACGTTCATAAACTGCATATGCGTCCGCAAACCTGAAACCGCCGCATACATTGCTCCTGTCATTATCTTAACTCCTCTCTCTTTTTTCACGCTGCTTGGCGGCAAGCCGTCTGCCTGCCGCCCCAACATCCTTAAACAAAGGGCCTGCTGTTTTTATAGCAAAATCGCAGCGTCAATATTAGTAAATACTTTTTCTTTCATTTCCGCCTGGGAAATGGTGGTTATCACCCGATTGTGGGGCACATTGATGATGAAAGCCTGTTCCGCGCCGAAAGCCAAAATGTTCACTGCGCCTTTTTCCTGGGCCCGCTCCACGCTGCCCGCCAGCTTATCCATCAAATCCGGGGTCAGCTCAATGCCCCGCTCCTCCACCCGGCTTAAAGCGTGCTTGGAAAAATTCACGCCGCCGGCCGGCTCCTCGCCCACATTGGCCGCCGCAGGGGCCTGCGGCCCAGCAGCCTTTTGGGCCTGCGCCAAAAGCAACTCACCAAAACCCTGGCCCGGTGTTTTGGCAGCTTCTCGTTGGGTTTTGTTTGCGCCGTCCGGCATGGCGGCTTGCGCCACCCCGTTCAATCTGTCAATCACTGCCAACTGCACCTCCTTAACTCCTTATGCCAGCAACGGTTTAGTCACCTTGTCGTCCTCAACAGTGTTGTTGGGATTGCCCAGGTTTTCGTTATTCGTGCCAGCGTCAGTTCCATCTGTTTTGCCTGCCTCTTCCACAGGCTTATCCGTATTTTCCGTATTTTCCGTTTTATCAGTATTTTCGGTGTTTTCGGTTTTATCCGTGTTTTCCGTCTTATCGCCCTCGCCAGGCTTATCAACACCCTCGGTTTTGTCGCCGTCCTCCGGTTTTTCCGGCTCCTTAACCTCAGGCAGCTTGCCGATTGCCATAATATCTGTCAGCATGTAAATATCGTCGCCAATGAAGATAACCTGCTCGCCGTTCAGCGTGCCGGTGCCGGTCACCACGCCCTCAATTTCTTTCAGCTCCTTGCCCTCGTACATGCCAATGGTTACGGTTTTGCCCACCAGTGACGAAGCGTAAGTAAGGGTGCTGGTGTCGTGGATCAAATTGCTAATATCCGTCACCGCCTGAATAACCGAGATTTGCACAAACTGGTTCATCATATCCGCCGTGGAAGCGGTGTTGTCAATGTCCTGATTTTGGAACATTGCGCACATCAAAACCAAAAAATCATCGGTGGTTAAATCCTGGCCCGCTTTTTTGCTGGTACTGTTTTTGGTCGCCAATTCAGTTTGCAAAGCGCCCAAAACACCAGCCGCGTCAGTCATATACGCCATATTTATTTCACTTCCTCTCTTGCTCACACACTATCATCTATCCTGCGCCGCCGTCAGATCCACCAAACCAAGCCGCAGCTGCTGCATAAAATCAGCCTGCACAGCCGCCGGGTTTTCCGCGTTTTGTCTGCGCTGCTGTTCCTGCTGCTGTTGCTCTTTGCCTTGCTCCTGGTCAGGGTTCAAAAACTGCTGAGCGTTTTCCTCCGGGGTTCGGTTTTCCACCTCAACCCGCACCTGGCCCTGGCCGCCTGTCTGCAAAAGGTTCTGCAAGCTGCTGCTGTGCTGCTGCAAAAGGTTGGCCGCTTTTTCCGTCACCACGCTCAAAACCACGTTCAGGGTGCCGTCCGCCATTCTGGTCATCTCTACCGTCAGGGTGCCCAAATTGGCCGGGGTAAGGTTCACCGTCACTCGGCTTTCGCCCTGGTTTAAGGCCTGGTTCAGCTTGGCTGCCAGTTTGTCGGCCGCGTCCGCGTCTTGAGGGGCCAGCGGAACCTCCGCCTCCCGCACCTTAACCGGCACTGCGTCCGCCTCGGCAAAAACAGGTTGGTTTTGTCCGGCGGCTTCTTCCGCCACCATTTCCTCACCCTGCTGCACCTGCGGCTGCTGTGCGGTCTGCTCGCCTGCGCTCTGGCCGTTTTGCTGAGCCTGGGGTTGGGCCGCCGTCGCCACGGTTTGCAGCTGAAGCTGCCCGTTTTGATTTTGCACCACTTCCGTCTCACCAGTCTGGTTTTGCTCCGCCTGCACCGGGGCCTGCGTTTGCTGTTGTGCGCCTGCGGCCTCTGCCTGCGGCTGTGCCGTCTGAGCTGCAACATTGCCGGTCTGTGCCTGAACTGTCTGCACCATCGGAGGCGCTTCTTCCGTTTCCAGTGTTGGCACGGCCTCCACATTAGCGCCGTTTTCATCCACAACCACTTCCACCGGCTGCACCTGCGGCGGCATAACCTGGGGCTGCGCTGTCACCAAAGCTGCGGCCAAAGCCTGCCGCTCCGCGTCCGCATTTGCGTCCTGCTCGCCCTGATTGGCCTGCTGTCCGCCTGTAGGCTTAGAGCCGTCAGCTGCCTCCGGTTTGCTTTGCCCGGAAGTTTGGCCGTTACCAGAGTGGCTAGTGGTTGCGTCCGCTTCTGGCTGCTGGTTGCCGCCCGCCTGCTGCAACAGGCTCTCAAAATCCGGCCCGGCCGGTTTGCCTGCTTCAGGGCCTTTGGCTCCCAACATCGCATTCATCAGCTGAGCAATGCCGCCCGCTCCGTTCACTCCGTTCGTTTTCATCTCTTTCACCTCCTTTCAATGGTAATCATATATGAGAAATGCCCTCGCCCCGGCCAAAGCCGCGGTTCAAACATTGCTCGCGTTAGCGTAGCGGCGGGCCGCCGTCAGGTCGTCGATAAAACGTTCCTCGTCCTTTTGCACCGCCTTCAAATATTCCTTGTGCTTAATATCCCGCAGCTTTTCCAGGGTGGCCGTTTCCTGCCTGCTCTCAATAACCTTGCTGCGTTTTTCCTCCTCTACCCGCCGCAGTTGGCGCAATTTGTCGGCCTCGCGGCGTTCCTCGCGCTCCAGGGCCTGCAAACAATCCTCAAACTGCAAAAGCTCCAAAATGTTCAGGCCCTCCGCCTTTTTACGGCGATATTCCTCTTCATATTCAGTTCTGCGGTTCTGCACCGCATCCAAAACTTCCTGCTGAGCATTAGCAGCAGCAGCGGCGGCGCCATGCTCCACCAAACGATTTTCCAAAACCTGCTGCTTATAATCCATCACCGTATCCAACTGAAATTGAAACTTCTTCATTATATGTACGCTCTCCTGCTTGTAGGATTAAAAGATTAGCGCTAAGCGTTCGCCAAAATCCGACGCATTTCCGCCAGGCATTGTTCGTATGAGAACGCCTCATTCACGCCCTGCATTAAATACTGATTGATTTCGTCAATTTTAGTCAAAGCAAAATCCAGCCGCGGGTTGCTGCCCGCTTTGTAAGCGCCAATGGAAACCAAATCGGAATTTTTCTCGTAAACGCTGAGAATATCCCGCAGGCGGCTGGCCAGCTTTTGGTGCTCCTCCGGCACCAGCTCAATCATCAAACGGGAAATGCTGGCGCTGATGTCAATGGCCGGATAATGGTTGGCCGCGGCCAAACTGCGCGATAGGACGATATGCCCGTCCAAAATGCCGCGCACAGTGTCGGCAATCGGCTCGTTGGTGTCGTCGCCCTCCACCAGCACGGTGTAAATCCCGGTGATGGAGCCTTTTTGGAAGTTGCCGCTGCGCTCCAGCAGCTTGGGCAGCTCTGCGTAAATAGAGGGGGTATAGCCTCTGGCCACCGGCGGCTCACCAATCGCCAGACCAATTTCCCGCTGCGCCATCGCAAAACGGGTCAGGGAATCCATCATCAGCAGCACGTCGTAGCCCTGGTCGCGGAAATATTCCGCAATGCCCGTGGCCACCGAGGGGCAGCGCATACGCAGCATAGCCGGCTGGTCGGAAGTCGCCACCACCAAAATAGAGCGGCGCATGCCCTCCTCGCCCAAATCCTTTTGCACAAACTCCAAAACCTCGCGGCCGCGCTCGCCCACCAGGGCAATCACGTTGATGTCCGCCTTAACATTTTTGGCAATCATACCCATCAGAGTGCTTTTGCCCACGCCAGAGCCGGCGAAAATACCCATACGCTGCCCCTTGCCGATAGTCAGCAGGCCGTCAATCGCTTTCACGCCGAACTCCATTTTTTCCCGAATCGGCGGGCGGGTCAGCGGGTTGATGTGGCTGCCGGCAATGCAATAGGAAACGCCGCCCTCAAAAGGGCCCAGGTCGTCAATCGGCTGGCCCAACGCGTTGATAATGCGCCCTTTCAGGAAAGGCCCCACCCGCAGGCGCAGCTGTTGGCCGGAGGTGCGCACAAAATTGCCGGCAGAAATGCCGCTCATCTCGGAATACGGCATCAGCAGCACCCGGTCGTCCCGGAAGCCCACCACCTCGGCGTTAATCTGGCCGCCGGTGTCGTCGCTGTAAATGCGGCAGATGTCGCCCACCGCCGCTTTCAGACCGCTGGCCTCAATGGACATGCCCACAATATTTTCAATTTTCCCGGTGTGGCCGATTGTTTCAGCCTGTTGGATTTGCTTGATAATATGTTTGAACATTTAATTTTCACCTGAAGCATTTTGAATAACTTCTCGAATGTTGTCCATTTGGGTAGAAACACTGGCGTCAATAATCTCGTCCGGCATTTCAATAATACAGGTGCCAGATTCGTCGTCCGCCATCGGAATGATCCGAATCCGATTAGAAAGGTGCCCCAAAGCCGCCGTCAGCTCTGGCGTGGAAAGAGCGATATTTTTCGTATCACAATCGGCGATGTAAATTTGCACCCACTCGCAACGGCGGTGTTTTTCCGTGGCGTTTTCAATCATACGCAGCAAAATATCGCCGCTGGATTTCAAGCTAATCCGGATTACCTTTTCCGCCACGGCCAGGGCCAAATCCCGCAAATCCTCCTTGGTGTCCTGCAAGATTAAATCCCGCCGGTGGGTGGCGTCCTCCAAAAAGCGTTTAACCTCAGCCCCCTGGGCCTCCGCCTGGCAGGCAATTTCGGCCTGGGCCTCGCTCATCGCCGCCGCCATGCCCTCCGTGAAGCCGCCGTTGTAGCCGTCGGCCCGCGCCGCACGATAAAGCTCGTGCACCTCGGCCTCGGCGTCTTTCACCGCCTGCTCCTTAATTTGCTCCGCTTCCAGCCGGGCGGCAGCCAAAATGGCCTCCGCCTGCACCCTGGCAAAATCCACCGGGGTGGCCGGGCGTTCCTCCAAAGAGTCTGCGGCAGGCTCCGCGGCCTCCGCCGTCGGCTCCTGCTCTGCCGCTCCTGCGCTTTCCACGTGTTCAAAATCACCGTCAAAATCAGCGCCAAAATCTTCCTCAAAGCCCTCGTCAAAGTCCGCGGTCGCATCAGCCGGCGCCTCGCCCGCCAAGGTCTCGTCGCCGTCCGTCAGATCCTTGGCGTCCGTAAAAACATATTCCACAGCGGCGGGCTTCATAAAACGCTTAAATATATTAGGCAATTATATCGTCCTTTCCGCCTTTCATAATAATAACTTCGCCTTTTTCCTCCAAACTGCGGATAATATTCACAATACGCTGCTGCGCGTCCTCCACGTCTTTCATACGTACATTGGTGGTAATCTCCAAATCGTCCTTGATACTTTCCGCCATACGGCCGGACATATTTTTGAACAGCTTTTCGGCCACCTCGGAATTGGCGGCTTTCAGAGAAAGCACCAAATCGCGCGGGTCGCAATCGCGCACAAAACGCTGCACGGAGCGGTCGTCCATCGTGATAATATCCTCGAAAACGAACATCCGCTTGCGGATTTCCTCGGCCAACTCGTCGTTGGAGGCCTCCAAACCATCGAAAATGCTCTTCTCGTTGGTGCGGTCCAAATTGTTCATAATATCCGCCACAAAGTCAATACCGCCAACCTGCACGTTGCTGCTGTCGAAGATATTGGCAAAGCGGCGGGTCATTTCCGCCTCAATAATTTTAATGGCTGCAGGGCTGGCGCTTTCCATCTGGGCAATGCTCTCCACCACCTGAATTTGCCGCCGGCCCTCCAGCTGAGAAATCACCGCCGCCGCCTTGTCCGGGTCCACATAGGAAAGCACCAAAGCAATGGTCTGCGGGCGTTCATGCTGCAAAGCGGAAAACAACGATTTATCATTGGCCTTGTTCATAAAGGAGAACTCGCGGTTCTTCAGCGATTTTGTCACCTTATCCAGTAAGGTAGCCGCCGCTTGCTCACCAAAGGCCTTTTGCAAAACGGTGCGGGCGTATTCCAGGCCGCCCTCCGTCACCGCCTTGTTGGTCATACACATCTGATAGTATTCGTTCAGCACCTCTTCAGTCAGGCTGGCGTCCAAAAAGCCCAGCTTAGCAACCTCCAAGGTCACCTGTTCAATCTCCTCCGCCTCCATATGCTGATACAAAAGCGAGGCCTTATCCACGCCCAAGGCGATGATTACCGCCGCCGCCTTTTGGGGGCCTGTCATCTCTTCCATTTTGGTAATAACGCCATTTGCCATTATTTTTCATCCTCTTTCAGCCAGTTTTTCACCATCAAAGCGGCAATTTCCGGATTGGTTTCAGCAAACCGGCGCACATCCTTGCGCAGCTCCATACTACGCTCCGTGTGTATATCCATAATATCCGCGCTGACCTCCGGCACGCCGGCCGCCGCGGCCTGTATTGCCGCCAAAGCCGCCGCCTGCTCGGCCTCCAAGGCCTCCCGTTTTTTGCGGCGGGCCCGGCGCACCAGCAAAATAATAACCAGCAAAATCAACAGGAACAAAATTGCGCCGGCAATCGCTGCATAAAGTACCCAGGTGTAGTCTGGGCCCTCGTCATCCGGTTGTTGCGGAGCCGTCGGCCACTGGCGCACCAGCAAGGCCACCTTTTCGTTCTGCTGCTCCACCGTAATGCCAGAAGCCCTGGCCACAGCGGCAATGGTTTCCTCAATCGGCACCGTGCCCTGGGCCGCGTTGATGGAAACGCTCACCATCACGTCCGTCACCGTGCCGCTGGCGCTTTCCCGCTGGGTTGTCAGGGTGTCCACATTATATTGATCCTCGCCGCTGGCGCTCAGGTTGCGCTCCTGGCCGTCCACTTGATATTCATTTTCCACATAGGTAGGAATATCCGCGTTGGTGCCGGTGCCCACCACGCCGCCCGGCGCTTGGTCCTCGTCCCGGCCCACGCTGTAGCTGTAAACCCGGCTGCCGATAATGCCGCGGATGCCGTCGTTGCCCTCCACCGCATTTTCCGGCTGGGTATAGTTCACCTCTTCCTGGTATATGCGGCTCACGTCCACAGTGCTCTGCACGCCAATGCTGATGTTGTCCTCGCCGTAAACCGGGCCCAACACCTGCAAAACCTGCGTGCGGATTTTGTTATTCACCTGCTCCTCCAGGGCCAGCTTCAGCCGGGCGGAATCCGTGTAGCTCAGGCTGCCGTCGCCGTCAAAGGTGTTGCCACGGTTATCATGAATGCTAACATTGTCGATAATCAAGCCGGCGACGGAATTGCTCACCAGCTTGCGAATAGACGAAGCCTGATTTTGTGAAAGGTTGTGCTGGCTGTCCATCTCCACATAGACGGAAGCACTAGCCTCAATCACCGCGCTGCGGTTCAGCACAAAAGTGTTGTCGGAGCCCACGGCAATATCCACCACCGCGTCCTTAACACCGTCAAAATTGCGGATAACGGCCGCCAAACGGTCTTGCAAGTCATAAATTTGCAGCGTGCGCATTTGGGTGGAGGTGGACATTGAGTTTACATTTTCCAGATACATTTTGTAGCCCAAATCGCTGGTGGGGTAACCCGCCTGCAACAAGCTGGCTTTCAAGGCCGGCTCCTGCGCCTCCGGCACCAAAATGGTATCATTGTTTTCCACTCGATAGTTTTTTACGCCATTGTCATTTAAATATGTAATAATAGAGGACATATCCTCGCCAGTCAACCCAGTGAAAAGCGTTGCATACGGCCGCGACATCATAATCGCCCCAAAAACGATGGCCCCAATCAAAAGGGTGCCAAGCACAATGGCAATTATCCGCTTAGTTTTTTTAGTCATTTTGCCGAAGAATTCTTTTATCCGCGGCCAAATTTGCTTCAATTTCTCTTCCACTTATGTTAGCCTCCGCCATCATCAAAATGCGGCACCCACCGCCACATCTACTATTATAGACTATATGCGACTTTTTTTCAAGTGTTATCCTAAAAAAACGCTAATTTTTCACGCTGGAAAATATCGCCGACCCAAACGGCATTCCCTGTTTTTCAGGCAAATTCGGACGATATTTTCAGAAAAGCCGCACATTGCGCCCATTTGCCGTAAAATAAATATATCCTTCCTTAACCGGCTGCCGGCTGGCCTTTGCCAAAGCCCAACGATAGATTGCCAGCTGCAAACCGTATTGCTCCCGCACCTGCTCGGCGCTTTTGCCCCGGTTGCTGCCGGACTTGTAATCCACCAGCACCCAGCCGTCGTCCTCCCAAAAAGCCAAATCCAACACGCCCTGCAAAAAAACCGTTTCCTGAGCGAATTGCTGCGCCTCCTGAGCCGGCCGGCCCGCCGCCAGCTGCGCATAAAGGCCGGCCGCCGCCTGAGCGTCCAGCTCCGCCAGCTCGGCCAGGCTCAGCTCGGCGATAAAACGCTGCTCCCGCAGCACTCGGTCAGTCTGCGCCGCTTCCGCCGCCAACAGCCGCCGCCCCAACGGCCCGCTGAAAAATTCCACCAGCCGGGGCAGGCTGGCCGCCGCCGCTTCCGGCACCGTCCGGTCGGCGCAGCCGGCCGCCAAATCGGCCAACAGCTCCCGCAAGTAGGCCGCCACCGCCGCCGTCCCGGCAGCCTCTGCCGAGGCCAAAAGCCGCCGCACCTGCGCCAAATCCGCCTTTTGCAGCAGGGAGTGCAGCAAACTGCCGTAGGCCGCATACCATTCCAGACTGCGCCCGCCCTCCGGCTGCGCCAGATTTTCCGCATATTCATCAGCCAGCCGGGCCGCCGCTACGGCCTGCTCCGCTTCCGCGTCGCCCTCCGGCAGGGGCAACAGCCGCTTAAAAGCCGTCGCGCTCCATTTCACCGGCAGGCGGGCCAACTCCGCGCCGGGATATTCCCTGGCCAAAGCCCGCTCAATCGGGCCGCGGGCTGCTTCCGGCCCGGCCGCCAGCCAAGCCGCGAAATCGAAAGCGCCTGCCGCGCCCGGCTCCGCACCGGCCGCCCGCGGCAAACTTTGCACCAGCTCCAGCCGAAAGGCGCCGCCCTCGCCGTCGGCTGCCCGCCACCCTCGCGTCAAGCCGGACAGCTGACGCAGCAAATCCGCCTGCGGGTGCTGCAACAGGGCCGCGCACAGCCAGCACAAAAAATTGCGGTGCTTGGCCAAAAAGCCGGCCGTCACCGGCCCCGCCACGCCATATTCCGGCCCGGCCAGGCTGGCCAGGGTACTGCTCAATGCCTCCCAGGAAGCGACGGTGCCCACCAGATAAAGCTTGTTTTCCGCCCGCGTCATCGCCACGTAAAGCAGGCGCAGGCTTTCCGCCAAATTTTCCCAACGCGCCTTGCGGGTTATCATATTAAAACCAAAGGTGGGATACTTCCGCCGGCCCGGCAAATCCACCCGCCGCATACCCAAGCCCAAGCTGCGGTGCAGCAGAATATCCCGCCGAAAATCCTCTTCATTAAAAGCGGTGCCCAAACCTGCCACAAACACCACCGGAAATTCCAGCCCCTTGCTTTTGTGAATACTCATCAGGCGCACCGCCGCCAGGCCGCCGGCCGCCGGCTGTCGCTTGCTGCCGGCCGCTTTGTTGCCGGCCGCCAAAAACTGCAAAAACCGCCCCAAGCCCACGCCGCCGGCCGCGTCATATTCCCCGGCCAGCCGTTGCAGCTCCCGCAGGCTGCCGCGCCGGAGCGCGCCGCCCGGCAGAGAGCCCAAAAGCTCCGGCAAAGCCGTGGCGTTGTAGAGATACTCCAACAGCTCCGCTGCCCCCAACTCCAGGCTACGCCGCCGCCAATCCTGCAAACGCTGGGCAAAAGCCAACAGCCGCCCGTCGTGGGATTGCAGCAGACCGTCATACAAGCAAGGGTGGGCAAACTCCGGCGGCAGGTTTTTGCAAAGGATCCGCAAATCCGCCAGCTCCGCCAGGCTCAGCCCCACCAGCGGCGAGTGCAGCACCGCCGCCAGCGGAATATCCTGCCGAGGATTATCCAACACCGCCAGCAGACTGTGCACCACCTGCACCTCCGGCAGGCTGAGGAAATCGTCAAAGCCGTCCGCCACGCACGGTATATCCTGCGCCCGCAAAATTTGGCTGAATATCGGGGCCCAACCCCGCACCGCCCGCAGCAAAATCACCATATCGCTCAGGGCGCGGCCCTGGGCCTGCTGCTCCCGGATTTTTCCGGCCAACAGATTGGCCTCCATCTCCGCCGCCTGCATATCCTCCAGCCAGCGGCCCAGGCCGCTTTCCACGTCTGCGTACGCATCCGCTTCCGCCGGTTCTGCCCGTTCCGCCGGCTCCTCGGCGGCAAACGCCCCGTCGGCGCGGTTGTTCTGACGCACCGATTTTTTGTCGATAATCAGCAGCTCCACCGGCTCCTGCGCCAACTCCGGCCGGCCGCAATGCAGCATGGCCGCCTCGTCGTAGGTTATTTCCAAATTGCCGCCGCTCATCAGGCGGCTGAAAATAAAATTCACGCCGGCCAAAATCGTCCCCTGGCTGCGGAAGTTGCGGTTCAGGTCAATCCGCCGGCCGCCCTCGCCCCGCCCGTAGGCCGCAAAACGCCGCAAAAACAGGCTCGGCTCCGCCAGCCGAAAGCGGTAAATGCTCTGCTTGATGTCGCCCACCATAAAACGGTTGTCACCGCTGCTCAACAGCTCCAGCAGGCTTTCCTGCACCTCGTTAATATCCTGATATTCGTCAACCAGTATTTCAAAAAAGTGCTGGCGCAGGCTGGCCGCCACGCCCAGCTGCTCGTCCCGCAGCAAAGTCAGCGCATAATGCTCCAAATCGGTAAATTCCAGCAGCTTGCGCCGCCGTTTGGCCTGCTGCCAGGCCTGATAATAAGCCACAGTGAGGTTCACCAAAGCCTCCGCCAGCGGGGCCAGACTGTGCAGCTCCTCGGTCAGCGCACCGCTAAGCAGCGGGGCTGCCTCCCGCAGCAGGGCCGCGCAGCCGTCTTTAACCTGCTTGCGCAGCAGCTGCACCCGCTCCTTGGCCGCTGTGTCCAACCCCTCTTTGGCCCGAATGGCCGGCAGACGCTTAAACTCCAACTCCGCCAGCGCCCTCAGGCAGGCCGGCAAATCCCCGGCTGCCACCACAGCCGCCATTTGAGTCAGCTCCGCCGCCTCCGCCTGCAACAGGCTCAGATATTGGGTCAGTCCGGCCCATTCCGCCTGCTCCACCGCCGCCCGGCCAAGCTGGGCCAGCTCTGCCAGCTCGTCCCGCAGACACTCCGCAAAGTAATCCTGCCAGGCAACCGCCTGCCCCTGGGTGTAAACCGCGGACAGTCCGGCCAGCCAGCCCTCAATATCCGGCATACTTTCGCCAAATTCCACCAACCGCAGCACCAACGCCTTGATGTTGTCGTCGCCCAGGCCGCGGCTATAGTGCTGCAAAAGCAGGCGCAGGCCGGATTCCGGCTCGTTGTAGGCGGCCTCAAAGACCTCCTCCAGGGTGCGCTCCCGTAGCATATTCAACTCGCCCTCGCTGCCGATATGGCTTTTAGCGTCCAGCTCCAGGACGTAGCCATATTCCCGCAGCAAATCCAGACAAAAGGCGTGGATAGTCATAATTTTCGCCCGTTGCAGCAGCACCAGCTGCCGGGTCAGGTGGGCGGCCTCCGCCTCCTGCTCGGCCTCGCCCAAGCGCTGACGCAGGGCCGCCGTCAGCCGGCTGCGCATTTCCGCCGCCGCCGCGTTGGTATAGGTCAACACCAGCAGGCGGTCCACATCCACCGGCTGCGCCAAATCGGTGATAATTCCCATAATCCGCTCAATCAGCACCGCGGTTTTGCCGCTGCCGGCGCCGGCCGCCACCAGCAGATTGCCGCTGTTTTTCTGCATAGCCGCCAGTTGTTCATTCGTCCAAGCCATTTTGTATCCTTACTCCTGTTCCGCCTGGGGATATTGCCGCCGCCAACGTTGCAGCACCTCCGCCTGGCTCAAATTCTCCACCGGGCGGCTATCCCGCTCCACCGCCAAATCCACCGCACAGACGGTGTAAAAATCACAATATTCACAAATCAAACGGCCATTTTGCTCCAGGGGCCGCTGCCGGATTTCGCCGGCTTGCAACCGCCCCAGGCATTCCGCCGCCTGCTTTTGCAGGCAATCCTGCATAAAAGCATATTCCTGCGGGCTCAGGCCCAAGGTGTGCGGGCCGAAGCTGCTGTCCTTTTTCCACTGCACGTGCATAGTTTTGGCGTGCGCGCCAGGCTCCAGCCCGCGCTCCGCCAGCAGCAAAGCCTCCGTGTCCAGCACGGCCAGGCCTTGCAGTTTCACCGCCGCGCCCTCCTCTGCCAAAGAGCGCACATTTTTCACAATCTCCTGCACCGGCACGTAAAACATGCCGGCCGGGCGCAGCTGCCGCCCGTCTTTGACATTGCACAGCAACGCCTCCAAATACAAGGGCAGTTGCCAGTTCAATCCATAATATATATCCGCCAAACGCAGGGTTTTATTCTGCATTTTGTAGTCAATAATCCGCACAAATGCGGCATCGCTGCCCTGGGCGGCGTCCACCCGGTCAATCATACCGCGCAGGCTGACGCGCCGGCCGTCCGCCAGCTCCAGCTCCAGGGGCTGCAAGCCGTCCTTATCCAGGCCGAATTTCAGCTCAAAGCGCAACGGCCGGAAGCTGCCCGCCGCCAGGTTGGCCGCCATATCCAGCAGGCTTTGTGTCACCACTGCCAGCATTTTTTCCGCCATATAGCTGTTTTTGCCGCTGTCCGCCAAAATATCCGCCAGGCCGCGGGCCGCAAACTCCTGCATAGTCTGGCGCACCAACGGCTCCAGCTCCGCCGCCGTGAGGGCCGCCCAATCGCAATCCGCCGCAGCCAGCTGCTGCATAACCTCGGACAAAATATAATGATACAGCGAGCCTATATCCGCCGTTTGCAGCTTAAATTCCGCCCGCGGCTCCAAACCCAAGCCGTAGGTGGCGTAGTAGCGGCAGGGGCAGTTATTGAAGCGCTCTAGCCGAGAAACGCTGGTGGAACGCAGACCGCCGCTGCCGTAAAGCGCCTGAAAACGCCGCCGGTCCAGCGGAGCCCTATCCACCCGATAGGCCAGACCCTGCCGCAAAGCCGCCAACTCCGGCTGCAAACGGCCCTGCTCCGTCAAGCTTTGGCAAACGCCCCGCCAAAAAGCGTCAACATCAGAAGCGTTGGCGTCAACCAAATCCACTCCTTGTGCGTTCTGCCCGTTTTGCTCAATTTGCGCGCTTGGCACGCCCGGCGCGTCCCTCAGCCCGGCCAAATGAGCCGCCAGTCCAGCCAACAAATGCCTGTCGCCGCCCAAATTATCCGGCAGCGGCAAATCCGCCGGTCGCTTCACTTCCAGCTTGGGGAAAATCTGCTGCAAGCGCGTCAACGCCGTCGAGGGTCGCAATTCTGCACCGTCCGCCGCCCGCTCGGAGTAACTCAAAAACAGCAGCTCGCTGCTGCGGGTCAGCGCGATATAAGCCAAATATTCCTCGTTTTCCTGCCTCTCCCTGGGGCCGGCGGCCAACTCAATGCCCATGCCGGCCAGGGCCTCTCGGTCTGCGCTGCCCAGCAGGCCGTCCTCCGCCAGCACCGCCGGCAGCTCGCCCTCGTTCAGGCCCAGCACAATGGCCGCCTTAATTTCCGGCAAGCGGCTGCGGCTAATTTCCGCCACGTTCACCTCGTTGCCGGAGGGCGGAATGGAGCTTAGCTGCAAGCGGGCCGTGCCCTCCTGCCAAAGCTCCGCAAACTGGGCAAAGCTCACCGGCATTTGCCCCAAAAAGGCCGCCAGCTGGGCCAAAAGCTGCTCCACCTTGGGCAAAATCTGACGATGGCCGTCGGCCAGGCGCAGCTCCTGCCGCTGCATCGCCGCCTGTTCCCAGGCCAGCAGACTTTCCGCCACCTGCAAGGTTTGCAACAATTCCTGCAATGCCTCCGCCAGCCTGCCCACCGTCAAATCCGGCTGCGCGCCGCGCAACCCCTCCCAAAGCTGCAACAAAGGAGAGAGGGCCCGCTCGGCAAGCACATTGATTTCCGCCAGCTCGGCCGCGCTAAAATAACCGGCAGTGCGCTTAAATTTGCCGGCCTGCCGCCACATATAGCTTTTCAAACCGCAGCGCAGGGCGTAATTTTCCAGCCGGTCGGCCTCCTCCAGGCTTAGAGGAGCCAGGCCGGATTTCAGATAGGCCAGCACCGCCGGGGTGGCCCAGTTTTCCGCCAGCACGCTCAAAACCGTGCTTATCAGCTTCACCAGAGGGTGCCGCCCCAGCTCCGCCCCCATATCAAAAAAGTAAGGGATGCCAAAATCCCGAAAAGTATTTTCCAATTCGGTGCGGTAAGTGGCCAGGTTGCGCGTAATCACCGCAATATCCCGGAAAAGATAACCCTGCTCCCGGCACAGCCGCACAATGGTCTGCGCGGCATAGGCCGCTTCCGCCGCCGCGTCCGGCGCAGCCAGCAGTTCAATTTTGACCGGCGGCTCCGCCGCCAAAGCCGGCCAATCCCGGCCCGGCTGCATTCTGGCCGCAAAACAGCCATAGGCAAAGCAGGCTTCCACCGCCGCCAGCTCCGGGTTAAGCTGCTGCCGCCAGTTAGCGGTCAGCCTGGTTACTTCCACCTCCGCCCCCAACTGCGCCGCCAGCTGCAAAAATTGCTTGCGCAGGCGCAGCTGCCCGCCGAATATCCGGCCCAAACCGGGGTTCTCCGCCGCGCCGGGCGGCAGGCACAGGCACAAATTGACGGCCCGCAGCTTGGGAAACAAGGCCCGCAGCACCGCCAGCTGAGAGGGGTTAAAATCCAGAAAGTTATCCAGCCAAAGCTCCGCGTCCTGCAAAAGCCGGCTGGCCGCCGCAGCCTGGGCCAACTCGGCCATCATCAGGCCCTGATCGCGGAAGCCGCCCACCACCATACGCAAATAGGCCTCATAAAGCCGGGCCAAATCCCGCAGCTTGCCGGCCAGCAGACGGCCGCCGGCGGGCAGCTTTTCCGCCGCCCGGCGCAAATCTGCCGGGGCCACGGAATACTGCTCGAACTCCACCAGCGCGCGGGCCAGGGCGTCCACAAAGCTGACGTTACCGGCCGCTGCATCCAAAACCTCCAGCTGGCCGCAGTTTTGTTGCAGGCAGGCTTCCAGCAGCATAGCCCGGCCTTGCTCGTCCAGCCAGGGCAGGGCGGCAAAGGTCTGCTCCGCCGCCAGCAGCCGGTATAAGCCGGAAAAGCTCACCGCTTGCGCGCGCAGGCTGGCGCCCACAAAGCCCACAAAGGCCCGCTCGCTGCCAAAGGTGGCCTGCTCCGGCACCAACAGCAGCAAAGGCGGCCCCACCGGCTGCTCCTTTTGTCGGGCTGCCAGCTCCGTCAGGCACAGGCGGCTTTTGCCACTGCCCGCACCGCCCTCAATTAAACGCAGCTTCATCAAAACCTCTCCCTTTATATTGAATGTCCATTATTATTCGGCATAAATCCGCCTAAACCTGCCCCAAACAACACAATCCCCCTAAATACTCCAACTTTCGTCCGACATTTTTTCGTCTGACAAACTTTACTTGCGTAAAAAAATATGTTATTATAATATGGAAGCAAAAGAATTGAGGCGAAAAAAATGAAAGCAACAGTTTTGACCGATAACATCGGCACGGAAAGCCTGCCCGGTGAATGGGGGCTCAGCATTTACATTGAAACCGGCGAATTGAATATCCTGCTGGACTGCGGCGCGTCCGCCCTGTTCCGGCAAAACGCCGAAAGCCTGGGGCTGGATATTGCCGCGGTGGATATGGCCGTTTTATCCCACGCCCATTACGACCACGCCGACGGCATGGCGGATTTTTTCCGGCATAACCGGCGGGCTAAATTTTATCTGCAAAGCGCCGCCGCCGAAAATTGTTACAAAATTGAAGAGGGCGAGTACAAATATATCGGCCTGCCAAGCCATATTTTGCAGGATTTTGCGCCGCGTATCCAACAGGTGGACGGCCCCTTTCAGCTGGCCGACGGCGTTTGGCTGCTGCCCCACGCCACGCCGGGGCTGGCCGAGGCCGGCAAGCAGGCCAATATGTATCGGCTCTGCAACGGCGAATGGCAGCCGGACGACTTCGCCCACGAGCAAAGCCTGGTTTTTGAGCGCCCGGAGGGGCTGGTGGTTTTCAACTCCTGCTCCCACGGCGGCGTGCTGAATATTATCCGCGAGGCGGAAGAGCAGCTGGGCCGCCCGGTCTGCCGGCTGATTGGCGGCTTCCACCTTTACCAGCAAACGCCACAGCAGGTGCAAACGCTGGCCGGCCAACTACGGCAAGCCGGCCTGACCGCTATCCACACCGGCCACTGCACCGGCGAAGCCGCCTTTGATATATTGCAGCAGGAATTGGGCCAAACCGTGCAGCAGCTGCGGGTTGGCCTGGAAATAACGTTTTAGAAAAAGGAGCTCAAATGTCTAACAAGCTGATTGCCATTTTTTATGCCATTCTGGCTGCCGTTTTTTACGCCGTCAATATGCCGTTTTCCAAAACCCTGCTGCAGGCCGTGCCGCCCACGCTGCTGGCCGCCCTGCTCTATTTTGGCGCCGGCATTGGCATCGGCGGCATTTACCTGGCTTCCCGCTTAAAAAACGCGCCCAGCCGCCAGCCGAACCTCACCAAGGAAGATTGGCCTTACACGCTGGGCATGATCGTTTTGGATATTATCGCGCCGATTTTGCTGATGTTCGGCCTGGCGCACACCACGTCGGCCAACGCCTCATTGCTGAACAATTTTGAGATTGTCGCCACCTCGCTAATTGCCCTGCTCATCTTCAAAGAGTCCATCTCCGCCCGGCTTTGGCGAGCCATCTTTTTAGTCACCCTTTCCAGCCTTATCCTCTCCTTTGAGGATCTCTCCAGCCTAACCTTTTCCTGGGGTTCCCTGCTGGTGCTACTGGCCACCTGCTGCTGGGGCCTGGAAAACAACTGCACCAGGCGGCTTGCCGCCAAAAACACCTACGAAATTGTGACGCTGAAAGGCCTCGGCTCCGGCCTGGGCTCCTTACTCATCTCCTTTGCCGTAGGCGAGACCCTGCCCAACCTTACTTATATTTTGCTGGCCTTGGCGCTTGGCTTTGTGGCTTACGGCCTCAGCATTTTCTTCTATATAAAGGCCCAAAATGTGCTGGGCGCGGCCAAAACCAGCGCCTACTACGCCATTGCACCATTTATCGGCGCGTTCCTCTCCTTTGTCTTTTTGCAAGAAAGCCTAACCCTTAACTATCTGCTAGCCCTGCTGCTAATGCTGGCCGGCTCCGCCCTGATTGCCGTGGACACCCTGGCCGTCAACCACACCCACCGGCACACTCACCAAATACGCTGCCGGCAAAACGGCGTTATGGTCAGCAAAACCATTGAACACTGCCACCCACATTCGCATCTGCTGCACAACGGCAAACATTTGCATAAACATAAAACAACGCTTGCACACTAACTTTTTTAGGAGATTATGTTATGGCTAAAGAGGACAATCGTTTCAAAGTGATTTACGAGCAAACCAGCAGTATTATTAAATCACCCATAATTCAAATCTGGCTGGACACCGAAACCGGTGTGAATTATCTTTTCCGAGAAGCCGCCTACGCCGGCGGTCTGACCCCGCTTTTGGACGCGGAGGGCAAACCGGTGATTACCCCGAAAGCGGAAAGGTAAGGTGCAATATGACTGAATTTAGATACGACACCCAGCTGCTGATTGAGGGCGCAGGCCTTGATGAATCAGCCATCAGCGAACACTTTGCCAGCCACTTTGCCGGCGATTGCCTGCTGGCTGTGGGCGACGACAAGCTGATAAAAATCCACTTCCACACCAACGAGCCCTGGCAGGTTTTGGAATATTGCGCCAGCCTTGGCGAAATTTTTGACATTGTGATTGAGGATATGGACAGGCTGGCCAGGTGGCTGCAAGGATGAAAAGCAAAAAAGGAGGGCCATGCCAAAAGCATAGCCCTCTTTTTAATGGTGCCTGACAGTCGTACAATTCTCCTGCATCTCTCATACCTAATAAATAGGTATTGTCTGTACCAGCAGCGTGTGGATTGTACGAAATCTTCCACCTCAAGCACCTAATTTATTATTTAATTAGCAGCTTCAGAACTCTTTAAAAAACCGCCCCACCTTGCTGCAATAAGCCGCAAACGCCTCGCCGTGATATTCCCGCAAAAATTCCTCCTCAATAATCGTCTGCCGGAAAAAGATTGACCAGCAGCCCAAACCGAAAATAAAGAACAGCGGCGTGGGGTAAATCAGGAAAAGCCCTAGCGTAATCAAGTCGTAAGCCACGTACATAGGGTTGCGGGTGTAGGCGTAAATGCCGGTGGTAATCAGCTCCTGCGGGTGCTCGTAATCCACGCCCAGCCGAAAGGCCGCGCCAAAGGACTGAATACACCAGACAAAAATCACCATACCAATAATGCAGAGCAAATCGCCCACCCAATCCAACCAGCCCCAGGGAATCAGCACCGTGTTCAGGGCCGCGCCCCAGGCCTGCGGCCAATTAAAGCTGTAGGCCAGCACGTGATAGGCCAGCAGTAGCACATAAGGATAAATAACAAATTCCATAATATGATGCCGGCAGAGCAAATTGGCCTTAATGCCGCGCCGCTTCTGGCGGAAAACCCGCTCAAACATCGTCAGCAGCACCATAAAAACGCTGATAATAGCAATAACATTATGCAGCATAAAAACTCCTTAATCTCTCTCAACCCTTGCTCACCAGGGCGGAAAGATCGCCCAGCTCAGCCGTCATCGCCACCAGATATTGCAGCAAGGCCAGCCGGTTGCCCCGCAAAGCCTCGTTTTCGGCCATCACCATAACCTCCTCAAAAAAGGCGTCCAGCTGCGGCCGCACAGAGGCCAAAGAGCGCAAAGCAGCCAAATAATCCCGCAGAGCCAAGGCCGATTTCACCTTGGAGCTCACCGCCGAAAGCGCCGCAAAAAGCTCACGCTCCGCCTGCTCCTCCAAAAGCTGCTCCTGCACCTCGGCCGCCGGCTGGGCGTTTTTCAGCAGATTGGCCGCCCGGCCGTAGGCCGCCATCAGCTGTGCAAACTCCTCGTCAGCCCGAAAATCTGCCAGCGCATGCGCCTTTTGGTAGTTGTAAAGCGGGCAAACCAGCGGCAGCGCACTCACCGCATTCACCACATCGTAGGGCAGGCCCTCCTCCGCCAAAATATTCTCCAAACGCTGCTCAAAGAAGCCGGCCAAAGCCGACAAGGTGGTCTGCTCATCGCACTCCAAAGCAATCCCCTCGTAAAGCGCGTAGGCCTTTTGGCACAGCCAGTGCAAATTCAGGCCCAGCTTGTTTTGCAGCAAAATCTGCATAACGCCAATCGCCGCCCGGCGCAGTGCGTAAGGGTCCTGGGAGCCGGTGGGAATCATACCCTGGGCAAAAAAGCCAACCAAGCTGTCCAGGCGATCCGCCAGGGCCAGGGCAATGCCCGCTTTGGTCTTGGGCAGAACGTCGCCGGCAAAGCGCGGCAGATAATGCTCCCGAATGGCCGCCGCCACCTGGGGCGTTTCGCCGTCGTGCCGGGCATAGTACTCGCCCATAATCCCCTGCAACTCGGTAAACTCGTAAACCGCATTGGAAACCAAATCGCACTTCAGCAGTTCGGCCGCCCGCTCGGTATCGCGACGGTCGTCGTCGTTAAACACCAGCTTGGCCGCAATATGCCCGGCCAAAGTCTTAATCCGCTGCACCTTGGCGTCCAGCGTGCCCAGCTTCTCATGAAACACGATATGCGCCAGCCGGGGCAGATTATCCGCCAGCGGGTGCGCGCAATCCTCATGCCAGAAAAATTCCGCGTCCGCCAACCGGGCCGCCAGCACCTTTTCATTGCCGGCCCGCACAATATCCAAATGCTCGCTGTTACCGTTGCGCACGGTGATAAAATGCGGCAGCAGCTTTTGGCCGGCTGCGTCGTAAACCGGGAAGTAACGCTGGTGCTCCCGCATTGGCGTCACCACCAGCTCCTCCGGGATTTCCAGATATTTAGGGTCAAAGCTGCCCAGCAGGGCGGTGGGATATTCCAGAATATAAACCAGCTCGGAAAGCAAATCCTCGTCCGGCTTCACCCGGCCGCCGGCCACCTTGGCCACGGCCTGAATCTGCGCCCAAATCTTCTCCCGGCGCACCTTTTGGTCAGCAATCACGTATTCATTTTGCAGGGTCAGCAGATAAGCCGCCGGCTCCTTAATCTCCGCCTGGCCGTTGCCCAAAAAGCGGTGGCCGCGGGTGATGCGCCCCGCCTTAACCCCGGCAATTTCCAAAGGCAGCACCGCCTGCCCAAAAAGCAGCACCAGCCAGCGGATGGGCCGGGCAAAGCGCATTTCATTACTGCCCCAGCGCATCGGCTTGGGGAAGTACAGCTTATGCACAATCTCCTCCAGCATCGCAGGTAGCAGCTCCGCCGTGGGCCGGCCCTGGATCTGCTTCACGGCGTAAACATATTGCACGCCTTTGATTTCCTTTTGCAAAACCGCGTCCGGTTCAATGCCCTGGCCGCGACAAAAGCCCAGCAGGGCCTTGGTGGGCTGGCCGTCTGCGTCGTAGGCCGCTTTCAAAGCCGGGCCCTTGCTCTCCTGCTGGCTATCCGGCTGCATTTCCGCCAAATCCTTAACCAGCAGGGCAATGCGGCGCGGCGTGCCGTAAACCTGCATATCCGCATATTCCAGCCCGGCCTGCTGCAAGCCGGCGGCTGCCAGCTCCCGCAGCTGCTTCAACGCCGGCTCCATAAAACGGGCCGGGATTTCCTCAATACCAATTTCAAACAACAAATCCTTGGCCATTACTTCAACCCCTCTTTCCCCGCCGGCAGCGGCTCCAGCCCCAGCAGTTTTCTTTGTTCAGCGTCTTTCAACATCGGGAAGCCCAAACGCTCCCGCTGCTGCACATAGGCCTCCGCGCATTGGCGGGCCATCGCGCGCACCCTGCCGATGAAGCTTTGCCGCTCCGTCACGCTGATAGCGCCGCGGGCGTCCAGCAGATTAAAGGTGTGCGAGCATTTCAGCGCGTAGTCGTAGGCCGGCTGCACCAGCCCGGCCTGCAAAATGCTGCCGCACTCCTGTTCATACATATCGAACAGCTGGAACAACATTTCCGCATTGGAAACCTTAAAATTATAGGTAGAGTAATCAATCTCATTCTGATGATAAACATCACCGTAGCTGACGTCGTCCACCCAGTTGATGTCGAAAACGCTGTCCACCTCCTGAATGAACATTGCCAAACGCTCAATGCCGTAGGTGATTTCCGCGCAGACGGGCTTGCAATCCAAGCCGCCGCACTGCTGAAAATAGGTAAACTGCGTCACCTCCATACCGTCCAGCCAAACCTCCCAACCCAGGCCCCAAGCGCCCAGGGTGGGGCTTTCCCAGTTGTCCTCCACAAAGCGAATGTCGTGCTCGGCCGGGTCAATGCCCAGCGCGCGCAGGCTGTCCAGATAAAGCTCCTGCACATTGTCCGGCGAGGGCTTCAAAATCACCTGAAACTGAAAGTAATGCTGCAAACGGTTGGGGTTCTCGCCGTAGCGGCCGTCAGTGGGCCGGCGAGAGGGCTCCACATAAGCCACCTTCCAGGGCTCCGGCCCCAGGGCCCGCAAAAAGGTGGCCGGGTTCATGGTGCCCGCGCCTTTTTCCAGGTCATAAGGCTGCAAAATCACGCAGCCCTGCTCGCCCCAGTATTTTTGCAGGTTCAAAATCAACTGCTGAAAATTCATGCTTGTCACTCCTTATATTAAAACATTGCCGTTTTTTCACATTATTACCTAAAATATTATTATAACAAGTCCCAAAGGGCTTGTCAAATCTTTTCTCCTAAATATCGCAGTAAACCTGCAAATTCCGGCGGGCCTTGCCGGCAGCCGGCCCCAGGTGATAATCCAAAAAGGCCCAAACGCAGGCGTTCAGCTCCTGGCGCAGCTCCGGGGAAATCCGCAGCTTCAACAGCGGCCGCAGCTCCCAATTCAGCAGGCTGTCCAGCAGACGCAGGCAGCCGCGGGAAAGCCGCGCCTTTTCCGCCGGGCCGCCGCCGGTGCTCCATTGCAAATCCTGGCAGCAGCGCGGGCAGGCCAAGCCGCCCAGGGCCGGCGCAGCCACAAAAAAATCCGGCCGCCCCGGGGCCTGCGGCAAACGCACCGGCCGGCCGCAGCGGCTGCAAACCGCCAAATTCGGCCGCCAGCCCATTTCCCCAAGCAAACGCAGCTCAAAAAACTTCAGCACCAAAAACTGCTCCTGCTCGTTTTCTAAATTTGCCAGCAGGGTCAACGCCGTCACCGCTAAAATGAAGATATTCTCCTGCGGCTTGTTTTCCGGCGTGGCTAAAACCAGTAGCTCGCCCAGATAGTAGGCGCAGCCAAGTTTGTTCAAATCCGCCCTAAGTCCGGGCAGGCCGTCCAGAGCTTCGCCTTGCGTCACCAGCAGTAAGCCGCCGGCAGAGCCGGCGGAACCGGCCGCCTGGCGGCTGGCCGGCGCAAATTGCAGCCTGCTGTAGCTAAAATCCAGGGTGGCCGCTTTCAGGCGGCTGTTAGGCCGGCGCACGCCACGGGCCAGGCAGGAAACGCGCCCCAAACGCCGCCCCAGCACCGTCAGCAGGCGATCGGCCTCCTGAAACTCCCGGCTGCGCAAAATCAAACATTCATCAGTTTGGGAACGCAAATCCATTGCCAAACACCGCCTATTAAAGGTTTTGTTTACAGTTTTTTCGGGTCATAGCCCAAGCTTTTCAGCAGCCAGGCGTCGTCACGCCAATCCTTTTTCACCTTAACCCGCAGTTCCAGATAAAGCTGCTCGTCAAACAGGCCCTCAATCTCCGCCCGCGCGGCCTGGCCGATACTGCGCAGCATTGCGCCGCCCTTGCCGATAATAATACCCTTTTGGCTGTCGCGCTCCACAAAAATCTGGGCCTCCAAATAAAGCATACCGTTGGGACGGCGTTGATACTGGCTGATAATCACGGCCACCGCGTGGGGAATTTCCTCACGCGTCGCCAAAAAAATCTTTTCCCGGATAATCTCGGCCATAATCTGCTTTTCCGGCTGGTCGGTCAGCTGCTCCTCGTCGTAGTAACGCGGGCCGCGGGGCAGGCTCTCCCGCAGGGCAGCCAAAAGCTGCTCCACCCCTTGCCCCTCGGCGGCGGAAACGCCCAACACCTGCGCAAAATCCAACCGGCTGCAAAAGGGCGCGGCCAACTCCGCCAAGGCCGCCGGCTCCCGCGCACCCTCCGGCAGCAAATCAATTTTATTCAGCAACAAAAACAGCGGCGGCCCGCCCTGCTTGACGCTGTCCGCCAGCTGCTGGCAAATATGCGCCTCGCCGCCGCCAAAGGGCTGGCTGGCGTCGGTCAGGTAGCAAATCACATCAACGTCGCCAAAGGTCACCGCCGCCGCCTTGTTCATATAATCGCCCAATTTATGCTTGGACTTATGCAAACCGGGCGTATCAAAAAACACCGCCTGCATAGTATCGTCGGTGTAAATGCCTTGGATTTTGGTGCGCGTCGTCTGCGGCTTGTCGGACACAATGGCTATCTTCTGCCCCAAAAGTCGGTTCAGCAGAGTGCTTTTGCCGGCGTTGGGCCGGCCAATCAAAGCCACAAAGCCGGAGCGATAATCCGCCGGCAGGGCCGCGTGCCCAAAATATGCGTCTAAATCTATTCCCATTTTTTACCTACCTAATTTAATGTTAATGTTCATCTGTTGACGCCCAAGGCCGCCAGCACCTCGTCCTGGCGGGCAAACTGCCGCCGCTCCTCCGCAGCGGAAAGCTCATGGTCGTAGCCCAGCAAATGCAGCAGCCCGTGCACAAACAGGAAACACAGCTCCCGCTTTTGGCTGTGGCCAAATTCCGCCGCCTGCGCCGCCATTTTGGGCAAGGAAATCACAATATCACCCAGGCTACTGTGCGGCTGCACGGCCTCGCCCGCCTGATACTGCGGAAAGGAAAGCACGTCTGTTGGCCTGTCCACCCCGCGGAAGCTGCTGTTCAGCCGGTGAATGGCTGGGTTATCCGTCAGCAGCAGCGAAACCTCACAGCCGCGCAACCAAGCCGGCAGCTGGTCCTGCTCCGGCTCCGTGCCCGGCGTGGGATATTCCAACGCCAAGGTTTGCTGCAAAGCCGCCAGCAAAGCCGCCGCCCAGGGCTTGGGCAGCAGCCAGTCCGCCTGCTGCGGCAAATCAATCGTCAACAAAAGCTTCATTTAAAATTCATCTCACTTGTTCTTATCTTTAATCTCTTTTTCTGATTTTTCTGTTTTTTCAGATTTTTCTGATTTATCATTTTTTTCGTTTTTATCTTCTTTTTCCGGCTTTTCCGCTTTATCGGTTTTCTCGGCTTTTTCCGCCTTTTCCGCCAAAACCTCTCTCTCCGCCTGCCGGCGCATCTTCTCCATTTCCTTAGCCAGCTGCTCCGGATAAGCCAGGCGATAATGCTTGGCCCCGGCCAGAATGGTGGCGAAGGTGGAGGAAATCACATCTAAATCGCGGAATGTCAAATCGCAGTTGTTCAGCTGGCCCTCGTTGTGCTTGCCCTTCACAATATCCCGCACCATGCCCTCAATCTGGCCTGGCGTGGGCGCGTTCATAGACTGCACCGCCGCCTGGCAGCTATCCGCCAGCATCACCAAAGCCGCCTCACGGGTTTGGGGAATCGGGCCGGGATAGCAAAAATCCTCCATACGCACCGGGGCCGTGTTGGCCTCCGCATTTTTAGCTTGCTCCAGCGCCTTGTTGTAAAAGCCTTTCAGCACGCCGGTGCCGTGGTGCTGCTCAATAATATCAATAATCTCCACCGGCAGCTTGTATTTGCGGGCCATATCCGCCCCCTCCTTGGTGTGAGAGGTAATAATGAAAGTGCTCAGGCTGGGTTGCAGTTTGTCATGCGGGTTCTCGCCGGGCTTTTGGTTTTCTACGTAAAAATTGGGCCGTTTGGTTTTGCCAATATCGTGGAAGTAGGAAGCAACCCGCACCAGCAGACCATTAGCGCCGATTTGGTCGGCGGCGGCCTCCGCCAGATTGCCCACCAGAATACTATGGTTGTAGGTGCCGGGCGCCTCGATCATCAGCTTTTTCAGCAAGGGATGATTGAGGTTGGAAAGCTCCATCAGGCGAATTTCCGTGGTGATAGAAAAGGCCGTTTCCAGCAGGGGCAGCGTACCCACCGTCAAAATTACGGAAATCAGGCCGTTGATAAACGACATCAGCACAGCGATACCCACCGAGCGCGCGCCGTAGTTCCACATCAGGCACCAGGAAAGGCTCACCAGCGCGTAGGCCGCAAAAATATAGGCCACGGCCACGGCATAATGGCTGCGGGACTTCATATTGCTCAGCTGCCAAACGCCAACAAAGCCGCCCACCAAAGCTGCCAAAATATAGAGCATATTGGTGCCGCACATCAGGCCGACAAAAATGCTCACCACCACCGTGGCAAAGATAGCCGTGCGGCGGTTCACCAGGGCCGTCACCAGCATAGCAAAAGCGGGCACCGGCACCGCCAGGCCCAACATCCAGTCGGTGGCAGAGTTGGCGTCGAACTTAACCAGCGTAATCACCCTAGCCATCAGCAAAATGCCGCTGAACAGCAGGGAAATCAGAGTCAGCTTTTGCAGGCCTAAATCGTTATCACCACTGAGTTTGGTGCAGTACAGCCAAAGCAGCAGGTAACAGATAATGACCAGCAGCAGCAGGCCCAGATAAGCCTGCATATCGCTGACGGGCTGCTGCAAACCCACCGCTTGCAAGGCCTCCACCTCGGTTGCGCCCACCTCCTGGCCGCGCTTCACAATCAGCTGGCCGGGGTAAATAGTGCGGGAAATCGGCTGCACATTGCTAATCGCCGCCGTGATAGCGTCCATTGTCGCCACCTGGTCGAAAACGTGGGTGGCCCGGAAAGTCAGCAGCTTTTGCGCTTGCAGCATAAAAGCCTCCGCGTCATCGTTCACGGCGGCCGCCTGAATGTTGGCGCTACATTGCTCAATCACCTGCGGCAGCTCGTCCTCGCCAAACTCGCCCCGGCTGTAGGCCGCGGCCACGGCGTTTTTCAAACTGTTGCGCAGCAGCCACTCGCCGGAATCGTCCAACTGCAAAAAATATTCCAACACCGCCTGCTCCGGCGGCTCCACATCATCGCCAGCCGGGGTTAAAAGCTCGCTCAGGGCCGTCAGCTGGCCGCCCACGTCGGGCACCAACGCCTTGGTGCTCTGCAATTTGTCAAAAAGCTCATCCACCTGCCGCTGCATATCGGCGGAAACCGTTTCGTCATATTTATATATCTGCTCCACCGCGCCGGCCGCCAGATTTTGAGCCTGGGCAGTGTAAGCCTGGCTGACATAGGTTTTGGCCGTGCCGAAATAATAAACATTATCCGGCGCCAAATCCCCCTCCTGCAAGGAAACCCGGTCGCTCAAAAAATCACTGGCCAGCAGCAGAAAAGTCAGCACCACCAAAACCACCAGCCAAAGATAGCCCAAACGGCTCAGGCGCACCTGCAAATGGTTTTTAGTCAGCGCAAATCTATTCGGCTTCAATCAATTTCACCTCGGTTTCATCACAACGGGCCATCAACCCTCCGCCCTGGCGTATGCTTCAATAATCTTCTGCACCAGAGGATGACGCACCACGTCCAAATCCGTCAGATAGCAAAAGGCCAAGCCGGGCACGGCGTGCAGCACCTGCTGAGCGTCGTGCAAGCCGGACTTTTGCCCGGCGGGCAGGTCAATCTGGGTTATATCGCCGGTGACCACGGCTTTGCTGCCCTGGCCCAAACGGGTTAAAAACATTTTCATCTGCGGCGGCGTGGTGTTTTGGGCCTCGTCCAAAATGATAAAGGAAGCGTCCAGCGTGCGCCCGCGCATATAAGCCAACGGCACCACCTCAATCAAACCGCGCTCCATATATTTGGCGGCGGTTTCCGCGCCCAGGGTGTCGTCCAAAGCATCGTAAATCGGCCGCAGATAAGGGTTCACCTTCTCCTGCAAATCGCCCGGCAAAAAGCCCAGCTTCTCGCCGGCCTCCACGGCCGGGCGCACCAGCACCATTTTGGCCACCCGATGGCGGCGCAGGGCGTCGGCGGCTTTAACCACCGCCAGATAGGTTTTGCCGGTGCCGGCCGGGCCAATGCCAAAGGTAATATCATATTTATCAATCGCCTGCAAATAGGCATATTGACCGTAGGATTTAGGCCGGATTTGCCGGCCCTTGGGCGTGGTGTAGATAACCTGGCTGAGCTGGGCCGCCTCCTCCGGGTTTTGCCGCCCGCCGTGCAGGCGCTGCTCCCACAGGGCCAGCTGATAATTGACGGCCACCTCGTCAATTTCCGCGCCGCCCTCGGCCATTTGCAGAAGATGGCGCAAAATGGCCGCCGCCCGCTCCACCTGAGGCGGCTCGCCCAGCAGCAGCAGGCGGCCGTCCCGCGGCACCAGGCGCACTTGCAGAGTGCGCTCCAAAAGCAGCAGCAGGGCCTCGCCCCGGCCCAGCAGCGCCTCCAGCGCCCGGCTGGGCAAAGGCAGGCTGTGGCGGGCCTCCGCCGCCGGCTCCCGCAGCATTTTGCCCACCAAATCCGCAGACTTGGCCGGCCCGGCAGTTTCGCCGGGCATTAAAATATCTTGATTTGTCAAGCTGTGTACCTCGCTAAAATTTTCTATATTATCTTTTATTATATCACACAAAAAAAAATAGTACAATTTAATTTTACAAATTTTTAGCAATATAAAATAATATTATTTTGATTTTTATTGCTTTTTCCTGCGTAAAATGATATATTAATAAAATAGCATATTAAATAAGGAACATTTTCAGCAATCCACAAGCAAAAGAAAGCTATGTGAAACGAAAACTGCATATTTATAATTTTTTACCTTATTTTGTGGGCAAGTGCATTGACAAAAAGGCAATGTTTGGTCTATAATTTTGAACAAAGGCGATTTTGCCTTTATATTTCGTTATTATAAAATCAGGAGGAATTTACAATGAAAAGAACAAGCAAAATCTTAGCCGTTCTGCTGGCCCTGTGCCTGACCTTAGGCCTGGCCGGCTGCGGCGAAAAAACCCAGCAAACTTACACTATTGGCATTATGCAGCTGATGGATCATGAGGCGTTGAACCTGGCTCAGCAGGGTTTCATTGACGAGTTGGCAGCGCGCGGCTACACCAACGGCGACAAGGTTACCCTGTTGATTGAAAATGGCCAGGGCGACCAAAACAACCTGGTGACTATTGCGGACAAGTTTGTGTCAGAGAACGTGGATTTGGCGTTCTGTATCGCCACCCCCTCCACGCAGGCTATGGCCAGCAAAACCACCACAATCCCGATTGTGGCCACCGCTGTAACCAGCTTTACTGAGGCCGGCCTGGTGCAATCTGACGAGCAGCCCGGCGGCAACATCACCGGCACCAGCGATATGAACCCCATCACCGACCAGATTGACCTGCTGCTTCAGCTGTGCCCGGACGTGCAGACCGTCGGCTTCCTCTACACATCTTCCGAGGACAACTCCACCCTGCAATGCCGCATTGCCAAGGAGTATCTGGAAAGCAAGAACATTGCCACCGTGGAGCGCACAATCACCAACACCAACGATATTCAGCAGGCCGTAACCGCTATCGTTGGCGAATGTGACGCTATCTACATCCCCACCGATAACAACTTTGCCTCCGCCATGCCCACCGTGAACGACGTAACCGTGGCGGCCGGTATTCCGGTAATCTGCGGCGAATCCAATATGGTTAAGACCGGCGGCACCGCCACCGTGGGCATCACCTACTACGGCATTGGCCAGGCAGCGGCAGATATGGCGCTGGATATTTTGGAAAACGGCGCCAACCCGGCCACTATGCCAATCCAGGGCTCCAGCGAGTTTGAATATTGCATTAACGGCCCGGTTTGCCAGGCCCTGAACATCACCGTGCCGGAGGAATTGCAGCAGTATGTAATCGACCCGGCGGCCGAGCAGGCTGAATAACGGAAATTCTACTATAACAAAAAATGAGGAAAATATTATGAAAAAATCCAGCATATTTATGTTGCTGCTGACGGCTCTTTGTCTGGCCCTGTGCCTGACCGGCTGCAGCAGCGATAACCAAAACCAGCAAGGCAACGCCAACCAGGACGCGGCGTTCAAAATCGGCATTATTCAGCTGATGGACCACGCAGCGCTGAACCAGGCCCAGCAAGGCTTTATCGACGCCCTGGCTGAGGGCGGCTATCAGGCCGGCGAAAACCTGACGCTGCTGATTGAAAACGCCCAGGGCGACATCAACAACCTGGCTACCATTGCCGACAAATTTGTGGCTGAAAACGTGGATTTGGCGTTTACTATAGCCACCCCCTCCACGCAGGCTATGGCCAGCAAAACAACCTCAATCCCGATTGTGGCCACGGCTGTCACCAGCTTTACTGTTGCGCGCTTGGTGGAATCTGACGAACAGCCCGGCGGCAACATCACCGGCACCAGCGATTTGAACCCGATTACCGACCAAATTGACCTGTTGTTGCAGCTCTGCCCGGACGTGCAGACCGTCGGCTTCCTTTACACTGCCTCGGAGGATAACTCCACCCTGCAATGCAATATTGCCAAAGAGTATCTGGACACGCTGAATATTAAATATGTGGAGCGCACTATCACCAACACCAACGATATTCAGCAGGCCGTAAGCGCTATTGTGGAAGAATGCGACGCGATCTATATCCCCACTGACAACAATTTTGCCTCCGCTATGCCCACCGTGGCCAGCATTGCACAGCCGGCCGGCATTCCAATCCTGGGCGGCGAGGTGCACCAGGTGGAACGGGGCGCTACTTTCACCAAAGGCATAACCTATTACGGCATCGGCCACCAGGCTGGCGAGATGGCTCTGGATATTCTGGAAAACGGCGCAACCCCGGCCACTATGCCAATTCAAAATCCCACTGAGTTTGAATATTGCATTAACGGCCCGGCCTGTCAGGCTTTGAACATCACTGTGCCGGCGGAATTGCAGCAATATGTGATTAATGAAATTAACACTGGAGAATAAATTTTCCTTATAATCTCAAAATTAAAGCGTTAAAAGAAGGGTTTTGCTTCTATGTTAAATATTATTTTGGGCGCGATTGCCCTGGGCCTGCTTTGGGCCGTGATGACAATGGGTGTTTACATCACCTACCGGCTGCTGGATATTGCCGACCTTTCCGTGGAAGGCACTCTGGTGACGGGCGCCGCCGTGGGCGCGGTTTGGATAACCGGCGGCGGCAACCCCTGGGTGGGCACCTTTATGGCCTTGTTTGCCGGCCTGCTCTGCGGGCTGGTGACCGGCTTGCTGCACACCAAGCTGAAAATCCCAGCCCTGCTTTCCGGTATTCTGACCATGATTGCGCTGTACTCTGTCAACCTGCGCATTATGGGCAAGGCCAACATCACCCTGTTGCAGGTGGAAACAGTGTTTTCGCCGATTGAGCGTCTGCCCTTTATGCAAAGCCTGGCGGCGCAGGGAATCATCACCAAAAACGTAGCCATTTTGCTTTGCGGCCTGTTGGTGGTGGCTGTGGTATCCCTGTTTCTGTACTGGTTTTTCGGCACGGAGCTGGGCTCGGCCATTCGGGCCACCGGCAACAATCAGCAAATGGTGCGCGCCCAGGGCGTGAACACCGACACGATGATTTTGCTGGGCCTGATGCTCTCCAACGGCCTGGTGGCAATGTCCGGCGCGCTGATTGCCCAAAACCAGTCTTATTCCGACGTGCAAATGGGCACCGGCTCCATTGTTATCGGCCTGGCCTCAGTGATTATTGGCGAGGTGCTGTTCGGCACCAAGTCCTTTTGGCGTACCCTGCTTTCAATGAGCCTGGGCGCTATCACCTACCGCATTATCATTGCACTGGTGCTCAAGGCCGGCATGAACGCTAACGATTTGAAGCTGTTCACCGCTATCACCGTGGCTATCTGCCTGGCCCTGCCCCAATTTAAGGCCTACTGGCAAACCCTGAAAAAATCCCTGCAAGCGCCGGGGAAAGGAGGCAATGGCGATGCTCCAGCTGCGTAATATTCACAAAACTTTCAACGCCGGCAGCGTTAATGAAAAACACGCCCTGTGCGGCCTCAACCTGCACCTGAACGCCGGCGACTTCGCCACCGTAATCGGCGGCAACGGGGCCGGTAAATCCACCATGCTCAACGCCATCTCCGGCGTTTGGCCCATTGACGAGGGCCAGATTTTGATTGACGGCCAGGACGTTACCAAACTGCCGGAATTCAAACGGGCCACTTACCTGGGCCGCGTGTTTCAGGACCCAATGCTAGGCACGGCCACCAATATGGAAATTCAGGAGAACCTGGCCCTGGCTAAACGCCGCGGCAAAGCCCGCACCCTGCGCTGGCGCATTACCCAGCAGGAACGCACCCAGTACCGGGAGCTGTTAAAAACCCTGGATTTGGGCCTGGAGGACCGGCTGACCTCCAAAGTGGGCTTGCTCTCCGGCGGCCAGCGGCAGGCCCTGACACTGCTGATGGCCACCCTGACCAAGCCCAAACTGCTGCTGCTGGACGAGCACACCGCCGCCCTGGACCCCAAAACAGCAGCCAAGGTGTTGGAAATTTCCGACCGGATTATCGCGGAACATAATCTGACCGCCCTGATGGTGACGCACAATATGCGCGACGCTATTGCCCACGGCAACCGTCTGATTATGCTGAAAGATGGCCAGATTATTTTGGACATTTCCGGCCCGGAAAAGCAAAACCTAACTGTGGAAAATCTGCTGGCTAAATTTGCAATGGCCGCCGGCGAGGAACTCGCCAACGACCGAATGCTGCTGAGCTGATAAAGCTTTAATTTATACTAAAACCACCTCTTAACTTGAACTTGTTAAGAGGTGGTTTTGCTTATCTAAAAAATATTATTAAGGTGAACGCAAAAGCTATTATTTACCCAACAAATCAGCGTGACTGCCGGTTGCCGTAGCTGAGATAATCAAAATATCATCATATATTTGATATATCAGCAGCCAATCCGACTCAATATGACACTCTCTAAAATCACTCAGATTGCCTGTAAGCTGGTGGTCCCTATAGTTACTCGGCAACGGCTCGCCCTCGGCCAGCAAAGCCAAGGCCTTAACCAGCTTGTTCATATTCTTGCCACGCTTCTGCATAAGCTTAGCGTCTTTCTTCATGCGATTAGTATAAACAATTTTATACATAAAACGTCAATCCTCCAGCATTGAAGCCACCGCAGACTCGGCGCTATCAAACGGGCCATGCAGATTACGGCGGTAACGGCTATCGTAAATTGCTTCAGCGAGCGAATTTGTTTTATGCTGAACGAAAAAAGGAATCCCGGCATGCTCAATGGCGGCATTTAAAAAAATGCGCACAGCCGTTGAAGTATCCAAACCCAAGCCGGCAAACAAAGCGTCCGCCTCCTTTTTCAAATTATCATCAACACGAATTTGTAATGTTGCCATATAAATGCACCTCCATTGCTTTTACATTGTTATTATACTATAATATAAATGTTTTTGCAATGCTTTATACGCAAATATTTCGTATACACAAAAAGCGCCCACCCTCCAAGCAAAGGGTGAACGCTTTTTCCATTCATTTCAGGCCGTAACTCTACAAGCTCATCTGCCGGGGCCCAGCAGGCTTTTAATCACCCCACAGGCAATTTTGGTGCCGGAATTACCGGAGGGTTGGCTGGTAAAATCATCAGGGTGGTCGTGGATAATCACCGTCCGGCCAATCACCTCGTCAACGCAAAAGCGATTCGTCAAAAAGGCGGCAATCGCCAGCCCGTTATTGCCAAACAACGGCGGCAAATCGCCGGAATGATAGGGGTGCGGGCAATCTGCCAAATCAAAATGCTGCATAGCGTCGGCAAAAGGCTCCGCCATACTACCGCCACAATCGGTTCCCTGATGAATATGAAAACCAAAAACCCCCTCAGTGCAAGGCCCCGAAGCGGCCGGCAGGCCTTTCACCTCGGCAAACACAACCACCCCAACGGCGGTTTGATAAAACAGCACCGTGCCCGCAATATCCGGGAAGCTTTCACCACCCTGAAGAAAAGCCGCCGCCTGGGCTCTGCTACATAGAACCGAGGGCAAATACAAACCTACGTGATTTTTAAACTCAGTTTCTTTCATAACCAAACGCTCCCTTGCAACCAACGCTCAATGCGATATAATATGCAGCGGTTTGGCAGCAAGTTACGCCATAATTTTTTAATTATTTAAGCAGCATCTGCCGGGCCTGCTGCCGGCTGTCCCGGCCCAAAACAATTTTAATCTCGTCGCCGCTGTGGTAGATGCTAACGGTCTGGTTTTCTTCGTCCCAGTCCACCTCCGCCTGCAATTCCTCCGAAACCAAACGCAGCGGCACCATTGCCACGTCGTTCACCTCAACATATTGTTCGGCCGTCAGGGTCAGGGTTTCTGCGCCCTGGCTGGCAACAATCGTATGCGTTTCCGCATCGTAAACCACGCCGGCCGCCAAGGTTTCAAAAATCACCCGCATTGGCACCATCGTCACCCCGTCGGAAACGTAGGGCGTTTGGGTCAGCTGAACCGGCTGGCCGTTCAAAGTCATTTCCGTTTCCGGCGGCATATTTTGCAGCAGCTCGTTTAAGCTGTGCGTCGTGATAATGTAGCCGCCGCAGTTATCGCTAGAAATATTGACAACATCGGCAAATTCCCGCGTCGTATCTTTAGTGTAATACATTCGATAAAGCATGTCCTCGTCCGCCAAATCGGGATATTCCAGATATTGCCCCTCGGCCAAGGAGTGCAAAACGTGCATATATTCCTCCAGCGCCCAACCCTTATCCCGGATAATCCAGGCGTGCGGTAGGCCAACGTAGCGATAATGCCAGGGCTCGTAGGCAATGCCGGTGATAGGCGTTTTATCCGAGGCATAGCGCAGAATAAAGCCAAAATCCCAGCAGTGAGCAAGCATCCACTTGCCCTGCTCAGTGGCCCGGAAATTGTTGGAAAGGCCGCCGCTGGTGCTTAAATCAAGCGCCAGGCCGGATTGGTGCTCGCTGGCGCCTGGATAGGCCGTGTAAAGCGCGGTGTTGTTCAACGCGTTTTGATAGCTCTGGCCGGCCTTTTGCCGGCTGGCCACTCGGCTGTTAAACAAGCCTTTCTGCGTGCTGTAGCTACGGAAGCCGGAAACTGTCCGCATAGTCAGGCCCTTTTCGGCAGAGTAAGCCGCATACATTTCCAGATAAGCATTGGCCGCCCGGTCGCGCAGCAGCAACGTGCTTTTGGTGCTGGGTGCCAGCCCGGCAATATCCAAAAGGTCGACCGGCTGCCAATCTGCCGCCAGGGTGTGCTCGCGGTTTATCAG
>JAETTP010000076.1 GCA_021769035.1 Bacillota bacterium | reverse complement strand
AGCATTGCAGAAGTTAGATTGTAAAATCCCTTAAACATTTTATCGGTCCTTTCATCATAATCTACTCATATATTTGTCCACCTGTAAAAATTCGCTATTAATTAGCGTTTTCCTCTCTAAATTAAAGGCTAACCTGTTTTTTTTTCATTATTAAGGCTGGTTTTTTATTCCTGCAAGTAAACGGCCAACTTTTCCCGCAATTTGCGCAGGGCTTTGGTGTGGATTTGCGACACTCGCACCGGGCTAACCCCCAACACTGTGGCAATTTCCGTCCGTTTCAAGTCCTGCTCGTGGTACAGGGAAAGCACCAACTGCTCGTTTGGCTCCAGGCTGGCAATGGCTTGCGTCAAAAAATGCAACAGCTCCGTCCGCTGCAATTCAGCCTCCGGCGAGGCCGCATTGTTCTGCGTGGCCGCGCCCATAGCCCAATGCTCGCAGTTTTTTTCCAGCATTTCCTCCAGAGAGATGACATTGCGGGTGAAAGATATACCCATCGCCCGGCGATACTGCGCCAGGCTGAGGTTCAAATGCTCCGCCACCTCGTTTTCGGTTGGATCGCGCCCCAGCGCGTTGGTCAGCTCCACCGTAGCCTGCTCAATCTTCTGCACCCTTTTGCGGACAGAGCTGGCCACCCAATCCTGCTTTTTGGCATAATCAATAATCATACCACGGATACGGATAGAGGCATAAGTGGAAAAGCCGCCTTTTGCCGGGTCAAACTTCTCAACCGCATCAGCAAGCGTAATTAGCCCTTCATTGATAATATCATCAAGCTGCGCAAAGGAGGAATAGACGTCCTGCAAGCGCAAGGCGATACTTTTTATCATACCGCTATAGCGCAGCACAATCTGCCACTTCACATCCTCGCGGCGGGTCTGCAAAAATTTCTGAAACAACTCCTCTGTTGTCATCGCGGAAAAATCCAGCGGCAAGTCGGCGCTCATAAGCCAACCGCCTTCTTTCCGGGTGTCTGCTGCACAGTGATGTTGCCCAGCGCCTGAATTTGGGCTGTGCCAACAATCTCATTAAAAGCCAGCACACACAAGTTGGGAAAGTATTGCCGCAAAAGACGGCTCATATAGATTCGGATAACCTGGCTGGTCAGCAAAACCGGCGGGCTGCCTAAATCCGCAAATTTGGGCAGGCAGTCGGCAATCTGAGAGATAATCGGCTGCAAAAGCTCCGGCCCCATAGACAGGTAAATTCCGTGTTCATTTTTAGTCAGAGAGGAAACCACGCGGCGTTCCACCTCAGAATCCAGCGTTATCACGCGCAGTTGGCCGTTTTCACAGAAGCGGCGGGTGATGGTGCGGCTCAAAGCGCCGCGCACGCTTTCGGTAATCAAATCCGGGTCACGGGTGGAATTCATCGCATCCACAATCGTTTCCAAAATCGTCACCATATCCCGAATTGGGATACCCTCCATCAGCAGATTGCGCAGGATTTTTTCCAGCAAGGCGTAGGACACAATCGCAGGGCAGGCTTCCTCGGCCAATTCTGGCGCCGTCTTTTTCAGATTATCCACCAGCTGAATAGTTTCCGTCCGCGTCAGCAACTCATAGGCATGCTGCTTAATCGTTTCCGACAGGTGGGTCAGCATAACCGAAAGCGGGTCAATCACGGTGTAGCCGTAAATTTCCGCCATTTCCTTATTCTCCGGCAAAATCCAACGCGAGGGGATACCATAAGCCGGCTCAATGGTTTCAATGCCGTCAATCTCGCCCAGCGAGTTGGCCGGTTCCAAAGCCAGGTAGTAATCCACCAAAATTTCGCCTTTGGCCACCTCCTCGCCCTTAATTCGGATAATATACTGGTTGGTGCCCAGCATAGAACCATCATGCAGGCGCACGGTGGGGATCACAAAGCCCATTTCCTGCGCGTACTGCCGGCGGAAAATAACAATTCGGTTAATCAGCTTGCCGCCGCTGCTTTCGTCAACCAACGGAATCAGGCTGTAGCCAACCTCCATTTCAATCGGCTCCACCCGTAGCAGATTGTAAACATTGTTGATGTCCTTGTAGTAATCAGTTTCCGAGGGGGCCTCCGGCTGAGGCTGTTCCACCTCCGCCTGAATGGCCGCCGCTTCTGCCGCCGCCTGCATACGCATGCCACGGGAAACGTAGGTGCCCAAACCAAACAGCACTGCCGACACAATCAGCAACGGGATATGCGGCGTGTTAGGCATTGCCGCCAGGAAAACCAAGGCTGCGCCAGCCACCATAATCGCCCGCGGTTGGGCAGAAAACTGCCGGATAACGTCAGTGTTCAGGCTGCCCTCCGATACGGAGCGGGTCACAATCATACCGGTGGCGGTGGAAATCATCAGGGCCGGCAGCTGAGAAACCAAGCCGTCGCCGATGGTGGCGGTGGAGTAAATCTGCAAAACCGTGCCGAAATCCTGTCCACCCTGCACCATACCGATAATAATACCGGCCACCAGGTTGATCAAGGTGATAATGATGGACATAATGGCGTCGCCCTTAACAATTTTGGTTGCGCCGTCCATTGCGCCGTAAAAATCAGCTTCCTTTTGGATTTTTTCACGACGCAGCCGGGCGCCCTGCTCGTCAATCAGACCGGTGTTCAAATCCGCGTCAATAGCCATCTGCTTGCCGGGCATTGCGTCCAACGTAAAGCGGGCGGCCACCTCGGCCACGCGCTCCGCGCCTTTGGTAATAACAATAAACTGTACCAAAACGATAATAACGAAAATGATGATACCAATAACCACATTACCGCCGGTAATCAGTTGACCAAAAGCGGCAATAACATCGCCGGCATAGCCGCCGTTAGACAAAATCAGACGAGTTGAGGAAACGTTCATACCCAACCTAAACAGCGTGGTTATGAGCAACAACGAGGGAAAAATGGAAAATTCCAAAGCCTCGGAAATGTTCATCGTGATTAACAAAATCATTACCGAAAGCGAAATGTTCATCACTAAAAACACATCGAGCATCCAAGGTCTTAATGGTAAAATCAGAAAAAGCACAATGATAACGACAAACAATGAAATTGCATTATTCATAAGCCGTCCCATTCTGCTTCCTCCTCTTGTGATTTTTTATTTATAAAAGTAAATTGACAATTCAAGTTGCCAGCTCCAGCACTGCTGCCAATTCATCTAACATTGCCGCCTCCACACCCAGCAAAAACTCGCTGAACGGGGCCAGCATCAACAACAGCATCACCAGGCCAATCAGCACTTTAAGTTCAATATTAATCGCAAACACGTTAATTTGGGGAATTACTTTCATTAAAATGCCCATACCCACCTGGCCCAAAAGCTCCGTAGCTAAAATCGGCAGGCACAGCTTAACGGAAAGCAGCGCACACTGCGCAAACAGCTCCACCGCCCGATTGGCCGCCGCATCGCCCAGCGCCGCCGAACCAAAAGGCACAATATCGCCGGAGGTCAGCATAATGCGCAGCAGCGTTTGGTGGCCGTTGGCCGTCAGGAAAATCAGCAGCATCAGCATGCTAAGCAGGCTGGCTGTAGTCGTCCTTTGGGTTTGGGTGCCCGCGTCGTAGGTGCTGGCCATGCTCATGCCCATTTGGGTGTCCACCACCTCGCCGGCCTGCTCCGGGATATAGAAAAAAAACTGCATAATCACCGCCAACAGAAAGCCCAAACCAAGCTCCAGAAAAGCCCGCAGGCAAAATTCCACCACCGTGTTCGGCACTTCCACGCCGGCCCCGGTGTAGGCGCTGGCCACCACCACCGTCAGCAGCATAATAAATCCGGCTTTGTAAACGCCCGGCACATTGTTGCGGCCAAACAGAGGGTTAAACAGCACAAACCCGGACATCCGCATCAAAATGTATAAAAAGAGCGTCAAGCTTCCCCATTCCAGCATTGCTTACAGCGCCCTCATCAGTTCAATTAATTCCAAGAAAAAATCCTGCAAAGTGGTCAGCATCCAGCTGCCGCCAATCATCATAAACAGAACCACCACAATCAGTTTAAACACGAAAGAGATTGTCTGCTCGTGAATTTGCGTGACAGCCTGCAAGATAGCCGTAAACACACCCACCATCATGCTCATCAACAAAATCGGTGCACCCAAGCGGATGGCCACGCCCACTCCGTCGCGGAAAATATCCGTCACCTGTGCAACGTCCATTCAGCTTCCTCCTTATGCCAAGTTGCAGGCCCCGCTAGCGGAAGCCCTGCACCAGAGTGGAAAACACCAGTTCCCAACCGTTTAGGGTGATAAACAGCAACAGCTTAAACGGTGTGGAAATCATTGAAGGCGGCAACATAATCATGCCCATTGACATCAACGTGGAAGAAACAATAATATCAATCAGCAGGAATGGTATATAAAGATAAAAACCAATTTGAAAGGCCGTTTTCAGCTCGCTGGTCACAAAAGCCGGCGTCACCACCGTCAGCGGCAGCTCCAAGCGGGCTGCGTCGTCAGTGGGCATTTCCAGATCCGCCAAATCGCAATACATCTGCAAAGACGAAACCTCCGTCTGGTGCAGCATAAAATCCTTCAATGGCACCGCGGCCCGGCTGAAAAATTCCTCCTGCGTGATTTCATCATTAATATAAGGCGTGTAAGCCTCCGCCTGAATTTCGCCAATCGTCGGCCCCATTGTGAACAACGTCAAAAACAGGGCAATGCCAATCAGCACCATGTTCGGCGGCGTTTGCTGCGTGCCCATCGCATTGCGCAGAAACGAAAGCGTGATGATATACCGCGTGAATGAGGTTGTCATCACTACCAAAAATGGCAGCAGACTGACGAGCGTAATCAGGAAGATAAATTCCAGCGCCTGCAGGCCGTCGCCATTTATATTGATAAAACTATCCAACGTCCGCTCACGCTCATTTCTTTGTAGAACTATGCAGGAATCGGCGGAAATCTGCCCCGGCTGAACCGCCAGACTGCCCCGACAGAGAGCCCAGCCAGATCTGCGATTCCTCCTCCGTCAGCTCCGCCAAAAGCGTCACCCCGCCCTGGGCCGCGCCCAAAAGCAAGCACCGCTGATTTAAGCGCACCAAAAGCAATCTTTCCGTTCGGCTGATAGGAATTTGCCGCAGCACGCAAAGCTCACCCGCGCCACCTGCGGCAGCCAGTCCCGGCAGGGCCAACGTGCCTTGGCGGGCAATCAGGCTGGTGACCCACCAAGCCAAAGCCAAAATGGCCACCACCGCCAACAGCATTCCCAACAACGACCCGACGCCAGTCGGCATTACGGATTGCCTACAATGGAAGTAACAGTTTTCAGAATACGCTCCGGCTTAAACGGCTTCACAATAAAATCCTTAGCGCCGGACTGAATGGCCTCAATAACCATTGCCTCCTGGCCCATTGCGGAGCACATCACCACATTGGCGCTGCCGTTTTTGGCCCGGATAGCTTTCAAAGCTTCCAAACCATCCATATTCGGCATCGTGATGTCCATAATCACCAAATCCGGGCTGATTTCCGTGTACTTCTCCACAGCGTCAGCGCCGTCTACCGCCTCGTAAAGGTCAGTGTACCCATTTTTGCTCAAGGTATCCTTAACCACCTTGCGCATAAAAGCTGCATCGTCAACCAATAAAATTTTTGCCATCGTTAATCGTCCTCATTTCTATGATTTTCAGAAAGCGTAAATTCAGCCTATCTATTTTGTAAAATCCTCCAGCTCCGGTTTGCGCAAAATCTCCCCAATCCGAATGCCGAAATTATCATCAATAACCACCACTTCGCCGCGGGCAATACATTTACCGTTCACGAACAAATCCACCTGATCGCCGGCCAATTTATCCAAAATAACCAGCGAGCCCTTGGCAAAGCTCAAAATATCCTGTACCTTTTTGCGGGTGCGGCCAATTTCCACCGTAACCTCCAGCGGCACGCCCATAATCAGATCCAAATTCTGGGCCTGTTCCTCGCCCAGCTCATCCAACCCGGCCAACTGCGGCATGGTAGGCTGTTTGGTGTTGATAACCTTTGGCTCCGGCGGCACGTGCTGCACCGGCGGCTGTTGGGCCGCCATATACATCGGCATCATCATCTGCATCATCTGAGCCATTTGCTCCGGCGTCATCATCGGTATGCCCATTTGCGGCGCAGCAGGCTGAGCAGCTGGCGCAGGCGGTGCTGCTGCCGGCGGCGGAGGGGCTGCCGGTGCTGGAGCAGGCGCCGGAGGTGCAGGAGCCGGCTCAGG
>JAETTP010000007.1 GCA_021769035.1 Bacillota bacterium | reverse complement strand
CTTCCATTTCCACCAATTCCATCAATTCGTCGTCGTCAACCTGGTCGGCCTTGTTCAGGAATACCACGATATAGGGTACGCCAACCTGACGGGACAGCAAAATGTGCTCGCGGGTCTGGGGCATCGGGCCGTCGGCTGCGGATACCACCAGGATAGCGCCGTCCATCTGCGCTGCGCCGGTAATCATGTTCTTAACATAGTCAGCGTGGCCGGGGCAGTCCACATGGGCATAGTGCCGGCCCTCAGTTTCATATTCCACGTGCGCGGTATTAATCGTGATACCACGGGCTCTTTCCTCCGGAGCGGAGTCAATCTGGTCGTAGGCCTTGGCCTCTGCGCCGCCGGCGGTGGCCAAGCATCTGGTGATGGCCGCTGTCAAAGTGGTCTTGCCGTGGTCAACGTGACCAATCGTGCCGATATTAACATGCGGCTTTGTGCGTTCAAACTTTTGTTTTGCCATGTCGTTTTTCCTCCAATTTAGGCTTTAATTTTTGGCTTATTTTTAATTTTTAGTACGTTATAATTCGCGGTTTAGTAGCCTTTGCGCTTCTCGATAATCGCCTCGGCCACGTTGCGCGGAACTTCCTCAAAGTGCGAGAACTGCATCGTGTAGGTGCCGCGCCCCTGGGTGCGGGAGCGCAAATCGGTGGCGTAGCCGAACATCTCGGCCAGCGGCACCACGGCGCGGATAGCTTGCAGGCCGTTGCGGCCCTCCATGCCCTCGATACGGCCGCGGCGAGAGCTTACATTGCCCATAACCTCGCCCATATAATCCTCAGGCACCACAACCTCCACCTTAAACACAGGCTCCAGCAGCACCGGGCTAGCTTTGGCGCAACCGTCCTTAAAGGCCAAGGAGCCGGCAATTTTGAAGGCCATTTCCGAGGAGTCAACCTCGTGGTAGGAGCCGTCAACCAAAGTGGCTTTGATGTCAACCACCTCGTAGCCGGCCAGCAGACCAGAGAGCATAGCTTCCTTAATACCAGCCTCAATCGGCCCAATAAATTCTTTCGGCACCACGCCGCCCACAATTTTGTTCTCAAATACAAAGCCTGCGCCGGGCTCGTTGGGCTCAAACTCCACAACGCAGTGGCCATACTGGCCATGGCCGCCGGACTGTTTCACATGCTTGCCCACGCCGGTAACCTTGCCGCGGATAGTTTCCTTGTAAGCCACCTGCGGCTGGCCCACGTTGGCCTCCACCTTAAACTCGCGCAGCAGGCGGTCAACGATAATTTCCAGGTGCAGCTCGCCCATACCGGCGATAATCGTCTGGCCGGTTTCCTTGTCAGTGTGCACCTTAAAGGTCGGGTCCTCCTCGGCCAGCTTGGCCAGGGCAATACCCATCTTCTCCTGGTCGGCCTGCGTTTTGGGCTCGATAGCCACGTCGATAACCGGTTCCGGGAATTCCATAGATTCCAGAATGATTTCATTCTTCTCGTCGCAGAGAGAGTCGCCGGTGGTGGTGTCCTTAAAGCCAATGCCTGCCACAATATCGCCGGCATGCACCTCGGAAACCTCCTCGCGGCTGTTGGCGTGCATTTGCAACAGACGGCCAACGCGCTCCTTTTTGCCCTTAGTGGAATTGTAAACATAGGAGCCGGCCTGCAAAGTGCCGGAATAGACCCGGAAGTAGGTCAGCTTGCCCACAAAGGGGTCGGTCATCACCTTGAAAGCCAAAGCGGCAAAGGGTGCGTCGTCGGAGCTGGGGCGGGAATCGTCCTCGCCCGTTTCCGGGTTAATGCCGGTGATGTCCGGCACGTCCACCGGGCTGGGCAGATAATCGACAATCGCGTCCAGCAGCATTTGCACGCCTTTGTTCTTAAAGGAGGAGCCGCAAAGCACCGGGGTCATAGTCACGTCGATAGTGCCTTTGCGCAAGCCGGCCCTGATTTCCTCCTCGGTCAGCTCCTCGCCCTCCAGATACTTCATCATCAGGTCTTCGTCGCTTTCCGCTGCTGCTTCCAGCATTTTTTCCCGATATTCCTGGGCCAATTCCAGCATATCCGCCGGAATATCCGCTTCCTCAATCTCCTTGCCCAAATCGTCCTTATAAATTTCCGCCTTCATGCGTACCAAATCAATGATACCCACGAATTTATCCTCAGAGCCAATCGGCAGCTGAATCGGCACCGGGTTGGCGCCCAGGCGTTCCTTAATCATATTCACACCGCGCATAAAATCCGCGCCGGTGCGGTCCATCTTGTTAATATAAGCGATACGCGGCACGCCATAGCGATCGGCCTGACGCCAAACCGTTTCCGACTGCGGTTCCACACCACCCACGGAGCAGAACACAGCCACAGCGCCGTCCAGCACGCGCAGAGAACGTTCCACCTCAACGGTGAAGTCCACGTGGCCGGGCGTATCAATAATATTAATGCGGTTTCCCTTCCAGAAACAAGTTGTAGTAGCGGAAGTGATAGTGATACCACGCTCCTGCTCCTGCACCATCCAGTCCATAGTCGCACCGCCGTCGTGCGTTTCACCGATTTTATGCACTCTGTTGGTGTAGAACAGAATACGCTCGGTGGTAGTCGTTTTGCCGGCGTCGATATGGGCCATAATACCAATGTTTCTGGTGTTCTCCAAAGAGTTCTGTCTTGGCATTTTTTCCTCCAATTACCAACGATAATGTGCAAAAGCCCGGTTGGCCTCGGCCATCTTGTGCGTATCCTCGCGCTTTTTCACAGATGCGCCAACGTTGTTGGCAGCGTCCATCAGCTCGGCGGCCAATTTTTCCTGCATGGATTTGCCGCCGCGTTTTCTGGTGTTGTTCACCAGCCAACGGATACCCAAAGTCTGGCGGCGTTCCGGCCGCACCTCCACCGGCACCTGATAGTTGGCGCCGCCCACGCGGCGGGCCTTAACCTCCAGCACCGGCATAACATTTTTCATAGCTTCGTCAAAAACCTCCATCGGGTTTTTGCCGGTTTTGTCTTTTATAATCTCAAAAGCGCCGTAAACTATTCTCTCTGCCACGCCTTTTTTTCCGTCCAGCATCACCTGATTGATAAATTTCGTCAGGATAACGCTATTATAGACCGGATCCGGCAGAACGTCGCGTTTGGGCGCACTTGTACGTCTCATTTCCCTACCTCCTTAAAATGAATAACAAGCCCCGAAAATCCGGCTCTTACTTCTTGGCGCCGCCCTTAGGCCGCTTGGCGCCATATTTGGAACGCGCCTGCATACGGTTGGCAACACCGGCTGCGTCCAAAGCGCCGCGCACCACGTGATAACGCACGCCAGGCAAATCCTTAACACGGCCGCCGCGCACCAACACCACGCTGTGCTCCTGCAAATTGTGGCCGATGCCGGGAATATACGCCGTAACCTCAATGTTGTTAGTTAAGCGCACACGGGCTACCTTTCTCAACGCGGAGTTAGGCTTTTTAGGCGTAGTCGTATAAACTCTGGTGCAAACCCCTCTCTTCTGAGGGCATTCCTTCAACGCCGGCGCGGTAGATTTCTTTTCCACACTCTGACGACCTTTTCTGACTAATTGGCTAATTGTAGGCAAAACCGCCACCTCCTTCCCCGTAAAAACAAAGCCTGCCGCCTGCCGCAATGCTGGCGGGCCAGGCCTATCCAACGGATAGTAAATAGATATTTTTTTTGTAAAGCAACCCTGGCAGCCCAGCCCGTTCCTGGCCGACTGCCCTGCGCGCTATTTCAAAAGCGCAACCACCGCTGCGCCCACATCAATACCGCAAGCGTTGCCCAACTCGGCGCGGGTGGGGATTTCCACCAGCTCAATGTCTTTCACCAAGCACAGAGCCACCACCTCCGCGGTAACTTGCCGGTCAGCATCTCCGGCAATATATACCAACGCTACAGAATCTGATTCCAAAGCTTTAATTGTCTGCTTCACGCCAATGCGTTTCCGTGCAGCCTGTAAGCCGCTCAAATCCATTTCGGCATTAACCTCCCAGAATAGCGTACTTAAATATTTTAACAAGCATTTGGCCACTTGTCAACACACTTTTTCGTTTTTTTCAGTTTTTTTTAAACTTTTTTTCATATTAAATTAGGACTAATAATAACCACTCTTTATTGGGGCAAACAAAAAACCCTTTCCGCCAAAGCAGAAAGGGTTTGGTTGCGATTTCAGAAAACAGACTACTGCACGGAAGCATATTCCGAGGAAACATAGCCAGTGATGTTGCCGGTTTGGATCCGATACCAGGTGCCCTCGGTGCCAAGCAGGGTGGCCGTATCACCGCGGGACATAGAACCAACCTTTTCATAGTTGGTGCCGGGGCCGCGCCGCACGTTCACGGTGCTGCCGGTAATGCGCACAGTCTGGCCGCTGGAAGTAGTGCTGCTGTTATTGGGCTGGGTCGTGCTGCTGCCCGGATTGCTTGCGCCGGGATTACTCGTCCCTGAGTTACCGCTTGGATTGGTGCTGCCGCCTTTCAGTGCGGCCAGCTCCGCCTCCACCTCTTCCAGACGGGTCGTCAAAGTGGCCAGGCGTTCGCCCAGCTGAGTTTCCACATAACTTTGCGTAGCCACCGGGTCGTCGGCGTCGCCCGGCAGAGTGGTCAGCGCTTTCACAATTTGCCCGCAGACAAAGCCCACCACCAGAAAAATAATTGCTGCGATAATCAGCAGTGCAGCCTTTCCTCTTGCATTCGGCTTCGGCACAATAATATCCCCCTTTAGTTATCCGCAGAGCAGCGACAAATCCCGTCAAACCGCCCGTAATTTTCAATTTAAATATTAACCTTATTAATTATACCCCAATTTGTCCGCTTTTTCAATATTCTTTTGCAGATTTTTCCGCCAGTTTTGCAAATTTTTCTTACAAAATTATTCCGCTTGCTCATTACTTTGCTCGTTATTTGCCGTTTCGGCGGCCACCGGTTTGTCGCCTCCCGCCTTAACGCCCAAAATGCCCAAGCCGCGCGCCCCCAAAAATACCAACGCCAACGCGCCAAGCACCAGCAGCACGCTCACCAGCGGGCTCAAAAGCGGCATTAAAATGGCAATGCAGCCCATAAACATCGTGATAGCGTAAATTATCAGCACCGTCTGCTTGTGCGAAAGCCCCTTAGCCAGCAGGCGGTGGTGCAAATGCCCCTTGTCCGGCTGCATAATCGGCCGGTGCTCAACCAGCCGGCGGATTATGGCAAAAAAAGTGTCCATAATCGGAATAGCCAAAATCAGGATCGGGATAACCAAAGCCACAATGGTGGCCCCTTTGGCAAAGCCCATAATCGAAATTGCGCCCAGCACAAAGCCCAGCGTCAGGGAGCCGCTGTCGCCCATAAAAATGCTAGCCGGGCTAAAGTTGTAGCGCAAAAAGCCCAGCGTGGCCGCCGCCAGCACAAACAGCAGAGCCGCCGGCAGATTGTAGCCATGAGAGAGCGAAACCACAGCCAGAGTGCAGGCGGAAATAATGCTGACGCCGCTAGCCAGGCCGTCCAGCCCGTCAATCAGGTTGACGGCGTTGCTGATGCCCACCAGCCAAAGCAAGGTCACCGGGATCCCCCAGTAGTCCACGTAGATTATATCGCCGCCAAAGGGATTGCTCAAAAATTTAACGTAGCCGCCAAAGGCCACAAAAACCAGAGCCGCCAACAGCTGCCCGGCCAGCTTGGTGGTGGGCCGAATACTGCGCACATCGTCCACCAGCCCGGTGATAAACACAATGGTGGCGGCAAGCAGCAGGCCCAAAGGCTCGCCGGCCAGCGTCAGATTGGGGTGCGAGAGCATATAAACCAAAGACCCCGCCACAAAACCGCAGTATATACCCAGGCCGCCCATGCGCGGCACCACGCCGGTGTGCACCCGGCGGGCGTCCGGTTTGTCCACCACGCCAAAGCGCAGGGCCAGCGCCTTGGCGACGCGGGTCATCAGCAAGCCCACCAACAAGGCCACCAGGCAGGAAATTAACAAACGAGTCACCCTATTTTACCTCCGCCGCAGTTTGGCCGCCAGCTTGTCAAGGAAAAGCTGGGTTTCCGGGATTCGCAAAGCCAGCACCGCCGCCGCGTAAACCGCCACGCCAGCCAAAATGCCCACGCCGGTTTTCAGCAGCGCACTGCCCAAGGGCAGCAGATTAGCCGTCAACCAAACCGCCGCGCCCATCAAAGCCGCCGCCAGGGCAATCTTCAGCAGACTGGGCAGCATGCTTTGCCGCGCCAGCTCCGGCAGAGCCTTAAACTTCAAATAATAATACATCAACAGGCAGCAAACCAAGGCCGCCAGTGAGTTTGCCAAGGCCAGCCCGCCGCCGCCATAAGCCATCGTTTTGTAAAGCGCCAGGCTCAGCAGCACGTCCACCACAATGGAAAGCGCGCCAATGCGCACCGGCGTTTTCACGTCCTCCAGGGCGTAAAACACGCGGGTTATCACCATATTGGCGGCCATCGGCACCAGGCCCAGCGTGAAGCAGACCAAGGCCCAAGCCGTCGCCAGGGTGGCTTCGTGGTCAAAATTGCCGTGCTCAAAAAGCAGCTCGATAATCGGCTCCGCCAGCAGGGCCAGCCCCACCGCCGCCGGAATCGCCACCAACATCACGGAAACCAGCCCGCCCTTCATCGTGCCGGCCAGGCTTTGCCGGTTTTTGCGTAGCGAGAACTCCGCCAGCGCCGGGTAAATCGCGTTGGCCACCGCGGCCACAAAAATGCCCAGCGGCAACATCATCAGCTTGTTGGCGTAATTAATGCTGGAAATCGTGCCCTCGGCCAGGCCGGAGGCAAAAATCCGGTTGACGGCAAAGTAAATCTGGTTCACCGCCACGCCCAGCACAATCGGCCCAATCTCCCGCAGCAGCTGTTGCACGTCCGGGTGCTTCAAGTCCAGCACCGGGCGGTATTTGAAGCCGATTTGCCAAAGCACCGGCACTTGAATAACAAAAAAACCGGCAAAGCTCAGCAAGGTGCCCCAGGCCGCGCCAAAAATGCCGTAACTCGCGCTGAAAAACAGCAGCGACACGATAATAATAATGTTTGACATACCCGGCGCAAAGGCGGAAACCGCAAAGCGATAATGCGCGTTGCAAATGCCCGTCAGCACCATGCCCACGCCCATAAACACCACCGAGGGGAACATTATGCGGGCCAGATTGGCCGTCAGCGCCGCCTGCTCCGGCCCGTAGCCGGGGGCCAGCAACTTCACCAGCCAATCACAGATGATAATGCCAATCAGCGTCACCCCGGCCAGGGCCACCGCCGTCAGGTTGATGATGGCGCTGCCCACATAGGAGGCCTCCTCCTTTTGGCCGGCCACCAGATATTTAGTCAAAATCGGCACCACTGCCGTCACCAGCGCATAGCCCAAAATGGCCTGCAAAAAGTACGGGATTGTGTAGGCCGAAAGATAAGCGTCGGAAAGCGGGCCTGCGCCAAATGCGTTGGCCAGGCTGGTTTCCCGCAAAAAGCCCAGCAGCTTAACCACCAGGTTCATCACCAGCACCACGCTGGTTGCCTTTAAAATATTCTTTGCCATGTTGTTATTTAATCCTAAAAAAATCCTGTTTCTTCTATTATTATTATTATATATAGACGCAAATTAATACGCCTCGGTTCATTTTGCAAGCTTATTTGCCGTCGACAATCCGGCAGATGGCCGCCAAAAGCGGCTGCCAGCTGGCCACCAAGGGCCCCAGCGGATAAGCCAGCCGCTGCGGCTGGGCAGAGCGCGCCAAAAGCTGCGCCGCTACCTGCTCCGCCGGCAGGCTGACCCCACCCGCCGCTAAAGGCATTTGCACAGCCTGGGCAAAAGCTTCCACCTTAGGGTCGTAGCTGACGGCCACCGCCGGCACGCCCTGCGCCGCCGCCATAATCAGCGAGTGCAGGCGCATGCCCAACAGCAAATCCGCCCGGCCCACCGCGGCCCAAGCCTGCTGCGGCGTAGCGGCAGGCCAAACCTCCGCCTCAGCCTGCCCGGCTGCCCGCAAAGCGGCGTTTATCTGCTCCGCCAGCTTTTCGTCCTCGCCCTGGTGATAGGGCAGCAAAGCCACTTGACAGCCGGCCTGCTGCAAAAGCTGCACCAACTGGGCCGCCGCGCCGGGCGTAAGCCCCGGCCAGGGCCGCAGGGCCAAAGCAACCGTAGGGCCTTGGCTGCCTCCCGCAGGCTCCGCCAAATCCGCCGTCGCCTCCGGCAACTCCGGCCGCCAAAGCAGCACCGGGTCGCAAACCTGATAACTAGGCAGGCTGTCGTCCCCGCTTCCATTCTGCATAATCTCCGCCGCCAAACGCAAAGAGGCTGCGTCACGCCAGCTGAGCAGGCGGCAGCGGCTCAAAGCCCGGCGGGTCAGCCAACGGCCCAGGCGGGTGTTCAGCGGCCCCAGGCCCTGCGCCAGCACAATGGTCGGCACCCCCTGCTTTTGGGCCAGCCTCAACAGTGAGGTATAATACCACACGGAGCGCACGCTGGTAACGTCCTGAAGCAGGCTGCCGCCGCCAGAACAGAACAGCGCCGCCTCTTGCAATTCCGCCCGCAAAGCCGCCTTGTCCCAGCGGTTAATCGCCCGCACGCCCAAGGCGGCCGCCGTTTGTTCCGGCTGGGCGGAAAGCACCACCAGCTGAGCCTGCGGCAGCCGCTCCTGCAAAATCTGGCATAAGGCCGCCAGCACCGCCTCGTCCCCAGCGTTAGCAAAGCCGTAGTAACCGGATAGAATAATTTTTTTTGCGTTAGCCGACACGTTGGCTCTCCTCCTTAGCGTCGGCCTCCGCAGCCAAGCGGGCCACCTCCTGCCCCTTGCGTAACAGCCAACCGCCCGGATATTTCAACAGATAAATCAAAACCACACCCAGCAGCGCGCCCAAAACCAGGCCGTTGCCGGTGCGCACCAGGCTCACCGCCAGCGGGGTGTGCAAATGCTCAAAGGTGTTCACCAGGCTCACCTGGCCGATAGCGCCCAGCAGCACAAAGGGCCACAGCTGCTTGCGATAGCCAAAATACAAAATCGCCAGCATAATCGGGTGCGCAAACATAAACTCCTTAGTGCGCGGCCGCACCTGCAAAACCTTATCCAAAAAGGCCCGGAAGCTGCGTTCCAAATCGGAAACGCCCACGGCGGTGTTGCCAGTGCGTAGCATATAGTAAAGCAGCATGGCAGCAGCCAGGCCGGCCAGCAGCACCAGGCCGATAGTCACCTTTTTTTGCAGCAGCCGCCAGCAGCCCACCAGCAGATAGCCGGCGCCGCCGTGCTCCTCGGCAATTTGATAAAGCAGGTAAATCATCAGCAGCAAAAGGGGAGCCAGCTGGCCCACTTTAACGCCGCTGAACACATTGATGGCCGACATATAACTGCGCTCGGAGAGCGTGCCCACCACCAGGGCCGCGCCAATCAGGGAAACCAGGGTGATTCGGCATAAGGTGAGGATAGAAGCCGCCAGGCTGCGCCCCTCCGGCCGGGCCGCTGAGGCCACGCCCAAATAGGGGAAGATCACCACGGCCGCCAAGGCCGCCAGCTTTTGGGTCAGATAGCCACGGCCAATAACCAGCAGACCGGCCGCCAGCACCAACCCCAGGCAGGGCAGCAGCCAAGCCGTTTTACGCAAGCCAAAGCTTTTCAGCAGCAGCACGCCGCCGGCCCAAACCGCGGCCAGCGCCGCCCAAAGGGCCCAACCGTGTCCCTGCATATCCGGCACCACCGTCATGCGGTTGGTCGTCACCCCTTTGGCCTGGATAGCGTCCCGCACGGCGGTAATATATTCCACGCTGTCCTCCAGCGATTGGCCGGAGCGCAGGCGCAGCAACATCACGTCCATACCGCGCTCGTTGGCCGCCAAAGCGAAGCGCTCCTGCAAGCGGGTATCGCTCAGCTTGGGCAGCTCACCCTCGGAAACCGGGTGCATGCGCACCATATTATAATCCATCTTCTGCAAAAAGGTTTGCAGGCCGGTTTGTTTGAAAAATTCAATCGACATAGAGGGTAGCTTTTGGGCTTGCAAAATATCCGCCATTCGGCGGGAAAGCTCCGGCCAGTTAGCCTGTTGCACGCCGGGCAGGTCGTTATCGTTAAAGCCCACCGCCTGCGCGCCCAGGCTGCGCAAATCGCCGAAAACGAAATCCAGCGATTGCTCGTCCACGCTGGGCCAGCTACGCACCTGAAGCACCAAACCCAAACCAAAGCTTTGAATCAACTCCGCCTCATCCCGGCTGAAGCCAATGCCCAGGCTGGTTAAATCCGTGTAGGGATAGGTGGTGCCCACCACAAAGAGCAGCTCCTCCTCCGCGTTCTCCATAGTGTAAAGCACATTTTGAGCCGAGGTTTTATATTGCAGGTTGTTGTAAACCAACTGCTGCTGCTCCTCGTCATAGCATAACACGTAATTGTGATTATTATCAATCTGCGGCTCGGCCTCCGCCGCCACCGGCAAATTTGGCATATTATTGTTGTTATTATTGAAAACCTCAAGCGGTTCCGTCTGCGCATCGCTTGAAGACTCCACAATCTCCCAGCCGCCCACGCGCACATCGTTTAGCAGCTGCGCGCCGGTCTGCACCTGCAAGTAGCCGCCGTTTTGCCAGTCAATCAGCATTGGCTCCTTATAGACCACGCCGGAAACCAGCGGCCGGCCGGCCTCGTCCTTGGTCAGCTTTTGCAAGGCCTCCTCCACCGTGCAACCGTTGCGGGCCGCATTATCTTTAAGCTGCCCCCATTCCAAGGAAAGCAGAGTGGTTTTGCTGCCGGCCTCCGCTGCCAGACGCTCGCCCGCCACTGCCAGGGAAGCCAGCACGCCCACGGCAATCAACAGATACAAAGGCCAACGCCAAACCTCCCGTTTATTATTGCTAGAATTGCTCAAACTGCTCAAAAATCCTGCCTCCCTTAATGCACAATGTTATATAAACGGTTCAGCATCACCACGGCCTCCGCCCAGGTGGTGTTCTGCTGCGGGGCAAAACGGTTGCCGTCCGTGCCGCCGATTAAGCCGGTATTCAGGCAGGCCGCCGCGCTGTCCTTGGCCCAGGCGGAAACCCGGTCGGCGTCGCGCATGGCCGCCAGCTTGCTGCGCTCAGTAGAGTAACTGTGGCCGGCCTTGCTCATCGCCCGTGTAAACAGACAGGCCAGCTCCTCCCGCGTCAGGGCCGCCTCCGGCGCAAAGCTGTCCGCCGTGCGGCCGGAAAGCAGGCCGGCGCGGGCCGCCAGCAAAATATCCTGATAGTACGGATTGCTTTCCGTCACGTCCTTAAAGGGATTACTTAAAGCCTGACCGTCGTCGCCCAGGCCCAACACGTTGGTCAGATAGGCCGCCAGTTCGCCGCGGCTGATCGGCTCGTTGAACTTTTTGCCGGAAAGGTCCTCCGGCACCACGGAAACCGCCTGCAAGGCACCCACGTCGGCAGCGGCCCAGGCCGGCACGCCGGCGGTGTTCACCTGGCCCGGCTTCGCCGCGCCCGCCAGCTGCGTTTTGCGGTTGTCCGCATTAGTTTGGCTGACCATCAAATAACAACCGAAGGCGTAGGGCGTGCGGATTTCCATCGTCTGGTTCTCCGTGTCCGTATGGGTGGCAATCAGCTCGTTTGTGGTATACATGGATTTCAGCTTGCGCTCCGTGTCACACCACAGGAAAGCCAGCGTCTGCTGGGGATAGCGGCTGTTCACCGTGCGATAATTGTTGATATAATTGTAAACAATCGTAATATCCGCATTGTCCAGCGTTTCAATGTAAGTATGCGTGTTGTCGGAGCCGCGCAAATACATCTCCAGCTCCACCGCCTTTTGCGAAACCGGCCAGGCGCTCAGGCGCACCTGCTCCGAGGTGCGATACTCCCGGGAGAGATCCAAGCCTTTCACATCATCCACCCGGAAAAAGAAGTGAAAACTCCGGCTGGAGGTGGCGGCCCGCTTCCAGTAATCGGAATTTACAATCGATGAAACCGGCAGGCGTACCGTGACAAAGTTGGTAATCATACCAATTTCCATATTCTGCTGCGCGGCGTACTCCATCGCCGCCTTTTCCACAAAAACGCTTTTGCTGCTGGCCGATTGGGTCATATCCAAATTGGCTAAATCCACCTTGCCCTGCTCCAACATCAGCTTGGTTATCATCAGGCTGTCCTGGGAGATACTGTTGGGCTTGGCAGTGTTGCTGCCGGAATCCGTGGTGTGGTCCTTGGGCCGCTCGCTCTGCACCGGCCTCTTAATCACCGTGCCGCTGTCTGTGACAAAATACTCATAGCCGTCCTCCGTGGTTTTTTCGGCCGCCAGTGCGCCGGCCGGCCAGGCCAGCAGAGCCACCAAAAAGCACGCCACTATCACCAGCAAAGCTCCGCTGCCAGTTCCCAATTTTTCCTTAAACATTGTAATCCTCCTTTTTAAAGCATAAAATACAACTATCAACAGGTATCTATTTTATTATAAACGTTTTCGCGCAATTCCTCAACTGTTTTTAGAAAAAAAACAGCAGGTTTTTACAAAAACCTGCTGCCAAAAATTTACTTTTGCTATTCACCAGGGCATTTTTTAGTTGCTGGTGCTCACCAAACCCTGCTCGATTGCCGTTTTGGCAATGTTATATTGCAGCAGAGCGGAAAGCCGTTGGCTGTCGTTGCTGGCCAAATCAGCCGCCGCCGCCTGAATATCGTTCTGAGTGTTCAGGCCGTTTTCGTATTGCAGCACCGCCAGCCGGTAAACCTCCTCCAGCAAGGCCTGCGTTTCATTGTAAACCTCATATTGCTCCCTGGCCAGGCTCAGATTTTCCAGCATCGCTTTAGCGCTGGTGTAGGCCACGCTTTGGGCGTTTTCATATTCAATCTGAGCGGTTTGATAGGTCAACTCTGCCGTTTTGCCGTCATAGGTGAAAGAGGGCATTGAAACCAGCGTGTTATCTCTGGTTATATCCGCCAATTCAAAAACCACCTTAGTCAACTGCACCATAGGCGAGGTGGCAACCATTTCCTGCACCTTTTCGTTCACGTCTTTAATCAGCAAAGGCTCATAAGTAAGCTGGCTGGTGGGTGACCAGTTGGTTTCCGGGTCCAGCCCCATAATCACGCTCAGGCTGCGTTTGTCCTGCACTGTTTTGGCCCGACTGGCCTCCAGGGCTGTGCGCGCGCCGTTCACCTGCGCCTGGGCGGAAAGCAGCTCCAACTTGGTGGCCATGCCCTGATTCAAGCGGCTTTCCACCACGTTATACTGATTCTGGGCCTTTTCCAAAGCCATCAAAGCGGATTGCTCCGCCTGACCGTCGCAAAGCACGGTGTAATAAGCCTGAATGGTTTGCAGGCTGCAAGCCGCCTCCTGGCTGGCCACGGCATAGGTTTGAATCTCCACCGCCTTTTTGGTGGCCTCCGGGCCATAAACCGTGGCGGCATAGTAGGTTTGGTCTTTGGCCATAGCTTTACCGCCGCCGGAAGTAGTTGGCACATAGCTCACACTCGTATGCGTTTCATCTGTGTATACCGGAGTTGGCATCGTCACCGTGGGCAGGGTAATCTGGGCCACCTGCTTAGCGGTTCTGGATTGGCTGGCCGCCTTTTGCGCCGCCACCTCGGCCGAAGCCAAATCGTTCTTAGCGGAAAGCACCGTTGGGCTGTTGGTTAAAGCCAAATCCATCGCCTCGTCCAGAGAGATGGAGCGGGCCTCGCCGGTCAGCTGGGCCTCCACCTTGGGGCTGCCCTGCTCCGCTTCCTGCACAGCTGCCTCCTCCGGCGTTGGCTCCTTGCCGGAAAGCAGTTTGGCCTCCGCCGTTTGCGGCTGGACAAAAAACAGACTGCCCGCCAGCGCCAACCCCAGGGCCACATTTTTGAAAGGTATCTTACTCATTTTAATTTTCCCCCCAAAAGCTTTATCACATTTTTTTAACACAATCTTTTTTTCTTATTATTAATTATAACACAACTGTTATCCGTCTTAACTAAACAATTCGCTTATTTTGTCAAAAAAGCAAGCGGGAATTTCTGTTAAACCGCCGCCGTGGCTTCCTCGTCGGCGTGCAGACCGTTTTTGGATTTCGCGCTGCGCATGCCCAGCTTCTTTGCGCCGTCCTCAAACAGGCTATACATCACCGGCACAAACAGCAATGTCAGCATGGTGGAAACCGCCAAACCAAAGGAAACCACAATAGCCATGCCGGCCGCCATCTGGCCGCCGTCGCTGCCGAAAAAGGCCATTGGCAGCATAGAAAGGATAGTGGTCAGCGCCGTCATCAAAATAGGGCGCAGACGCTGCGGGCCGGCAATCAAAATGGCCTGGTGCAGGGTTTTGCCCTCCTCCCGCCGCAGCTGGTTGATGGTGTCCACCAGCACAATGCCGTTGTTTACCACAATGCCCACCAACATAATCAAGCCGATCATACCCGTCACGTCCAGCGCGTGGCCGGTGATGAACAGGCCAAAGAACGCGCCGATAAAGGCCGTGGGAATGGAAAGGAAGATGATGAACGGCTGGCTGAACGATTCATACAGCGCCGCCATAATCATATAAATCAGGGCGCAGCCCAAAAGCAGGGCCAGCAGCAGGCTGCTGAAAGCCTCCACCATATCCTCAAAGCTGCCCTCCGATACCACCCGATACCCCTGCGGCAGCACCAGCTCCGCGTCCAGGCGCTGGTTCAGCTCACTGGTGAAGCTGGCCAAATCCTGGCCCACCAGGGAACAGCTGACGGTTACGTAGCGCTCCTGATTAATGCGGTTAATGGAAATCGGGCCGCTGCCCTGCTCCACAGAAACCACATCGCCTAAGCGGTAAATCTGGCCGGCAGGCGAGGTCATCCGCTGGTTCAAAATCAAATCCAGGTTATCCTGGTAATATTCCGGCACCTGCACCTCAATGTCAATCTCGGTGCCGTCAGCCTGGGTAAATTTGCCGGCCGTCACGCCGCTTACGTATGAATTAATGCTGGAAGCCACCTGCGGCACCGTCATGCCCAGCTGAGCCGCCTTGTTGGCGTTGATGTTCAGGTTAATTTCCGGCAGGGCGTCGTCCAGGCTGGTTTCCACCTCTCTGGCCGCTGGCATGCTCTCCATAATCGCCGCCACTCGGTCGCCCAGTTCTTTCAGAGTTGCCAAATCCTCGCCGTAAATGCTCAAGGAAGCGCCGCTGCTGGTGGAGCTGCTCATGCTCATCATATCGCCCACGCTGACGCTGGCCTCCACGCCGGCCAAATCAGCCAGGCGGGTGCGCAGGTTATCCGCCAGCAGGTTAATGTCCTGCTCGCGTTCGCTGTCCTTTTTCAGGGTCAGCATATACTGGGCCACGTTTTCACCGCTGCCGCCCATGCCGGCCTGGCCGCCCACAATCATCATATTATTCGTCAAATCGCTGCCAATCACCTCATTGATGATGGCCTCCGCCCGCGCGGCCACCTTGGCGGTTTCCTCCTTGGCCACGCCGTCCTCCAGGGTGAGGTTCACCGTCATCTGGTTGCTGGAGGTGGCCGGCATAAACTCAAAGCCCACAACGCCCAGCAGGCCGCAGGAAACAATCAGCAGGCCCACAATGGCCAGCACGGTGGTTTTGCGCCGGCGCAGGCTGATAAGCAGCATTTTATGATAAACCTGGTTCAGCTTTTCAAACCAGCCGGCCACCACGTTCTGCATCTTGCCAATCATTGGTTTCAGGCCGCGGCCCTCCGTGCTATAGCTGGCCTCCGGCCTCAACAGGTTGGCGCACAGCATCGGCACCAGCACAATGGCGGAAAACAGGCTGGCCAGCATGGCAAAGGTAATCGTCAGGGCCATATCCGTAAACAGCACAGAAGCCATGCCCTCCGTGAAGCTGATGGGCAAAAACACCGCCACGGTGGTTAAGGTGGAGGAGATAACCGCCAGCATCATCTGGCTGGCGCCTTTCACCGCCGCGTCAAAGCCGCTCATCCCCTGGGTGCGCAGGCGCTGAATGTTCTCCAAAATAACGATTGAGCTGTCCACCATCATGCCCGCGCCCAGCGCCATGCCGCCCAGCGTCAGCACGTTAAAGGTCATGCCCCGGAAGTACATCAGCATGCAGGTGGCAATCAGGGAAATCGGGATGGAAATGGCGATTACCAAGGTGCTGCGCACGCTGCGCAGGAAGATAAACAGCACCAGCACCGCCAGCAGCGCGCCGGTCAGCAGGCTGTTTACCAGGCTATCGATGGACATTTCAATCATCTCCGCCTGGTTCATCGCCGCCACAAAGGTAACGTTGCCGGGAAGCGTTTGCTCCAGCTCCGCCACCGCCGCCAGCACCGCGTTGGCGGTGGAAACCGTGTTGGCGTCGCTCTGCTTGCTGATGGCGATATACATCGCCTCGTTGCTGTTTTGGTAAACGTCAAAATCGTTCTTTTCCGGCACCAGCTCCACGCTGGCAATATCTTTCAGCTTCACAATGCCGCCGGTGGGAAGCGCGACGTCCACATTCTCAATATCGCTGAGGGCCGTATATTTGCCCATCAGGCGGATGGTCATATTTTTGCCGCCGTCCACCACCTGGCCGGCCGCCATATTCATATTGTTGGCCTGAATGGCCCCGGTAATCGCGGCTATGGAAAGGTTGTAATTTTCCAGCACCAGCGGGTTCACCGTCACATTGATTTGGTTCACGTAGCCGCCGCCCACGTTGACGGAAGCCACGCCGCTTTGCCGCTCCAAAACCGGCACAATATCGTCCTCAATGGTCTGCTTTAAATCCGCCAGGTTGGAATCGCTGTTTACGGCCATCATCAGGATCGGCATTTGGTTCATGTTCATCTTCATAACCATCGGGTCGTCCACACCGTCCGGCAAAAAGCTTTCCACCATCGCCACCCGCTCCCGCAGGTTCAGGCCGGCGTTGTCCAAATCCGTGCCCCAGTCGTACTGCACCATAACCATTGAGGAGCCGCTGGAGGACATGGAGTAAATATCCTGCACGCCCTCCACGCTGGCCACCGCCGTTTCAATGGTTTCCGTGACCATGCTCTCAACTTCCTCGCTGCCCGCGCCGCTGTAAGTGGTCATCACCAAGGCCACCGGGATTTCCATATCCGGCATCAAATCCATGCCCAAACGGCCGAATGAAACCAAACCCAGCATCACAATGCAGACGAAAATCATCATCACCGTGACTCTGCGCTTAACCGCTGTTTTAATTATGTTCATATTGTCATATCCTCCGCTAACGCTCAGTTGTTGGCAGCTGCCGCCGCATTTTCGGAGTTCTCATTATCGGAGTTTTCGTTATCAGAGTTTTCATTGTTAGCCGCGTCGCTCTCATTTTCCGCGCCGCTCTCGCTGCTGACAATGCGCACCTCCGCCCCGTCGGAAAGCAGATAGCCGCCCACCGTCACCACAGTTTCCCCGGCGGAAAGGCCGCTCAAAATTTCCACATTGTTGTCATCGGAAAGGCCGGTTTCCACATCGCGCAGGTGGGCCACGTTTTGCGCATCAACCACAAAAACCTGGCTCTCGTTGTTTACCGCACTTTTGGGAATAATCAAACTTTCCGCCGCCGATTGCTCCCGCACCACGTTCACCTCAGCAAACATGCCGGCCATAATCTCCCGGTTGGGGTTGTCAATGGTAATCTCCACGGGGTAAGTCATGGTGGCGTTGGCCGCCACCGGCATAGAAGTCACCCGGCCGGTGTAAGGCTGGGCGGAGGCCGCGGCGATAGTCACCGGCACCTCCAAGCCCTGACTGAAGCTGGTCAGCACGCTTTCTGTCACATTGGCCACCAGCTTCACCTGGTTGATGTCCACCACGCGGGCCACCGGGCCGCTGCCCGCCATATCGCCGGGGTTCACGCTGACCTCCGCCACCTGGCCGCTGATAGTGGAGCGCACCGTGCAGTTGTTAATTTGGTCCTGAATTTGCTGCACCTGCAAGCGCGCGCCCTCAAGATTCATTGTTTTCACCGTGGTTTCCGCCTGCTCATACTGAGCCAGAGAAACCGCGCCCTCGGCGTATAGGGCGGCGTAACGATCCCGATTTTTCACGGCCTCCTGATATGAAGTATTCAGCGTGTCATATTGGCTTTTGGCCAAAGCCAGCGCGGTCTGCAAATCCACCGTATCCAACTGGCAAATAACCTGGCCGTTGCTGATATAATCGCCCACCGACACATTCACCGAGCGCACCACACCTTGGGCCTTAGGCACCACATACACGTCGTCTATAGCCGCCACGTTGCCGCGCACCACGGTGGAGTTCACAATCTGCCCCACCTCGGCCTGCACCACCTCCACGGCAATGCCCGGCTCCGCCTGCTCCGCCGTTTGCTTATCGCCGCCGCAGCCGCCGCACAAAAGCGCCGCCGCCAAAGCGACAAGCAGCCCGGCCAACAGCCACGGTTTTTTAAGTGTTTTTTTCATATCGGATACCTTCCTTTTTATTATGTAGTAGGCAAATTATACTGAAAAAATATTAACTAAACTTTAAATTAATATTAACAACGCCGATTTTTCCAAAAAATATTATAGCGGCGTTTGTCCAATTAAACGCCGCTATTAATTATTAGCAAAGCAACGGTGCGCCGACCAAACGGCGGCCATTGTTATCGTTTCAGCCCAGCCTACAGGGTATCAATAATGATAATATAGGCCGCCTCCAGCCCGGTGTAGTTGGAGCCGGATTTGGTGGTGTAGCGCACGCGCACGCGGTCGCCACCGTAAACGGTGTCTTCCTGGGTCACGTCGTAAATGGTGCCGTCGGAGCGCAGGCTAATCTTCATAATCTGCGTTTCGGAATCCACAATAAACTGCTTGCCGCTTTCCGTCAGGCAAATATCCCCAGCATAGCGCACAATCTCGCCCTCGCCGTAGGTGCCGCGGATTTGCTCGTCAAGCACATTCACCCGATAAGCCTCCACGCCGTCCGCCCGATAGCGATAGGCGTAAAGCACATTCTCCTCCGGGGCCTGGTCGCCCTCCTTGCCGACGTATTTCCACAGGTAATCGGTGTTATCGCCGTAGAAGTTCACAACAGTACCATCTTTACCATCGCCAAATTGCTCCACAAAGCCAAACATCTGCTGGCCCTGACCGCGGTAATCGCCAATCAGCAGGCAGGCAACCTCGCCGGCCTTGTTCAGCACATATTGCACGTCCGCCCGATAATCGGAGCTGCGCAAATCCGCCACGTAATCGCTGGCCTGCAAACGCTCCAGGCTGACGCTGCTCACGCCGCCGGCACTGTTCATCAGCAGAACGGAAGCGTCATCAGCCAACAAAAGGTTTTTGCCGTTCAGCTTAATCCGGCTGCCGGCCAGCTCCGCCTCCCGTTGGTTGTGGGTGAGCACGTTGGTTTTGCCAACGTAGCTGACGCTGCCGGCCCGGCTAACCTGAAAGGCCACCACGTTGCCCGGCGTGCACTCCAGCTTGTTCATCTGCCAATCGCAGTTGGCCGAAACATGATAGGTCTGCTGCAAGCCGTCCGCAAAGCGGGTAATGGTAATGGTTTCCCCGGTGCGGGCCGTCACCACACCATACTGAAATTCCCGGCGCAGAGGGTCGTTCTCCTCAGGCTCAACCGGCTCGGTCGTCTGGCCGTCGGCCTGCGGCAGGCTCAGCATACGGGCCACGTAAGTGGCGGCCTGGCCGCGGGTGCAGGGCGCGTTAGGGTTAAACACGCTGGCAGGCGTCAGCAGGCCGATATTTCCCGCCAGCTCCAGGTAATTTTCCGGCCAGCTCAGATTAGCCAGCTCGCCCTCCGTGTAGCCCAGGCTGCGCACCAGCACGGTGATAACCTCCGCCTGACTCACGGTATCCGTGGGGCGAAAAGTGCCCTCCGCGTCGCCCTGCATCAAGCCCAGGGCCACGGCGTTGGCCACGTCCTTGGCATACCAGGCGTTATTGGAAACATCAGCAAAATTCAGCTCCTGCACCGCGCCCAGCGTCACACCGGTTTTTTGGCTCAGGGCCAGGCTGGCCACCTTGGCAAATTCGGCCCGGTTAATGCTGTCGTCCGGGCGGAATGTATCGTCAATGTAACCGTTCAAAATGCCCAGCTCCGCCAGCTGGTCCACCGCTTTCTGGGTTTCCACACTGCTGTTCGTCAGGTCGGTAAACGCCAAAGCCTGCGAGGCCACGGCCAAGGTCAGCAGCAAGGCCAACGCCAACAGCATTGCCAAGCGGGAATTTTTTCGCTTCTCAATTTTCAACAAAATAAATCACTCCTTACAAAAAACTATTTAAGCCACCACAAAAAAACTATCCTTTATATAATTACAACCGCAAACGTCAAAAACTGGCAGTTTAGCGCGTTTATCTTAAATTTTTTTGCACCGCCAAATTTTTACTGTGGCAGTTTTTTCTCTTTTTTGCCGTTTTGGCCGGCATTCTGCTGCAAGCGCACGCCCGGCTGCGGCTGATTGGCGGCAGCCAAACGCCTTTTAGCCCGTTGCTCTTGGTTCACCAGCAACACAAATTTGGGCAGGGCCAGCATACGGCCAAACCGCCATGGCTCTTTCAGCAGCCGCCATAGCCATTCCAAACCCAATCGCTGAAAAAGCAGCGGGGCACGCTTCAGATTGCCGGAGATAACGTCAAAGCAACCGCCCACGCCAATCAGCAGAGGCACCCTAAGCCGGCTGCGGTTTTCGGAAATCCAAAATTCCTGCCGCGGCGCGCCCAGGCCCACAAACAGAATATCTGGCTTTTTTTCATTAATTTCACCGATAATCCAAGCCTGCTCGTCCTCGCCGAAGTAGCCGTCGTGCCAGCCGCAAATATTCGCGCCGTACTGGCTGTGCAGGTTTTGGGCCGCCGCCTCCGCCACGCCCGGCTTGGCGCCCAGCAGATAAATCTGCCAGCCACAGGCCGCACTCTGCCGGCACAGCTCCAACATCAGGTCAATACCCGTCACCCGTTCAATCTGGCGGTTGCAAAGCTTTTGCGCCGCCATTACAATGCCGCTGCCGTCCGGCGTCACCAGCTCCGCCTGATTGATAACCTCCAACAGTTTAGGGTCAGTTTGGGCCTTGTATAAAATCTCCGCATTCAACGTCACAATCTGGTGAGCCACCGGCTCGCCCTCGGCCCCTCCGGCGGCCGCGGCTGCCGCCCGGCCCACGTCAATCATAGCCGCTGCGCTACAAACCGTTTCCACCATATCATAGTCGCTGATTTTTGCGCCTAAAATTTCCATTTCCGCCATTATTTTTAGCCTCCGCTACTATGGCTGTTTTCCTACCTTATCGTATAGCTGCCTCTTGCGCCTCAATGCTTCATTTGCACAATCTTAAAAAATCCCCGCTATTGGGCTGTTGTCTGCGCTCCGTTCGCCTCGGTTGGCTCTGTCGGCTCCTCCGGCTCCGGTTCCGGCAGATTGTAGGTAAAGGTCTGCATTTGCCGCACCAACTCCGCCGTTTGGTTGGGGAAAGGAATCCAGTAGCTCAGGCCATTAATCGTATCGTCATTGCCCGGCACCATCGCCGAATTAAAGGTGACGCTGCTCATATCCTTAAAGGTGTTGACCAACAGGGTCAGCTCTTTCAGGGAAAAGTCCGTCTGCACATATGTATTAATGGTGCCAATCAGCTGGGGCAGGCGCAGAATGGTGCCCGTCGTCATCAGCTGATCCAGGGCGGTGCTCAAAAACTTCTGCTGCCGCTCAATCCGGCCAATATCCGCCGTGGCTGTGCCGCGCCAGCGCACGTAGGCCAGGGCGCTTTTGCCGTCCAGGTGCTGAAAGCCCGGCTGCAAATCAATGTTCTCCGAGGGGCGATACATACGTTGCTCCACCTCGTAATCCACACCGCCCAGCGCGTCGATAATATCCGCAAAGCCCTCAAAATCCACCTGCACGTAACGGTCAATCTCCACGTTCAAAAAGTTCTCAATGGTTTTACGGGTCAGGGACACGCCGCCATAAGCAAAAGCGTGGTTAATTTTGGTGGTGCCTTTGCCCTCGGCCAGCTCCACTCTGGTATCGCGCGGAATGGAAAGCAGATTGATAGCCTTGCTCTCCATATCCACAAAGGCCAGCATAATCGTATCGGAGCGGCCGGCGGCCTCGCCGTCGCGCATATCGCAGCCCAAAAGCAGCACCGTCATCACCCCGTCGTCGCCAAAGTAATCTCTGGGCAATTGAGGGTCGGCCTCCGGGCTGGGCACATAGTTATCCGCCGTCACGTAGGGCACAGTGATGGGGTTGGGCTGCTGGCAGCTGTACCAAAAGCCCAGATAAAAGCCACCGCTCACCAAAAGCAGCAGCACCAGCCAAAACCAAGCCTTGGCCTCCGGCGATAGATAGCCAAAATGCCGGCCCCACCAACTGTTTTGTGAAATTGCTTGTTCCTTATCTGCACTCATTTTGTTTGCTCCGTTTGTTTCGAGTTTTTATTCGGCAAATCTGCCTTTATCATCATTTGCAACTAGATTACAATCATTTTCAACTATTATATTATAGCTATTGTATTTTAGCACATTCTGACGACAAAAACAATCAGGCTCAGCAATTTTTTCAACAATTTTTCAACAAAATTTTCCATTTACCACCAATATCAGGGAGGGCTTGCCCACGCGTCTAACCGCCCAAGTAAAGCAGAGAGGCCATTTTCTGCTCGCTATTCCAAATCAGATGAAAGCCTAGGTTTTCCGTAATCACCCGCAGTGGCACCATCAAACGGCCGCTCACCAGCTCCGGCGCGCAGTCGGTGGCCAGCTTTTCGCCATTCACCTGCACCTCGGCCCGGCCCACCCAAAGCACCACTTCCTTGTCGCCTTTGGTGTAAACCACCCGTTTGGTTTCGCCGTCCCAGTTAAATTCCGCGCCAATGGCCTCGCCCAAGGCGCGCAGGGGCACCATTGTGCGGCCGGTTTCGCCCAAATAGGGCTTGGAATCCAGGCTCACCTTTTCCTCGCCGTTCAGCAGATAATCGCGGCCAATCCAAAGCTTAATGCTGGGCACTTCCGGCATTTGGCTGGCCGCCTGCTCCAGCCGGGCCTCCAGGGGAGCCAGCTGGCTGGCAATATACTGGTCCACCCAGCCACGGGTCACCAGCGGGTCGTCCGCGGAGCCCACGGCCGCGCCGGCCCCCAGCAGCAGGGCCATAGCCAGCAGCAAAACCGCGCTCCAGCGCGGCATTCTATGTCTTAGCTCATTCCCTTTCGCCAACACACGCCAACCTCCCAATTTCAATCCATTACTAAACAACGCTCTTATTTACAACGCCTTGCGGGCCAGCAGGCTGCCGCCCTCCGGGTTGCGGTCCATAACCGCCAGGGAGCGGCCCGTGCCCACGGCCACGCAGGCCACCGGGTCCTCCGCCAGATAAACATGCAGCCCCGTCACCTCGGAAATCAGGCGCGGCAGGCCGTCCACCATAGAACCGCCGCCCGTCAGCACCATGCCGCGGTCCACAATATCGCCGGAAAGCTCCGGCGGGGTTTCCTCCAGCACGCCCTTAATTGCCAAAATAATCATATCCAGGGTTTCGCTGATGGCCTCCTTGCACTCCGGGGCCGAAAATTTAATGCTCTTCGGCAGGCCGGACATCAAATCCCGGCCGCGCACCGTCACAAAATTATCCTTGTTCTTCTCGGTGATGTAGGCTGTGCCAATACTCTTTTTAATATCCTCCGCGCAGGATTCGCCAATCAGCAGGTTGTGCTCCCGCCGAATGTAGCGCACAATAGCGTCGTCAAATTTATCGCCGCCCACCCGCAGGGAGGTTTTGCTGACAATGCCGCCCAGCGAGATAACCGCCACGTCCGTGGTGCCGCCGCCAATATCGCAGACCAGGTTGCCGCTGGGGGTGTAAATATCCATTCCCGCGCCAATGGCCGCCGCCATAGGCTCCTCAATCAAAAAGGCCTCGCGCGCGCCGGAGGCCAGCGCGGCCTGCTTCACGGCCCGCTCCTCCACGTCCGTCACCCCGGAGGGTATGCAGACCATCACCCGCGGCTTCAAAATACGGTTGCGGCCGCAGGCCTGCTCCAAAAAGTAGCGCAGCATTTGCTCCGTCACCTCGTAATCGGCAATCACGCCCTCCCGCAGGGGGCGCACCGCCACAATGCCGTCCGGGGTGCGGCCCAGCATTTTTTTAGCCGCCGCCCCAATGGCGATAATCTCGTGGGTCAGCTGGTTCATCGCCACCACGGAGGGCTCATTAAGCACAATGCCCTTGTTTTTCACATAAATTAGAATACTGGCCGTGCCCAAATCCACGCCAATACTTGTACCAAAATCAAAGAATAATCGGTTGAAAAATCCCATATAAATTCCCCTTAGCTGGGTAAAGTTACGCTGCTTAACTTATATTATATTCTTTATCCTGCGCTTAATTCCTGCCGGAAATACCTCATTTGCCACTATTTTATCCTCGCTTCAGGCAGGATTTTCCCCTGCCTCATCACGAATTACTTAATATTCAAGCTTATACTGTTTAGCAAAGGAGGCCTTTTAATGCCTGCTATCGACCCTTATGCCATCTCCCCGTCTGCTTATCGCGGCGATTTCACCACTCAGAAAAGCCGGGGTGTGATTTATGTTACCAGCAACCTGCTGGCCGAGGCCGCCGGCCTGCTGCACGCTTTCACCACACGGCACGGCGGCGTCAGCCAGGGCGCCCAGGCCAGCCTAAATCTGGATCACAAAAAGGATAGCGCCGCCAACGTGCGAGAAAACCACCTGCGCCTGGCTGCCGCGCTGGGTTATGCGCCAGAAGCTATGGTTTCCACCCACCAAATTCACAGCGATATTATCCGCGAGGCCCAGGCAGCCGACGCCGGCCTCCATTTGGCCGGCCCTACGCCCTACGAGTGCGACGCTCTGGTCACCAACCAGCCCGGCCGCCCGCTGATTGCCTACGCCGCAGATTGCATCCCCATTTTGCTTTACGTCCCCAGCGTTGCCGGCCGGCCGGCGGCCGTGGCGGCAGTGCATGCCGGCTGGCGCGGCACCCAGCAGGACATTGCCGCCAAAACGGTGCAGCGCCTGCAACAGCTGTACGGCGTCAACCCGGCGGACTGCCTGGCAGCCATCGGCCCCGGCATTGGCGGTTGCTGCTTTTCCACCCACGCCGACGTGCCACAAGCTATGCAGCAGGCTTTCGGCCCCGGCGTGCAGGCGTTTATCCAGCCGGACAACAGCAAGGCCGGCAAATTCCTGGTGGATTTAAAGGCCATCAACGCCTGGCGGCTGCAAACAGCCGGCCTGCGGCCGGAGCATATCGCCCTCAGCCCGGAGTGCACCTGCTGCCTGCCGGAAAAATATTGGTCGCACCGCTTCACCAAAGGCGAACGCGGCGGCCAGGCGGCTCTGATTTCCTTGCCGGCATAAATAATTTTCGCAAAAAGCTTGTTTTTTACACCAGCATTGCGTATAATATAGAAAGAAAAGTTTTATTGTTTGTATGGAGTTTTACAGGAGGCTAGGGTTATGAATATGGAAAAAACCACGCAAAAGCAGAGGCTTATTTTTGACGGCAACAAATATCAGCCGGCATTTGACCCTGAACTGGACGCTATGGACGGCGTAACCGACGACCAGATGACTTGGCGTTTTCAAATGGCTATTAAGTTGGCCGACTTTGAAAAGCAGATTAAGGGCGTGCCCCTGGCCCGTTACGACGAGGAAACGGAACAGGCCTATCTGGAATATCCGGACGGCCATCGGGAGTATGTAAGCTAAGATGAATAACAAAAAACCGGAAGTGGTGATTTTCGCCGGGCCCAATGGTTCCGGCAAAAGCACTATCACTCAAGCGGCCATCACCCGCGGCATTTATATCAACGCCGACGTCATCAAGGCCAGCACCCATTGCGACGACCTGACGGCGGCTCAACAGGCGGAAGCCCTGCGGGAAAACGCCCTGGCCCACAAGCAAGACTTCACCTTTGAAACGGTGCTTTCCACAGAGCGCAACCTCAACCTGCTGCGCCGGGCCAAGGAGCAGGGTTATTTCGTGCGGGGTTATTTCATATTCACCCGCAACCCGGTTATCAATGTGGCGCGGGTGCGCTCCCGCACCAGAAACGGCGGCCACGATGTGCCCGTGGACAAAATTCTGGCCCGCTATCAACGTACGCTGTCCCAGTTGCCGGCCTTGGTGGACATTTGCGATATTTGCCATGTTTACGACAATACCCTGCAGGCCTATCGTATTTTCAAAAAACGCAAGGACGAGGTTTTTCTCTTCCCCTCCACGATTTGGCCGGAGGAAAAAATCCGCAAACTGGTCTACCTGGACGATGATGAAGAGGAATAAAACCGCGTCAAACAATTTAAGATAGCTTCAAGCCGCCAGGCCGCCGGCCGGGCGGCTTTCTATTGCCTAAAGGGCCGCCATACAGCAGCAACGGCATTCCCTTTGCGGAAACGCCGTTGCTTTGATATATATAGCGGAATATATCCTAACGTTTGGAGAACTGACTGGCTTTTCTGGCCTTTTTCAAGCCGTACTTTCTTCTTTCCTTCATTCTGGGGTCGCGGGTTAAAAAGCCAGCGCCCTTCAAGGCTTTGCGCAGGTTCTCGTCTGCTTCCACCAGGGCCTTGGCAATGCCGTGGCGCACCGCGCCGGCCTGGCCGGTGGTGCCGCCGCCCTTAACGGTGGCTACAACATCAAATTTACCCAGGTTAGAGGTCAGCGCCAGGGGCTGCTCTACAATCATCTCCAGGGTTTTTTTGCCAAAATATTCGCTAAGCTCACGCTTATTTACAGTGATATTGCCGCTGCCAGGAGCCAGCCAAACGCGGGCAATCGCGTTCTTTCTGCGGCCTGTACCATAAAATCTGTTATCAGCCATTATCTATGCACGCTCCTTTCCTAGAAATTCCAAACTTCAGGCTTTTGGGCCTGGTGAATATGCTCTGCACCGGCAAAAACTTTCAGCTTCTTAATCATTTTGCGGCCCAGACGATTCTTCGGGAGCATACCGCGCACCGCGGCCTCCAGGGCGCGTTCCGGCTTTTCAGCCATCAGACGGAAATAGGGGGTTTCCTTCAAGCCGCCCGGATAACCGGAATGCTTGTACATAACCTTTTGATTAATTTTGTTGCCGGTTAAAATAGCCTGGCCGGCATTGATGATGATTACAAAATCGCCGGTATCAACATTAGGCGTGAAAATCGGCTTATGCTTGCCTCTCAGCAAACGTGCTGCCTCCGTGGCGACACGGCCCAAAGGCTTGTTTGCAGCGTCAAGAACAAACCATTTGCGTTCAATCTCCTGCGCCTTTGCCATAAAAGTACGCATTGCGTTATTCCTCCTCAAAAAAGCTTCTGTAATTAATTTTTTTAATCCGCCAGGCCGTCAAGTGGGATTCAAACAGCGCGGCAAATTAAAGCAATAAACTGACACCAACGGGGCTGCAAGTGTCGCTCCTTAAAATTATAGTCTTTTAAAGGCCGCTTGTCAAGAATTTTTAACCATTTTTCTGAAATTTCTGGCTAAATATTTTTGGTTTTTTCCGCTCCTTTTAATAATCAATCCGCCAGAGATACAACCCCCGCGCCGGGGCCGCCGGGGCCGCCGGGGCCAGCGGCTGCGGCCAGGGCTCGTCCTCCGCCGGCAGGGGCCCTGTGGCCGCCAAGGCCTCCGCCAGCTGTGGCAGGGTTAGCTGCCCACGGCCAAGCTTCACCAAAGCCCCGGTCAACAAGCGCACCATCTTGTAGATGAAGCCGTTGCCCGCCACCTGAAAGCAGTAAAGCATGCCGCTCTCCGCCAGGGCTCGCAAATGCGGCGGTGCGTCCGGCGGAAAACACGGGCCAAATTCCGCCCGATACAGCCGCCGCACATAGCTGTTCACCACAGCGCTACGCCCACAAAAACGGCGGAAATCGTGCTCGCCTACCAGCAGGGCCGCCGCCTGCGCCATTTGGGCCAGCTGTGGCAGCGCATAGGGGCAAAACCAGGCGTAGCGGTTATCAAACGCACCGGCGGCCTGCCCCAGCACCAGAAAATAACGATACTCCTTGCTGTGCGCCGAAAAGCGGGCGTGGAAATCTTCCGCCGCCGGCTCCGCCGCCAAAACCCGCACATCTGCCGGCAAGCGGTTGTTCAGGGCGTAAGCCAAACGCTCCAAGGGCAGGCACAGCTCCGCCTCAAAGCTGGCCACCTGGGCCATAGCATGCACCCCGGCGTCGGTGCGGCCCGCGCCCTGCAAACTCACCGGCTGGTGCAGCAAGTGCTTCAGCTGGCGTTCCAGTTCTCCCTGCACGCTGCGATTGTTGGCCCCCGGCAGGCTTTGTCGCTGCCAACCGACAAAGTCGGTGCCGTCATAGGAAACGGTTAGTTTAATTCGCATTGTTACCTCTATATATTAACAAAAAAATTTATGAAGAAAAATCTATAAGATTTTTTTACAAAGTCGGTGCCGTCTTAGGAAATAGTTAGTTTAATTCGCATTGTTACCTCAACAATATATAGGAAAAACCGCCACTTGGCCGAGTGACGGTTGTTAAGATTTAATTTTAACTAATAAACAAGACTGGCCGCTTACTTACAATGCTTTTTATTATTATAGCATTTCAAATTGTTTTTGTCAATCCGAATTTTTTAGTAAAAAAGTATTGACTTTTGCATACCAATAATATATACTTATGGTATGCGAAAGTGAGGTGAAAAGATGTCGCCTAGAACAGGCAGACCAACTGACAACCCTAAGCAGATACAAATTGCCGTTAGATTTGATAGCAAAACATTACAGATTTTAGATGATTATTGTAAAGCTAAAAATATAACTCGTGCCGAGGGAGTACGTCAGGCAGTCAAATTGTTAAAAGAACAATAAAAAAGGACACCCATCAAAGCCCTAGCAAGCAAACATGAGTGTCCAACCCCAAAACACGAGGTATAAATATTATAGCATGTACCTTTCGTTTTGGCAATTAAATTTTTACTAAAACTATTGACATTTTGAGTTCCCTATTCTATAATATATTTGTGGCCCTCAGAAAGTGAGGTGATAAGGTGTCGCCACGAACTGGACGGCCAAAAGTGGAAAATCCGAAAAGGAATGATATTAAAGTCAGAATAGATGATGAAACAGAAAAACAGCTTGATGATTATTGCCAAAAAAATGGCATAACAAGAGCTGAAGCTATCAGACAAGGTATCCATTTGCTTTTGAGCCAAAAAAAATAACAGTATTGCTCCAACCCTAACAAAGTTCCGCAATACTGTTATTACCAGAAACCTATAGAGGCTGGTAAATCTATTATACCAGCTTCCGTAGGTTATTTCAAGATTTTTGATATAATTTTAGGAGGTTTTTTATATGGAATTTAAGCAAACTCTTTATATGGACATTATAGAGCACATTATGCAAACCGGGGCCTGGGAAGAGATTGAAAAAAGCAACCCGATGATTGACGTTTCCGCCAGGCGGCTACACGCGCTGCTGGACAATCTCCGCGGGCCATTAACTGATGAAATTCTGGAAACTATCTCAGACGATGTATTTTATTACGTTACGGCCACGGCGGAATCCGCGGTGCTTTATGGCATTCAGGTGGCCAGCGCCTTAAATGAGATTATCGCCAACCCCGCCGCCTATTCTCAAAATGCAATCAAAAAAAACGCTTAAATCCAGCAATAGCAAAGCCGCCCTGCACTGCAAGGCGGCTTTGAGCATTTTCTTTCAGATTTGGATCCTTAGCCGTTAACTACACCTTTTCAGGCAAATTCTTCCATTTATATTCAAACTATGCTATAATACAATTAATTCTATCGCCTCTGGCAAAAGGAGGTGAGAAAAATGAATTTAATACTTTATTTCCATATTTGATTATACCACTCCACCGCCGCTTTGTCAACCGCCCTGGGCTATTTATTCCGCCGCCGGCGGTTCTCATAAATGAAAAGCAGCCAGTTCAGGCAGGTGAAAATCAGCCCCAAAAACAAAAACAGATTATTGTCCTGGCAAAAGAAAGCAATTACAATATAAACTGAGGATAGCAAAAACAACCAAAAAGCAAGACTTCTCCAAGCGCTCATAACAAAACCTCCGTTTAAAATCTATATTGCGAAAAGCCCCCAGAGCCTAGGCTCTAAGGGCTTCTCTGACAACTTACCGTGTCTCGGTATGTTATTATTATATCTCAGCAATTAAATTTTGTCAATAGCAAAACTTAAAAATCTAAAAAATAACTGACGCACAAACCGGCCGCAAAAACCAACATCAGCCCCAAAGCCAGCGTGTCCCTGGCCCGCCAGCGCAATTCCCGCAGGCTCACCCGGCCCTCGCCGCCCACGTAGGCCCTGGCCTCCATCGCAACCGCCAAATCGTCCGCCCTCTTCAAAGCGTTGTAAAGCAGCGGCACCACCACCGCAATCACACTTTTCAGCCGCCGCTGCAAGCTGCCGCTGCGGAAATCGCCGCCCCGGCTACGCTGGGCTTTCACAATCTTGTCCGCCTCCTCCAACAGCACCGGAATAAAACGCAGGGCAATCGTCATCATCATCGCAAACTCGTGCACCGGCACGCCAAAGCGGCGCAACGGGCTCAGCAGACTTTCCAGCGCGTCGGCCAGTTCAATCGGCGTGGTGGTAAAAGTCAGCAGGCCGGAAAAGGAAACCAGCGCCACCAAACGCAGCAACATCAGGCCGCTACGCTCCAAGCCCTCCACCGTCAAATGCAGCGGGCCATATTCCCAAAGCACCTGCTCACCGGGCGTGAAAAACATATTAATCAGCGAGGTGAACAGCAGCAAAATCACCAGCCCGCGCACACTACGCAAAGCCTTGCCCAAAGGAATCCGGGCTGCTTTCAGCATTGCAAAGCCGGCCAGATACACCACGGCAAACACGCTGAACTTATTCACCATAAAAATGCCGACCATAAAAGCCAGCATGGCCAAAATTTTAGCCCGCGGGTCCAGCCGGTGCACAGGGGAGTCCACCGGGTAATAGGAACCAAAACGAATCCCACCCTTTTTAGCCGTCAACACGCTCACCTGCCTTTGCCTGCCCGGCCACCTTGATAGCCGCCGCCGCCTCGGCCAGCGTCAAAGCCTCCGCCGCCACCGGCCAACCGGCCGCCTGAAAAGCCCGCACCGCCTGCCGGGCCGTGGGCAGGCGCACGCCGCACTGCTCCAGCAGCTCCACCTCGTCAAAAGCCTGGCGGATTGGCGCGTCCAGATGTAAGCGGCCGTGGCTTAAAACCAGTAAACGCTGGCAAAAAGTAGCCAGCAAATCAATGTCGTGGCTGATACAAATAATCGTGCTTTTATTTTCGACCTGCCAGGCCAGCAGCAGCTGCAAAAACTCCTGCCGGGCCACCGCGTCCAGGCCCACAAAGGGCTCGTCCAGCACCAAAAGGGGCGGCTGCATAATCAACACGCTGGCCAGGGCCACCTTGCGCTTCTCCCCGCCGGAAAGCTGGTAGGGGCTAACATCCAGCAGAGCCGCCGGCAGGCCCAGGCGTTCCAGCAAATGCTGGGCGGCCGCGCTGATTTCCTCCGGTGCCCAGCCCAAATTCTCCGGGCCATAGGCCAGCTCCTGGGCCACAGTTTCCGCAAACAGCTGGTGCTCCGGATACTGAAACACCATACCAACCCGCCGGGCCAGGTCAATAGCTTTAGGCCGCTGCCGCTTTTTAAGCGGAGTCAGGCACAAATCCTCCAGCCAAATATCGCCGCTGTCAGCCGCAATCAGGCCGCAAATAAGCTGGGCCAGGGTGCTTTTGCCGCTGCCGGTGTGCCCCACCAGCCCCACCAGCTCGCCCCGGCTTATTTCCAAACTGATATTCTCCACCGCCGTAACTGCCAGCGGCCCCTCGCCGCCGTAGTGGCAGCAAACGTTCTGCAAGCGCAAAGCCATCGCCACTGCTCCTCTCCCCATTCGCTAAATTTTGGCGTTTACCACATTTGCCGGCTTTTGCTCCATAGCCGCCAGTAAATCCGGCAGGCTCAGGCAGCCCTCAACGCCCAGCAGGCAGCCCAGTTGGGTCACGGCTGGCAGTTCAATATGCCAGCGGGCCAATTCCTGCGTGTGGGCAAAAAGCTCCGCCGGCGGCATGGGCGGCAGCTGCACGCGGCCTGCGGCCAGCACCACCGCTTGGTCGCAGAACAGGACCTCGCTCATATTGTGCGTAATCATCACAATGGTTAGACCCTGCTGATGCAAGCGGCGCAAAACCTCCAACACCTCCGCCACCCCGACGGGATCCAGCATTGAAGTAGCCTCGTCCAGTAGCAGGGCCTGCGGCTGCATTGCCAGCGCGCCGGCAATCGCCAACCGTTGCTTTTGGCCGCCGGAGAGGGCCGCAGGGTCCACCTTTTCCCGGCCGGCCAGGCCCACCATTTGCAGGGCCTCGCCAATCCGCCGGCGCATTTCCGGCCGCGGCACGCCCAAATTTTCCAGGCCAAAGGCCACGTCCTCCTCCACGCTATTGCCGACAATCTGGTTGTCCGGATTTTGGAAAACAATCCCCACCAGGCGGCGCAGCTGTTGAATATCGGCGTACTCCTCAAGCGGGCGGCCAGCCACCCAAACGCGGCCGGCCGTGGGTTGCAGCAGACCGTTTAAATGGCGGGCCAGAGTGCTTTTGCCACTGCCGTTGGCCCCCAAAACGGCCAGCCACTGCCCTTTGGGCACTTGCAGACTCACGCCGTCCAAAGCGCGGCGGCCGCCGGTGTATTCATAAACCAAATTTTCCAATCGGAACATCGCTGCCTCCCAAAATGTAAACCAATTTTGCATTGTATAGCAGGAAAGCCAGGACTTACCTCGCTGTGGACCGCGAAGTAAAATCCTGACTTATTTCTGCTTGTTGCCTTTTTTTGAAGCGCGTCTGCTGACCGTGGCAGCCGGCGGAACTTTAGCTTCCGGCCAGGCTGAGCAGGGCGCTATACAAAACAGTTTTCTGCCTTAAACCAGCTCAATAATAGCCAGCGGGGCGCCGTCGCCCTGACGGGTGCCGGTTTTGATAATGCGGGTGTAGCCGCCCTGACGGTCGGCGTATTTGGAAGCCAACTCGTCAAAAACGCGGCGCACCACGTCCTCTTCCTTAATATAAGCCAAGGCCTGACGGCGAGCGTGCAAGTCGCCGCGTTTGCCCAGGGTAATCATTTTTTCGGTTGTGGAGCGCACCTCTTTGGCCCTGGTCACGGTGGTTTCAATCTGGCCCTCTTTCAACAGAGAGGTCGTCATGTTCCGCAGCATGGCCCGGCGATGAGCGCTTTTCACACCCAGTTTACGGTATGCCATTTATGCTCCTCCTATTTAGTAAAACTCTTATTCGTCACCGCTCCTGAGCGACAAATCCATTTCGGCCAGCTTGTTGATGACCTCCTCCAGCGATTTGCGGCCCAGATTGCGCACCTTCATCATATCCTCTTCGGAGCGTTGAATCAATTCCTGCACAGTGTTGATGCCGGCGCGATGCAGACAGTTGGAAGACCGCACGGACAAATCCAGCTCGTCAATCGCCATTTCCAGCAGCTTATCCCGACCGTCGTCCTCGGTGTCAATCAGGCCGATGGCGTCCGGCACATTGTCGGACAAGCAAACAAACAGCTGCAAGTAATCCGTCAAGATGCGCGCGCTACTGCTCACAGCCTCATCCGGGGAGATGGTGCCGTCAGTCCAAACATCCAGCGTCAATTTATCAAAGTCGGTGTGCTGGCCAACGCGGGTGTTCTCCACCCGGAAATTCACCTTCACCACCGGGGAGAACAATGAATCTACCGGGATAACCCCTATCGGCTGGCCTTCCTTTTTGTTTTTGTCGGCGCTCACGTAGCCGCGGCCCTTGTTGACGGTGATTGACATAAACAGAGTGCCATCCGTGTCCAGCGTAGCAATATGATGTTCCGGGTTCAAAATCTCCACATCGGAGTTCACCCGAATATCCGCCGCAGTCACCTCGCAGGGGCCGTTGGCTTCGATGTAGATAATCTGCTCTTCTGAGCCATAAACACGAACCGAAAGCCCCTTCAGGTTCAAAATAATATCCGCAACGTCCTCCACCACACCGGGAATGGTTGTAAATTCATGCAAAACGCCCTCAATCTGCACCGAGGATACAGCAGCGCCAGGTAAAGAAGACAATAACACTCTCCTCAAAGAATTACCAAGCGTAATCCCATAACCTTTTTCCAACGGCTCGACAACAAAAGTGCCATGGGAATGGTCATCTGACATATCGATACATTGGATTTTCGGTTTTTCAATTCCAAACATTAATATATTGCCCCCTTATTCAAAAGCCACTTTATTCTACACCAGATACTATGCTTAGCGGGAGTAAAATTCAACGATCAGCTGCTCCGCAATCGGCGCGTCCACGTCGGCGCGGGCAGGCAGGGCCACCACCTTGCCGGACATATTGGCTGCGTCCAGCTCCAGCCAGGCCGGGGTGGCTTTACCCTTCAAATTCTCAGCCAAAGCCTTAAATTTGGGCGATTGCAGGCTCTTCTCGCGCACTGCCACCACATCGCCCACCTTCAGGGTGGCGGAGGGAATATTCATTTTTTTACCATTCAAGGTGAAATGAGCATGGGAAACCAGCTGTTTGGCCTCACGGCGTGTGCTGGCCAAGCCCAGGCGGAAAACCACGTTGTCCATGCGCTGCTCCAGCAAGGTCAGCAGGTTTTCACCCACGTTGCCGGATTTCTTTTCAGCACGGGCAAAGGTGCGCCGCAGCTGCTTTTCCTGAATACCATAAACAAATCTAACCTTCTGCTTCTCAGTCAGCTGCAAAGCATAGTTGCTCGGCTTGCGTCTGTTCTGCTTGGGTTTTCTTTTCGATTTTTTGTAAATGCCTACAAAGCCCGGCTCGATGCCCAAAGTTCTGGCTCTTTTCAACACCGGCTGCATATTTTTTGCCATAATGCGATTTTTTCCTCCTTTACCAACAAATTATACTCTTCTTCTTTTGGGAGGACGACACCCATTATGCGGAATGGGAGTAACATCCTTAATCATGCTGATTTCCAAGCCGGCGCTTTGCAAAGCGCGGATGGCAGCCTCGCGGCCGGAGCCTGGGCCCTTAACCAAACATTCAACCTGCTTCAGACCATGCACCATGGCCTCCTTGGCGGCCACATCGGCAGCCTGCTGGGCGGCAAAAGGAGTGCTTTTGCGGGAGCCCTTAAAGCCCTGCGCGCCTGCGCTGGACCACGAAATAGCGTTGCCGGCCTTATCGGTGATTGTAATAATTGTATTGTTAAAGGTAGACTGAATATGGGCCACGCCATACTCAATATTCTTCTTTTCTTTTCTCTTACGAATTTGTCTGCGAGCCAATTAGATAACCCCCTTTCCTTATTTCTTGCGTTTGCCGCTGACAGTACGCTTCGGGCCTTTGCGTGTGCGGGCGTTGTTTTTGGTATTCTGCCCACGCACCGGCAGGCCGCGGCGATGTCTTTGCCCGCGGTAGCAGCCAATTTCAGTCAATCTCTTGATGTTCAGCGCGATTTCACGACGCAAATCGCCCTCCACCTGTGCGGTTTTATCCAAAACCTCACGGATGCGGCCAACTTCGTCATCGGTCAAATCCTTCACGCGCGTATCGGGATTAACCCCGGCTTCTTTCAACACCTTCTGCGAGGTCGGCAGACCAACGCCGAAGATGTATGTCAAGCCGATTTCAACTCTTTTATCTCTGGGCAAGTCTACACCAGCAATACGAGCCATTCCTACACCTCCAAATTTGTAGTTAAAAATTTATAGCTGATATCTTCAACTTTATGCCTACATCTGCCAAAGCAGATGTAATCAACTTAATTATAAATATAATTTCTCAGCCCTGTTTTTGTTTATGCTTAGGGTTGGAGCAGATAACCATCACGGTTCCGCGCCGTTTGATAACCTTGCATTTTTCACAAATGGGCTTAGCCGAAGCACGAACTTTCATTGCTTTTGCCTCCTCAATGAACACTTATTTGGAACACATATTTGTTCTATTTAAAGCGATACACAATCCGGCCGCGTTGCAGGTCGTAGGGGCTAAGGGCCACCGTCACCTTATCGCCCGGCAAAATACGAATATAATTCATCCTGATTTTCCCGGAAACATGCGCCAAAACAACGTGTCCGTTTTCCAGCTCCACCTTAAACATCGCGTTGGGCAGCGGGTCTATAACCGTACCGCTTACTTCTATTTCATCAACTTTAGACATTCGCCAATGCCTCCTCATCAGGATTTTTGCCTACGTTCATTTCCTCAGTCTGTCGGGCAAGCAAAGCCTGCAAGCAGGCCCGCATATCCTCCGGGCGCAGGTTTCCCGCCAAAGCCTTGGCCGCAAAATCGGTTGAGATAAGCTTGCTTTCCTGCAAATGGCAGGGGTTCTTCGCTTTGGCGTTAGCCGGCAGGCGTTTGTAGCCGTCCACCAGCCAAACCTTGGCACCCTGGGCTCTCAAAACCAGATAGTACTGCCCCTTATCGTGCCCGGCCAGAGAGCGCACCAGCTGGCCCACCTGCAACTGCTTAATTGGTTTTGCCACAGCTTATCACCTCACAGCACCGTCAAAATCTGCGGCCCCTCAGGGGTAATCGCCACCGTGTTCTCAAAATGAGCGGAGGGCAGGCCGTCCTTAGTCACCACTGTCCAGCCGTCTTTCAGGCGATACACGTCTTTGGTGCCCATATTAATCATCGGCTCAATCGCTATCGCCATACCGTTCATCAAACGAATACCCCGCCCGGCTGTGCCAAAATTGGGCACCTCCGGGGCCTCGTGCAGCTCCCGGCCAATGCCGTGGCCCACGTAATCGCGCACCACGCCGTAGCCCTCAGCCTCGGCAATCTGCTGCACCCGGCTGCCAATATCGCCCAGGCGGCTGCCAGCCACGGCCAGCTTAATGCCCTCGGCCAGGCAGGCCTGCGTAATATCCAGCAAATGCTGCACGGCCGGGTCAATCCGGCCCACCGCAAAGGTGCGCGCGCCGTCGCCGCAAAAGCCGTTCAGCTGAGCGCCAACATCAATGCTGACTATGTCGCCCTCCTGCAAAAAGCGCCGGCCCGGAATGCCGTGGATAACCTCCTGATTGACGGAAATGCAAACCGCTGCCGGAAACCCGCCATACCCCTTGAAAAGAGGCCGGGCATGGCGTTTGTTAATCAGCGTTTCCGCCGCCTTGTTCAGCTGGGCGGTCGTTACGCCCGGCCGAATTTTCTCCCGCATCAGCTCAAAAACCTCAGCCACAATACGGCCGGCCTTGCGCATCGCCGCCAGTTCGTCCTGATTTTTAATGGTAATCGTTCCCATCGCGCCGCCTCATTACCAGCTCTGGCCCAGGCCCTTGCCAATATCCACCAGCACGTTGTTAATGGTCTGATTGCCATTGACGGAAAGCAGCAGGCCCTTTTGCTCATAGTAAGCAATCAGCGGTTCCGATTGCGCCCGATAAACCTCCAGGCGGTTTTTGATAGTTTCCTCGGAGTCGTCGGCCCGCTGGTAAAGCTCGCCGCCGCATTCGTCGCAACGGCCGGGCTCAGTGGGCGGATTGTTCTCCAGATGATAGGTTTGGGAGCAGTTGCGGCAAACGCGCCGGCCGCACAGCCTAGCAATCAGCAGCTCCTCCGGCACATCAATGTTCACAACCTTATCCAGCTGCTTGCCCTGTTCGGCCAAAATGGCCTCCAGCGCGTCCGCCTGCCCAATAGTACGCGGCAGACCGTCCAGAATAAAGCCCTTGGCGCAGTCGTCCTCCGCCAGGCGGTCTTTAATCATGGCCAAAGTCACCTCGTCCGGCACCAAATCGCCCTTAGAGATATACTGATTGGCCAGCTGGCCCAGCTCCGTGCCAGCCTTAATGTTGGCACGGAAAATATCGCCGGTGGAGATATGCGGCACAAACAAATTGCGAGCCATAACGTCGGCCTGTGTGCCCTTGCCGGCGCCGGGCGGCCCCATTAATACAATATTCATAAGTCCGCCTCCCTATTTCATAAAGCCGGAATACTGACGTTCCATAATCTGAGCGTCCAGCTGCTTCATCGTATCCAAAGCCACGCCCACCACAATCAGCAGCGAGGTGCCGCCGAAGTAAATGTTCAGGCCGGAAAGTTTAGTCGCCAAAAACGGCAAAATAGCAATCGCCGCCAGGAAGATTGCGCCAGCCAGGGTAATTCTGGTCAGCACGCCGTCCAAATATTCCGAGGTGGGTTTGCCCGGACGCATGCCCGGAATAAAGCCACCGTTCTTTTGCAGATTTTCCGCCACCTCACGGCAGTTAAAGGTAACCGCAGTGTAAAAATAGGTGAAGAAGATAATCAGCAGCACATACATAAACATATAGAACCAAGAGTTCTGGCTGAATATTCTGGAAATGAAAGCGGCAAAGCCATTGTTGGGGAACGGATTGGCCAAAGCCGCCGGCAACATCAGCAGCGACATTGCAAAAATAATCGGAATAACGCCAGTTTGGTTCACCTTAATCGGAATATGGCTGCCTTGGCCGCCATACATCCGCCGGCCCACCATTCGTTTGGCATACTGCACCGGAATCCGGCGTTGCGCCTCCTGAATGAATACCACGCCGGCAATAATCAAAACTGCCAGAATAACGAACAAAATCACCGTAATGATGTTGGTCTGGCCGCCCTGCACGGAGGTCACGATGGTGCGGATTGTGCTGGGCATGCCGGACAGGATACCGATGAAGATAATCAGCGATATACCGTTGCCAATGCCGTGCTCAGTAATCAATTCGCCCAGCCACATCAAAAAGCAGGTGCCGGCCGTCAGGGTGACGGCAATCACTGCGTAACTGAAGAACCCAGGGTTCTCCAGGGCGGAGTGAATATAAAAGGTCATGCCGATTGACTGCACCAGGGCCAGGCCAATCGCGCCGTATCTGGTATACTGCGCCATTTTTTTGCGGCCCTCCTGCCCTTCGCGGGCCAGGTTTTCAAAGTACGGAATGGCAATCGTCAGCAGGTTCATAATAATTGAAGCGTTAATATACGGCATAATACCCATGGCACAAACCGTAAAATATTTTAGCGACCCGCCGGAGAACGTGTCCATCAGCGTCCACAAATCGGAGCCAAAAAGCTCGCCCAGGGCTTCCTTGCTGATACCCGGCACCGGAATGTGAGCCGCCAGACGGAAAACCACAAACATCAACAGCGTGAAAATAATTTTCTTGCGCAGCTCGGCAATTCTCCAGGCATTTTTCAAAGTAGTCAACAAATTATTTCACCTCAACTTTGCCGCCGGCAGCCACAATCTTATCGGAAGCTGCTTTTGAGCAAGGCAGAGCAACCGTTAGCTGCTTAGTCAATTCTCCGTTCGCCAACACCTTCAAGCCATCTTTCTTATTCTTGAAAAGGCCGCTTTGCAGCAGCAGTTCCTCAGTCACCACCGTGCCGTTTTCAAACTGCTCCAGGTCAGCCAAAGCCACCGGAACATATTCCTTGCGGAAGTGGTTTTTAAAGCCGCGTTTGGGCAGCCGGCGATAAATCGGCATCTGGCCGCCCTCAAAGCCCAGGCGAACCCCGCCGCCGCTTCTGGCCTTTTGGCCCTTTTGGCCGCGGCCGCTGGTTTTGCCCAGGGTGGAGCCAATGCCCCGGCCCTTACGGACGTGCTTCGGGCGAGAGCCCGCATTCGGACGCAAATCATTCAGTTGCATTTTAACACCTCCCTAAATCAAGCTTAGGCCTGCTCCACTTTAACAAGATGAGCAATTTTGCGCACCTTGCCCATAATATCGGGAGTATCCTCCTGCAAAACGCTGCTCTGCATTTTGCGCAGGCCCAGCGAAACAGCGATTGCTCTTTGTTTCTTGTTGTAGCCAATCGGGCTTTTGACAAGTGTAATCTTAATTTTAGCCATTGTCAACCCTCCTAGCCCAAAATCTCTTCCACGGTTTTACCGCGTAGCCGGGCCACTTGCTCGGCCGTTTTCATGCTCTTCAAGCCTTCCATGGTGGCGCGCACCATATTAATCGGGTTGTTGGAGCCCAAGGACTTGGTGAGAATATTGGAATATCCCGCCGCCTCCAAAACGGCACGTACCGGGCCGCCGGCGATAACGCCAGTACCGGCGGCAGCCGGCTTCAGCAGCACCCGGCCGGAACCGAACTCGCCCACAACCTCATGCGGCACGGTGGTGTGCAGAATCGGCACATGCACCATATCCTTTTTAGCAGCCTCAACAGCCTTGCGGATAGCCTCCGGCACCTCAGTAGCTTTGCCGATGCCAAAGCCCACGTTGCCTTTGCCATCGCCAACCACCATCAAAGCGGCAAAGCGCTGGCGCCGGCCGCCCTTAACCACCTTGGCCACGCGGTTGATGTGCACAACGGTTTCGATCATTTCAGGCGTATTATCTTTAGCTTCAAATCTAGCCATATCTCTTTTCCTCCTCTTAGAATTCCAGGCCGCCTTCTCTGGCGCCTTCAGCCAAAGCAGCAACCCGACCATGATACAGGAGTCCGCCACGGTCAAAAACCACACCTTTAATGCCCTTGGTTAAAGCGCGCTCAGCCAGCAGCTTGCCAACGGCTTTGGCGGCCTCGACATTGCCGCCATAGGTTTCCTTCAGGTCAGCGTCCAAAGTGGAGGCTGCAACCAAAGTGTGCCCCTTGGTGTCGTCAATAATCTGTGCGTATATATGCTTCGCACTGCGATAGACGGCCAGTCTGGGATATTCCGGGGTGCCGGAGATATTGCGGCGCACCCGATAATGCTTTTTCTGGCGTCTTGCCTTGCGGTCTACCTTTTTAAACAAGGTTTTCACTTCCTTTTTAGTTTATCTTTCATTCGCCGTTGATACTCCCGCTCGCCAGCCCAGATATATAAATTATTACCGGTTTGGCGGCAAATAATCAAGCGGCTAAAGACTTTTTAACTGTGTGTAGCGGCTTATTTCTTAGCGCCGGTTTTGCCGGCCTTCTTAGCCACATATTCGCCCTCGTAGCGGATACCTTTGCCCTTGTAGGGTTCCGGCGGGCGCTGGGCGCGGATTTTGGCCGCAAAGCCGCCCAAAACCTCTTTGTTGTAGCCACTCAGCACAATCTGAGTGGGGCTGGGGCAGGTGATTTCAACACCCTCCGGCGCGGGCATTTCCACCGGGTGGGATTTGCCAACGTTCAGGGAAAGCACGTTGTTCTGCACCGCGGCGCGGTAGCCAACGCCGATGATTTGCAGCTTGCGCTCAAACCCGGTGCTGACGCCAGTCACCATATTAGCCAGCAGGGCTCTGGTCAAACCGTGATAGGAGCGCACTTTGGCTTCGTCGTTGTCACGGGTCACCAAAACCTGGTCGCCTTCCAGCTTAACCTCGATTTCGGGGCGCACGTCGTGGCTCATTTCGCCTTTCGGCCCTTTCACGGTAACCTTGTGGCCGTCAATGTTCACCTCAACGCCAGCCGGGACAGCAATAGGCAGTTTACCAATTCCGGACATTCTCTAAAACACCTCATTCTTCCGGTTACCATACATAGCAGAGAACTTCTCCGCCCAGGCCCTCATTGCGGGCTTTTCCGTCCACCATCAGCCCCTTAGAGGTTGAGATGATGGCAATGCCCAGGCCGCCCATCACGCGGGGCAGCTCATCTTTGCCGGCATAAACCCTCAAACCGGGCTTGGAGATTCTCTTCAAGCCATTAATAATTTTTTCGCGGCCAGCGCCGTATTTCAGATAAACTCTGATCACGCCCTGCTTGCCGTCTTCGATATATTCCACATCATTGATGAAGCCCTCGGCCTTCAAAATTTCCGCCAGGCCCATCTTGGTTTTAGACGCAGGAATTTCCACCTTATCCATCAACACCATATTGGCATTTCTGATTCTTGTCAAAAAATCAGCGATAGGATCAGTAACAACCATTAGGATATACCTCCTTCCTTAAAGCTCCGGGTTCTACCAACTGGATTTGGTAACGCCGGGGATCTCGCCTTTGTAAGCCAGCTCACGGAAACAAATACGGCAAATGCCGAATTTACGCATATATGCATGAGGACGGCCGCAAATTTTGCAGCGATTATAGCCTCTCACCTGAAACTTGGGCTTCCGTTGTTGCTTGGCAATCATAGATTTCTTAGCCACAAAATTCCCTCCTAATTATTAGCGTAAGGCATACCCATCTGAGCAAGCAATTCCTTACATTCAGCGTCAGTTTTGGCGCTGGTCACAAAACAAACTTCCAAACCGCGCAGGCGGTCAATCTTCTCGTAATCAATCTCCGGGAAAATCAGCTGCTCCTTCAGGCCCAGGGTGTAGTTGCCGCGGCCGTCAAAGGCCTTGTCGGAAACACCCTTAAAATCGCGCACGCGGGGCAGTGATACCGAAATCAGCTTATCCACAAATTCATACATCCGCTGGCCGCGCAAGGTCACCTTGCAGCCAATCGCCATGCCCTCTCTGATTTTAAAGGAAGCGATGGATTTCTTTGCTCTGGTCACAATCGGCTTTTGGCCGGAAATGGTTGCCAAGTCGGAAACAGCCGCGTCCAGGGCTTTGGGGTTCTGCACAGCCTCGCCCAGGCCCATATTGATGACGACCTTTTCCAGCTTGGGGATTTCCATTACATTTTTGTAAGCAAATTTTTCCTGGAGAGAAGGTCTGATTTCGCTTTCATAGCGTTCTTTTAGTCTGTTAGCCATGTTAAAATCCTCCTTTCTCCACTACTTATCAAATTTGGTGCCGCATTTAACACAAGCGCGCACTCTTTTGCCGTCCTTGCCCTCCACATGGGAAAGGCGCACGCCCTTTTTGCATTTGGGGCAGTACATCATCACGTTGGAAGCGTCAATGAAGCTTTCCTTTTCCTTAATGCCGCCCTGCGGGTCGTTCTTGCTGGGCTTGGTGTGGCGCTTAACCATAGCCACCTTATCCACAACCACCTTGCCCTTGGAGGGGCTGGCAGCCAGCACTTTGCCGGTAACCCCGGCGTCCTTGCCGGCGATAACCACCACGGTATCGCCTTTTTTCACGTGTAACTTATTCGCCATTTTTCCACCTCCCGGCCATTACAGCACTTCGGGAGCGAGGGAAACGATTTTCATAAAATCTTTTTCTCTCAGCTCTCTGGCCACAGGCCCGAAAATACGGGTACCTCTTGGCTGGTTTTGTTCGTTGATAATCACGCCGGTGTTTTCATCAAAACGGATATATGAACCATCCGGGCGTTTAATTGCTTTCTTAGTGCGGACAACCACAGCGCGGACAACATCGCCCTTCTTAACCACGCCGCCGGGTGTTGCCACCTTAACGGAACAGATAATAACATCACCCACCGTGGCATAGCGCCGTTTGGAACCACCCAAAACCTTGATGCACAGCAGTTCCTTCGCACCGGTATTGTCACCGACTTTTAATCTGGTTTCAGCTTGAATCATTTAAAAGCCGCTCCTTTCTTTTTTAGTCTGCCTTAGATAACCGGAGCCTTCTCCACAATGGCCTGCAAACGCCATCTTTTGTCCTTAGACAGAGGGCGAGTTTCCACAATCTGAACTCTATCGCCAATGCGGGCTTCGTTATTTTCATCGTGTGCCTTATACTTTTTGCTGGCCAGCATGGTTCTGCCATAAAGAGGATGAGCTACACGAGTTTCAACCTTAACAACAATGGTTTTATCCATCTTATCAGATACCACAATGCCGGTCTGGGATTTGCGGTTCTTTCTTTCAGGCGTGTTCATTTGATGCTCCTCCTTTCCTTAGGCTTGGGCCTGCTTGATTTCTCTTTCACGGATAATAGTTTTCACCCGTGCCATATCTTTTTTCACATCTTTAATGCTGGAGGGGTTTTCCAGCTGCCCGGTGGCCGCGCGGAAGCGCAGATTGAACAGCTCCACCTTCAAATCAGCAACCTTCTTCTGCAATTCGTCGTTAGACAAATCGCGAATATCCTTTGCTTTCATTATGCCTCAACCTCCCCTTGGTTTTTAACCACAAACTTGCACTTAACCGGCAGCTTGTGGGCGGCCAGGCGCATTGCCTCGCGTGCCACTTCCTCGGAAACGCCGGCAATCTCGAACATCACCTTGCCGGGCTTAACCACAGCCACCCAAAACTCAGGCGCGCCCTTACCGGAACCCATACGGGTATCGGCCGGTTTTTTGGTAACGGGCTTATGCGGGAAAATTTTAATCCAAACTTGGCCGCCACGTTTGATATAACGAGTCATAGCAACACGGGCTGCCTCAATCTGACGGCTGGTAATCCAGCTGGCTTCCTGCGCTTGCAGGCCGAAATCGCCATAAGCCACAAAATTGCCCTTATGCGCTTCGCCTCTCATACGGCCACGGTGTTGGCGGCGATATTTAACTCTCTTTGGCAATAACATTTATGCGCCCTCCTCCGTACCTTTTCTTCTATTACGCGGACGGTTCTGTCTGCGGTTGTTGCTGGGCTTGGCTTCTTCCTTAGCCTCAGCAGTCGGCAGCGGGCGGCCGCCCAAAATTTCGCCCTTGTAAATCCAAACCTTAATGCCAATCTTGCCGTAAGTGGTATTGGCTTCAGCGGTTGCATAATCAATATCAGCGCGCAGGGTGTGCAACGGCACCTTGCCGTCGGAAACCCACTCGGTGCGGGCAATCTCCGCGCCGCCCAAACGGCCGGAGCACATAATTTTGATACCCTCGGCGCCCATACGCATGGTGCGGCCCATAGCCTGCTTCATGGCCCGACGGAAAGCGATACGGCGTTCCAACTGGTCGGCAATATTTTCCGCCACCAGTTGGGCGTCCATTTCCGGCCTGGCCACTTCCACAATATTGACAAAGATATTTTTGTCGGTCATTTTGCGCAACTCCTGGCGCAAAACCTCCACATCAGCGCCGCCGCGGCCGATTACGATGCCCGGCTTGGCAGTGAAAATGCTGATTTTAATACGATTGGCAGCCCGCTCAATCTCCAAATGCGAGATACCGGTGTGATATAATTTCTTTTTCAAAAACTGACGGATTTTGTAATCCTCCAGCAGAAAATCAGAATACTGTTTGTCAGCGTACCAACGGGAATCCCAGTTTTTGATAACACAGACGCAAAGCCCCTTAGGATTAACCTTTTGACCCACTGTTTAAGCCTCCTCTCTTTCCGCAACCACCACAGTAACATGACTGGTGCGATGTACCATACGGTCTGCACGCCCCTGTGCTCTGGGCTTAATCCGCTTAATAGACGGTCCCTGGTCTATGATTGCGGATTTCACCACCAGATTTTCCCTGTTCAGTTCCAGGTTGTTTTCCGCGTTGGCAGTGGCGGAAAGCAGCACCTTTTGAATAACCTTAGCAGCTTTATTGGGCGTGTAACGGAGAATGGCTTCAGCTTCCTGTATATCCTTCCCCTTAATCAGATTGGCCACCAAACGGGCTTTCCTGGGGGACATACGAACATATTTGGCAATGGCTTTTGCCTCCATTAACAACTACCTCCTCCTGGTAATTCTTACAAATTTCTTATCGCCTGTTTATTTGGCCTTGGAGCCTTTTTCCACCAAAGAGCCATGGCCGCGATAACGCCGGGTCAACACAAACTCGCCCAGCTTATGGCCAACCATATCCTCAGTGATATAAACCGGCACATGCTTTCTGCCGTCATGCAGGGCAATGGTGTGCCCAACCATCTGCGGAAAGATTGTGGAGCGGCGGCTCCAGCTTTTGATAACTTTCTTATCGCCGCTTTCGTTCATGGCTTCAATTTTAGCCAACAGGCGCCCTTCACAGTAAGGGCCTTTTTTCAAACTTCTACCCATAAGTCAAACTCCTCCTTCCACAAGACTACTTGGTGCGCCGGCGAATAATCAGCTTGTTCGATTGTTTCTTCTTGTCTCTGGTTCTCACGCCCAAAGCGGGTTTGCCCCAAGGAGTAACCGGGTTGCGGCCCACCGGAGAACGGCCCTCGCCGCCGCCGTGCGGGTGATCACACGGATTCATAACCACACCACGGTTTGCCGGGCGAACGCCCAGCCAACGGTTGCGGCCCGCCTTACCTAGGTTGATGTTCACCTGGTCGGCATTGCCAACCACGCCGATGGTGGCCTTACAGCCAATCGGCACCTGGCGCATTTCGCCAGAGGGCAAACGCAGGGTGGCGTATTTATCCAGCTTGGCCATCAGCTGCACCGAGGAGCCGGCGGAGCGGGCAATCTGAGCGCCGCAGCCGGGGCGCATTTCCACATTGTGCACCACAGTACCAACCGGAATATTGGCCAGCGGCAGAGCGTTGCCGGCCTTGATGTCGGCCTCCGCGCCGGAAATCAAGGTGTCGCCAACTTTCAGGCCCTGGGGAGCAATGATATAGCGTTTTTCGCCATCAGCATAATTCAGCAGGGCAATGTTGGCCGTACGGTTGGGGTCATATTCAATGGTGGCAACCTTGGCCGGAATATTATCCTTATCTCTCTTAAAATCAATCAGGCGGTACATTCTCTTATGACCGCCGCCCTTATGACGGGTTGTCATACGTCCCTGGTTGTTGCGGCCGCCGGTTTTGGTCAAAGGCTGCAACAGGGAGCGTTCCGGGGTTGTGGCGGTAATTTCTTCAAAGGTAGATACCGTCATACCACGCCGGCCGGGCGAAGTGGGTTTGTAAACTTTAATACCCATATCTCACAATACCTCCCTTTTTCTTACAGACCGGAGAACATTTCAATGCTATCGCCTTCGCGCAGCGTCACCACTGCTTTTTTCACGTCGGCGCGCTTGCCTTCATAACGGCCCATCCGCTTAACCTTGCCTTTGGTGATGCGGGTGTTCACGCCCACAACCTTAACCTTAAAGGCTTCTTCCACCGCGTGTGCGATTTCGATTTTGTTAGCGTCCTTGGCAACGATAAAGGTGTATTTGTTCTCTTCAATCATACCAATAGTTTTTTCCGAAATCATCGGTTTGACTAAAACATCAGCGTAATTACGCATTAGTCAGCACCTCCTCCAAACGGGCCACTGCATCTTTGGTGATAATCAGCTGACGATGTTGCAGCACGTTATAGGTGTTGACGCCGGAAACGTTCACAGCCTCCACGCCAACGATATTGCGGGCGGATTTAACCACGTTATCCTGCTCGCCGGCAAAAACCAGCAGAGCGTTGCTTGCGTCAAACTTGCCCAACAGATTGATAACATCTTTAGTTTTCGGAGCAGCCAGCTCCAGCTTATCCAAAACCACCAGCTGGTTTTCGCGCATTTTGGTGGTCAATGCCGAGGCCAGCGCAATGCGGCGCTGTTTGCGAGGCATTTTGAAGCCGTAGCTGCGGGGCGTGGGTGCAAAAACCACGCCGCCGGTGCGCCAGATAGGGCTGCGGCTGCTGCCGGAGCGAGCATGGCCGGTGCCCTTTTGACGCCAGGGCTTTTTGCCGCCGCCGGAAACTTCGCTTCTGGTTTTGGCTTTCTGGGTGCCCTGCCGGCGACTGGCCAGATAAAGCACAACTGCCTGGTGCATCAGGCCTGCGTTAATTTCACGGTCAAACACAGCGGGGTTTAACTCCAGCGTTTCCACTGCGCTGCCGTCCATATTATAAACTTGAACACTTGTCATCTTTTTTTGCCCTCCTCTCTTGCCTAGTCTTGTGCGGCAGATTTAACGGCAGACTTAACATAAACCAAACCTTTCTTGGGGCCGGGCACAGCGCCCTTAACCAAAAGCAGGTTTCTCTCAACGTCCACACGAACAATTTCCAGATTTTGCACAGTCACGCGATTGCCGCCCATCTGGCCCGGAGAATGTTTGCCCTTAAAAGTGCGGGCAGGGCCCTTGGCGCCGGAAGACGCCGGACGACGATGGTTTTTGCTGCCGTGGCTCATCGGCCCCTGATGGAAATGCCATCTTTTAATGGTTCCGGCAAAGCCCTTGCCTTTGGATGTGCCCTCCACATCCACCTTTTCGCCGGCAGCGAATATATCAACTTTCAATTCCTGACCGGTCTGATAAGCCGAAGCGTCGGCCACGCGCATTTCTTTCAGATAGCGCAGCGGGGTGATGCCGCTTTTGGCGAAGTGGCCAATCTGCGGTTTGGTGCCTTTTTTCAAAGCACAAAAGCCCAGCTGCACGGCCTCGTAGCCATCAGTGGCGGCAGTTTTAATCTGAGATACCACGCAGGGGCCGGCCTCAATGACCGTTACGGGAATCAGTTTTCCATCTTCAGTAAAAATCTGGCTCATCGCCACTTTTTTACCAATCAACATTTTTGGCATTTTAACACCTCCAAATTTCATAATCCGAGATACGGCCATGCCAAAGCCGCATTGCTCGAAGCCTAGCCCGAAACGCCTTGTTTTGGCCCTTTAGCAAAACCACTAAGCCGTGTGTTTCTTTTTTCACCCACACTTTTTAGCCGCGCTTTGCTTTTTAAGGCCCCGCTTCAGACTAAACAGAAGCCACCCAGAGCCTTTACAGCTTGATGTCAATTTCAATGCCAGCCGGCAAATCCAGGTGCATCAAGGAATCGACGGTTTTCGGGGTCGGCTCCAGGATGTCAATCAAGCGCTTGTGCGTGCGCATTTCAAACTGCTCACGGGAGTCCTTGTTGACGTGAGGAGAGCGCAGAATGGTGTACACACTCTTTTCGGTGGGCAGCGGAATCGGCCCGGAAACCCTTGCGCCTGTCCTCTTTGCGGTATCCACAATCTGAACGGCAGACACATCTAACAGCTTGTGGTCATAAGCCTTCAGACGGATACGGATTTTTTGTTGCGACATTTTTTTACCTCCTTTTCGCTCGTATTCTTTACGAACTGGCTCAGCGGGAAAACCCTTATCCGGCAGGCAAAGCCGGACAAAGCAACCTCTCGCTTCATCGCTTGTTGCCGGCCTGATATGCCGCCTATCGCAGGCAAACCAAACCGTCTATTATCATATCATAAATTGGTACTGGATTGCAAGACTTTTTAAGCATTTTTTTCATATTTTTGCAAAAAATTTTTATAGATAAAGCAAACCCCTCAGACAAATAAGCTGAGGGGTTTGGCGTTTAATCTTCCAAGGTTTTCTGCAATGCGTCAACAATCTCATCAAACTTGGCCTGTTTCTTTTCAGGATCTGTTTGCTCGTTCATATCCTTTAGGGCCATCAACAAAAATCTAATGTGGTTCTTAAATTGCGCGTCTGTCATTCCCATAAAAATTACCCCCCTCAGTCGTCTTTATGCCTCATAACCGCATATACCACGCTGCCAATCAGCAGAGCCAGGCCCAAAGCAAAACATGGCAACCAAAGAAAAAAAGTCATCACCATATTAACCAGCCCCCTGCTCAATCGTTATGTCGTTTAACCGCAGAAAACAGCAAACCGCCGACCAACGCCAGCAGCAACAGGCCGCCGCCCAGCAGCAACAAACTGCCAGACAATGAACCGGTCACAAAAATCACTGTAGGCCCATCAGCGCCGCCAACTATACCGGTACTCACAAAATCACTTCCTTAATTAAATATGATAATTAGGAGCTTCCTTGGTAATCTGCACATCATGCGGGTGACTCTCCAACAAGCCGGCCGCGGTGATTTTCACAAACTGGGCCTTTTCCCGCAAGGCCGCCAGATTTTCCGCACCGCAGTAGCCCATACCAGCCCGCACGCCGCCCAGCATTTGGAAGATCGTATCCGCCACCGTCCCCTTGTAAGGAACGCGGCCCTCAATGCCCTCCGGAACCAGCTTGCTGGCGTTCTCCTGGAAGTAGCGGTCCTTGGAGCCCTGTTTCATCGCCGCCAGGGAGCCCATGCCGCGATACACCTTGAAGCTGCGGCCCTGGTAAATTTCCACCTCGCCGGGGCTTTCCTCGGTGCCGGCCAACAGGCTGCCCATCATCACGCAGCTGCTGCCCGCCGCCAGCGCTTTCACAATATCGCCGGAATATTTAATGCCGCCGTCGCCGATAATCGGCACATCGTATTTGGCGGCCACCTCGGCGGAATCCATAATCGCCGTCAACTGCGGCACGCCAATGCCGGCAATCACGCGGGTGGTGCAAATGGAGCCGGGGCCAATGCCCACCTTAACGCCGTCCACACCGGCCTTAATCAGGGCCTCGGTGGCCTCGCCGGTGGCCACGTTGCCCGCCACAATATCCACCTGCGGGAAAGCCTCGCGGATTTTCGCCACCTGGCTGATAACCCCCAGAGAATGGCCGTGGGCCGTATCAATAACCAGAGCGTCCACGCCGGCGTCAATCAAGGCCTGGGCCCGCTCAAAGGTGCCGGCGCCCACGCCGATGGCCGCAGCCACCCGCAGGCGGCCGTTGGCGTCCTTGCAGGAATTGGGATATTTCACCATTTTTTGAATATCCTTAATCGTCACCAAACCTTTAAGGTTGTAATCCTTGTCCACAATCGGCAGCTTTTCAATGCGATGTTGCTTTAATATGTTGCGCGCCTCGTCAATAGAAGTGCCCTCCGGCGCCGTCACCAGATTTTCAGTGGTCATAACCTCCTTAATCGGGCGGGTGAAATCATTCTCAAAGCGCAAATCGCGGTTGGTCAAAATACCCACCAACCGGCCCTGAACCGTCACCGGCACGCCGGAAATATGGTAGCGCGCCATCAAATCCAACGCGTCCTGAATAGTGTTTTCCGGCGAAAGAAAAACCGGGTCGATAATAATGCCGTGCTCGGAACGCTTCACACGGTCAACCTCCGCCGCCTGGGCCTCAATCGGCATGTTTTTGTGAATAACGCCAATGCCGCCCTCCCGGGCAATGGCAATCGCCATCCGCGATTCCGTAACCGTATCCATGCCCGCGCTCACCACCGGCACATTCAAAACAATATTGCGTGAAAAACGTGTGGTTATATCAACCTCATGTGGCAACACGTTTGATTCCGCAGGCACCAACAAAACGTCATCAAAAGTAAGGCCTTCTTTAACAATTTTTGCAGACAATAGCCGCACCTCCCTCAAAATTTCCCAAACCTTTCTGCTTGCACTATAACTTCAAATTTGACTAAAAATAATGTTGATTATATTTTACCCTAAAATCTTTTTTTTGTCCAGCCCTTTAGATTTTTTTTTGCTTTATTTACAAAAATATCAACTTGAAAAAGCAAAAAAGCCAATATTATTTTTGCTCCGGCCAGAATTTAGGCCGCCCAAGCCGGCTATAAAATCCGGCCCGGGCGCATATACTACTGCTGATTGATGTTGGCAGCTAATTTTTTTGAAGGAGGCCGAACCCTGTGGAAAATGAAAAGGTTTACCAGCTGGAGCTTTTGCCCTGTTTTGGCGAGGAACGCCGTCCCAGCCCCACCGAGCAGCTTTTGCAGCAACGGGTGGAGGCTCTGGAGGAGCGGTTGGAGCAGATGAAGCTATCCCGCCGGGTGCTGCTGCGCCTGCTGGACCGGGCCGAGAGCAACCGCCAGGTGGAGGTTGGCAATCTGCGCCTGGAAAATCAGCGGCTGAAAAAGCAAAACCAGGCCCTGGCTAACAACCTTTGGGCCAAAAACAGCCAAATAGTGCGTCTAAAAATGGGCGCGCCGGATTAAACGCCCCAAAGCGGGCGTTTTCTTTCGCGCGCTTGTGGCAGCCGCAGCCAACGCTGCACCAGCTCCCGCATTTCCTCGCCGTTCATCGTGTAAGCGCCCAAGCCCTCGGTGTGGCAATCGGAGCCGCCCGTCACCGCCAAACCCAGCTGGGCCGCCATTTGTAGATAACGCGGCTGCAATTCCGGCGGCTGATCCGGGTGGCGACACTCCAGGCCGTCCAAACCAAACGGGGCCAGCTGAGCCGGCAGTGCGTCGTTGTGATACTGTGCCGGGTGCGCCAGCACCGCCAACCCGCCCGCGCCGTGCAGCAGCTGCACCGCCTCCGCCACCGTCAAATGCAAACGCGGCACATAGCCCGGCTTGCCAACGTCCAGCCATTTGGCAAAGGCCTCCTTTTTATCTTGCACATAGCCCGCTTCCACCAGCTTGCGGGCAATCATACCCCTGCCGACGGATCCGCTTTCCGCGTAATCGTTCAGAATTGCCGCGTCCAGGGGCATGCCCAGCTCGGCCAGCACCGCCAACATCTTTTGGCCGCGCAGCCGCCGGTGCTCCTGCAACTGCCGCAGCTTGGCGTTCAGGGCTGCATTCTCCAAATCAAAAAAATAACCCAGCACATGCACCTCCGGCGCGTCCTCCTCCGGCCCCAGGCTGCAATTCAGTTCTACCCCGTACACCAGGGAAACGCTGCTCTCCTTAACCGCCGCCTGCGCCTCGGCCAGGCCGTCCAGCGTATCGTGGTCGGTGATAGCCAAGCCGGTCAACCGCAACGCCTGCGCCTGCCGCACAATCTCCGTCGGGCTGAAAACGCCGTCGGAAGCCGTGGTGTGCACATGCATATCAAAACGCATTTGGCGCAAATCTTCCTTATTATAACGTAACATCAAAGCCGCCTCCTCCTTATTTCAGAACAAAATTCGCCAGCCAGAACAGTAAAACCAAATGGGCCGGATAAAATAGATAGAAAAACCATTTCAGGCCGGGGCCTCGCTGCTGATTATAGGCCAGCATAAGAGGCAAGGCCAGCGCCATCCAAAACTGCACAGCCTTCCCATAATGCAGGATTTCCTCGCTGAACTGGTATAGGCAGAACAACAGGTAGACCGCCGCCAGCTGCCGGGGCCGCTCCCGCAGGAAGTACATCGCCACGCCCAGGGCCGCAAACTCAAAGCCAAATTCGCAAAGGGCCAGGTTGGGGACAAGCCCCGTCAGCAAATCCCCGCTGAGATGCCTAAGCGGCGGCAGAAAAACCGGCAGCTGATAATAGAGCAACTGCCCGGCGGCCAGCCCGCCCAACCAGAGCACGCCGAGCTGGGGGCTTTCCTGGCAGGCCTCAATCGTGCTGATTAGCAGGCAGGTTAAAAGCAGCGTCACAAAAATGTTATGGTTGCCGAAGCCCTCCTCGGTGGGCCAGCGGCTTTCCAGCCACCAGCGCAGAGCCGTCATCAACAGGCTCATCAGATACAAGCGCAGCAAAAATAGCCGGCGATTGTGGGTGTAATGATAGCTCCAGGCCAGGCAGAACAGGAACAGCGGAAAAGACAGGCGGCCAAGCCAACGCAAGCCCTCCGGCGCAGCCGGAAAATAAGCGCCAATATGGTCAATCAACATAAAAAAGGCCGCCAGCAGCTTCAGGTCAAAGCTGCGCAGAGAAATTTGGGGCATAAAAAACAACCTCCTATCACATTGTTATAATTATAACACAAACGGGCCGCAAATTAAAGATTGCTTTTCCGGTCTACATCATATATACTTTAAGAAGTTTATGAATCGCAAGGAGGGCCCAGCTATGCCCAAAGACCCAGCCACCAAAGTCACCCCAAAGCAGGTTATCGCCTATCGACTGCAAGTTCACAATCTGGCCGAGCTACTGCCCAAGACCCTGGACGAGGCGGCCCTGCTGCAAGCAGTCGGCGTTTGCGGCCTGCAAAACTCGCCGCCCGGCGCTTGGCAAACCGCGGTTTTCAACCGCCTGCCCAACTGCACCAAGGCCCAGCTGCACACGGCCCTTTACCAGCACAAAAGCCTGCTGCAAGCCTGGAGCCTGCGCGGCGTGCCGCTGATTTTCCCCACGGCGGAGGCGGCAGCCTATCTGGCCGCCCTACAAGCCCAACCGGAGGAACAGCCCTGGATTTACACCCGTGGCATAACCCTGGCCCTGGACTATCTGCAAATGAGCTTTGCCGAACTGCTGCCGCTGGTGCAGGCCGCCGCCCACTATTTGGACAAGCACACCATCGTCAGCAAGGAAAAACTGGACAGCACCCTGGCGGAGCTAATCACCCCGCAGCTGCCGGCAGAAAAGCAGCAGCTTTGGCAAGCCCCCTCAATGTATGACCAAAGCGGCCGCCAAACTGTGGGCGGTGCGGTGGTTTCCTTTCTGCTGCGTCCCTGCGCCTGGCAAGGGCTGGTGGTTTTCGGACAGCGGCAAGGCGGCAGCCCCAGCTTCACATCCTATCAAAGCTGGCTGGGGCAGCCCTGGCCAGCGCCGGAGCCGGAAGCGGCCGGCCGCCAGCTGGTGCACAAATTTCTGCATTGCTACGGCCCCAGCAACCAAACCGCTTTCAACAGCTGGCTGGGCTGCTCGCCCCGGCAGGGCAAGCGTCTTTGGCAAAGCGTCGGCCCGGAAACGACCACGGTGGAATTGCTGGGCAAAAAATATGTAATTCTGCACCAAGACCTGGAGCCGCTGCTAAACGCAAGCGAACCCGAACCGCGTTTGCTGCTGCTCGGCCCGCACGACCCCTATCTGGAGCAGCGCGACCGCAGGCTGATTTTGCCAGACGCCTCCCTGCATAAAACTGTCTGGCGGACAGTCGGCAACCCCGGCGTTATTCTGCGCGGTGGGCAGATTATCGGTGTCTGGCAGCATAAGGGCCGGGAAATCAACCTGCAACCCTTTATTTCGCTCAACCCAGCGGAAAAACAACAGCTAAACCTGCTGGCTGAGGCCCTTTCTCAATTCCAAAATAGTCCGGCCTAATTTACTTTTTCGTGCCTTTGCGCGGCCAAAAGCTAAACAGCAAACAGCCCAGACCAATCGCCGCCAGCAGGCAGCCTACCGCCTGCGCCCAGCCGTAATCGTCGCCGTCGCGGCGCAGGCCGCCCACCACGGCAAACTGCCACAGGCCGGCAAACATCAGCCAGCCCAGGCTTTTAACTCGCCAGCTGGCCGCCCGCCGCGCTGCGGCCGACCGGCCGGGGCGCTCGCTGAACAGCAACCAAAAAAGCAAACAAAGCAGCAGCACCGCAATTTTATACAAAACCAAAAACAAGCCGTAAACCAGCCATTTCACGGCCTGCCCGCTCAGGCCTGCAAACAACCCGCCGCCGTGCAGGAAGTAGTCTGTGCCCAGCACCAGCAGGCAAAGGGCTGCCAGCAGCTCCGCCCCGGAGGCCGCCCAAAACAGCCCGGCGGAAAAATCCGGCCCTTGGCGCACCTGCTCCAACCTCTTGTAGCATAGGGTCAGCAGGGCAAAGACCGCTGCCACGGCCAAAGCAGCTTGAAAGAAGCGCGGCTGAAATAAAAATTGCTTTAGCTCCTCCGCCCAAGGAAAACCGCCCCCAAGAAAGCTGCTGAAAAACAGCGGCTGCACGATGGCGATTGTTACAATAAAAATGCCCGGCACCAGGCAAAGCAGCAAACGGTCAAAACCGTTCTCCCGCTTCACGGCATGGGCCAGGCTCAGTAGCGGCGGCAGACCGCCCAGCATTTGCAGCAAAACCAAGGGAACACCCCAAGCCGTGAGCACAGGCATAGTTTTAGCCAGATAATCCTGCCAAAGCTCCTGCAAAATCACGCCTCTTCGTCCTCCTCATCATCAGGCAGCTCCAGCACCCGGTTGCTGTTCAAACTAACAAACCAGTAAACCCCAAGCAGGGCCCACACCCAACTGGCGTTACAAAGCTTTACCAAAAACAAGTAGATATTTGCGCTAATAGAAATCGGGTTTATTCCCAGCAGCCAGCCGGCAAACAGCAAAACAACAGCAGCAAGCAAAACAGTAATCACAGCCATAATCCAGCGCAACAGATGCCGCCCGCCGGAGTACACCATATCAATCCGGGCTTTCAGCAAGTAAAACAAACAACTGAGCAGAGTGTAACCTGTGCAAAAACCCAAAACCGGCCGAACAACCGACATGTCAAAATTCGGCCAAAGCACTTCATATCGCTTGTTCCATTCCGGGGTTTTGCTGGCAATATACAGGTGCAGCGCCAGGAGCAGCAAAAACAAAGCCGCCACCACCAGATTCACCTCTTTAACCGTCCTAGTTTTCCCCATAATCATTCCTCCTCCGGTAGTTCCGTCACCCGATTGGTGTTCAAGCTGACAAACCAGTAAACCCCAAGCAACGCCCAAAGCCAGTTGGCATTACACAAGTAATACAACCAATTATATACCGTTTGGTTAAACGGAAAAATGCCAAACTGAGCCTGGGAAAGCAGCGTGAACCCAACCATATACAGCACCCCAAGCGCCAACAGAACAGTTACAGTGCCCATCACCCAGCGCAGCACGCGCCGGCGGCCCTTGTTGGCAACATCAATCTGCCCACGCAGCAGATAAAACAGACCAAACAGCAGCGTGTAACCGGTGCAAAAGCCCAGCGGCGGACGCACCGCGTAAACATCAACATATTGCCAAAAAAGTTCAAAATGATTTTGCCACTCCTCCCAACGGCTGCCCATATACAAATGCACCGCCAATAACAACAAAAACAAAGCCGCCACCACCAGATTCAACACTTTAACCGTCCTAGTTTTTCCCATTTTGCAAACCTCCTCAAATCACTTTCACCTTTAATCATACACCCTATGCCACCAAGTGTCAAGCCGTTACCAAACCCGGCCGCATTTTTTGACGAAATTTTTTTAATAAAGATTGGAATTTTTAACCACAACCCCTTGCCAACGCCTGCCGTTTGTGCTATAATTTACTAATAATAATTCTCATTAAAAATCAGGAGGAATAATTTATGACAGAGTTAAAAGGCACCAAAACCGAACAAAACCTGATGACCGCCTTTGCCGGCGAATCCCAGGCCCACACCAAATATCAGTACTACGCTTCCCAGGCCAAAAAGGACGGCTATGTGCAGATTGCCCGCATTTTTGAGGAAACCGCAGCCAATGAAAAGGAGCACGCCAAAATCTGGTTTAAGCTGCTGCATGAGGGCGCTGTACCGAAAACAGAACAAAATCTGAAAGACGCCGCCGAGGGCGAAAATTTTGAGTGGACAAGCATGTACGCTGATTTTGCCAAAACCGCCCGCGAGGAAGGGCTGGACAAAATTGCCGCCCTGTTTGACGGCGTTGCCAAGGTGGAGAAAGAACACGAGCTGCGCTATCGCAAACTGCTGGCCAACATCGAGCAAGGCCTGGTGTTTGCCCGCCAGGGTGAAACCGTTTGGGTTTGCTTAAACTGCGGCCATATCCACGTCGGCCCGCAGGCCCCGGCCATCTGCCCCGTTTGCAGCCATCCGCAGGCCTATTTTGAAATTAAACCGGAAAACTACTAAAATAACTAAATCAACAATCAAGGCGGCATTTCGTTTAAAAAAATGCCGCCTAATTATTTTTTTAAATGAAAAAATCCGGGTTCATAAACGGAATCACCAGCTCCAACGGCTGCCCGTCCACATCAAGCCCCCAGTAGGCTGAATAAACACCGTCGCCCAGGCCGCTGCTGAACATTATCAAGCGCAGGCCGCTCTCCGGCAGCCGCCAACAGATGAAATCGCCGCCCTCGCGCTGAATTTCCGACCGTTCCGCATAACTTTCCGCAAAAAGCGCAGCAAAATAATCATCATAGATATTCTTATCCGGGTTTTTTTGCCGCCATTCCTTTTCAAATTTGGCATATTCCAATGAGATTGCCGCGTCAGCAAAGCAAGCCAGGCCGGCGTCCACGCCAAAAAAGCTAAACACGCCGGGCTTGCCCAAATCAGCCGGTTGCCGGCCCAATGGCATCGCTATCTCATAACGCGCCGCCGGCCCCTCCATCAAAACCAAACGCGCCGCTGCATAACGCAGCCCAGCATAGCGCGTCCGCAAAACCGCCGCCTGCACCGAATAGCTACCCGGTGCAACACGTCGTTCCAAAGGCGTTTCATATTTGGTGCCTAGATAACACAGCGGGTCGGCCAAAACCAGCAAGCCAGAGGGAAAATCCGCCAGCCCTAACGTCGCCACCTGCAAATACTCGCTTGGCTGAAACAAATACTGAAAAAACTCCGGCGGATAGCTCTCTTGATTTAGAAAACGTAAATTCTGCTCAAAAGCCAGCTGCATAGGGTGTTTATTCTGCTCACTCATCGTCAAACCTCCTGCCTATATAAGACTGCCGCGCCGCAAATCCGTCACATCGGTGCCCAAACGCTCGTAAAGCTCCCGCACCCGCAGCCGCCCCTGCATAATCGCCTGCAATTCCGCATCGGTCGCGCCAACCAGCTCCACAAAAATCAGCTTGCCAAAGGGAGTCTGCAAGCTTTCCAGGCGCGGCTCCGGCACAGTGATAAACCCCGTCAGCTGGGATTGCTCCCCGCTGTCAAAGCCGTGCTGCTGGCCGGTGTAGATATACTCAAAAGGCAGGAAAATCTCGCCCTCCTCAAATGTCAACCGGGCCAAATCCTGCATAATACTAATAACCGTGCGAATTTCTTTCTGCTCATCATTACAGCCCGCTTTCAACAGCTTAAATGTAAACTCCAATCCGTAGCCGCTAACCTCCTGGTTTTCCGATTGCTTTTCAAACAGCTCAGATAGGCCAAAGCCCACAATATGCCAAAAATCGCCGCCATCGTAAACCCGGAAGCTATCCAACGGGTCCGGCCCGCCTAACTGCCAGCCAATCAGCGTGCCAAACTGTTGCGTATTTTCCAGCGTATCCGTGTAAATTTCATCAAAAGCGTCCCGGATTGCCTCCCAGCCATTTTGCGCCATTTTTCATCCCCCCATCCTCATCAAATAAAATCAATACAAATCGGCCAACTGCTTATATTCGTAATCCGGCTGCCGCGTCAGCAGAATATCCGCCGGCGGCACGCCGCGCTTAAACAGCAGAATATTGTAAATATGCAGCTGATAGTACCAACTGCCGGTGTCGTAATCCGCACAGCGTTCATTCCAAACAATCCGGCCATATTTCCCAGGCTCCAACAAAAAAGCTTCCTCGTTTAGGCAATCACGGCCATGCCAAACCGATTGCTGATTATGATAATCCCGGTTGCGGCCTCGGCGCATTGGTCTGCCACCGCGCCGCTCGTCGTAGGCAAAAGCCACCGCCAAATTTTCCCCGCAATAAGTAAAATCCAGATTAATCAAATTCAGCTCGTCCGCCGTCTGGTAAGTCTGCTTTTCATACTTCCGCGCTTGCCAAAGCCGCTGGGCAACCCGCTGTTCAATCTCCAGCTCCGGCAGCCCCAAATGCCGCAAGCTGGTCAACAGCAGTTGCCGCTCCTCCGTCAGTCCGTCAACAAAATCCGTCCCGTGCTGGACAAAACGCAAATTATGTAACAACACATTGTGCCGAAGCTCCGGCTCCGGCAAACGATAAGCCAACGGAAAGCGGGCCCGCGCCTGCGCCCCGGCCGCCCCACGCTCCGCCTTATGCCAAACTAAGGTTATATTTTGAACAAGCAGCACGGCAATCCCCCATCACATCAATTTTAGCCCGCCAATTCCGGTCTGCAACTCACTGCCACTGCCTTTATTCTACACTATAACGTCGGCAAAGTCAATTTATTTTAGGTAATCACTCAGCTCTTCCAAATTACGAACAACTAAAGACAGTTTACAAGCCAAAAATCATACACTATTCAACCGCCGAACCGGCCTAACATACTTAAAATACAACTCTGGATTATAATAAAAATACATTATCCTCCCCGGCCTAGTGTCCAAACAGCAGCCGGCCCTGTGATAATCAAAATTCTGCATAGCCGCCTCAATCTTAACTTCCAAACTACGCATCTCCTGCTCGTAATCAAAAGGCCCGTGCTCAAAAACAATATATTCACCTTCCGGCACTTCAAAAAGCTGCAAAGGAGCTGGGACAACTCCCGACCAATCGGCAGGCAAACGCGCGCCCCAACATTCAATCCGCGGAATACCCCAATCACAAAGCCGCCCCGTCGGGTCATTGATATAAGCCATAATCTGCCCCGCGCCGCAGTTAGCCTCAGTGCCGCCCAAATCATCAAGCTTACCCTTAACGCTATCCAAAAGACCACAAATTGTGTCATAATCCTGTCCAGGCAGAGCATTTTGCCTTTGCCAAAAATCCCAGTAGCCGTTGCTTTCGTAATTTCTGATATGCAGAAACTTATGCGCCGGAATAGTTACCAAATAAACCTTAACTTCCCCTGACGATTTTAACATACCAATTTCCCCCAAACCAAAAAAGTAGCGGTCAAAAACAGTTAGTTTAGTTCGCAAAACAAGCGGCTGCGGCTTACGCCGATATTCGCTCGGCGTAAGGCCATATAAATCCTTAAAGGCCCTGCCAAAAGCCTCATTAGAGGAAAAACCATAAGCGCAAGCAATTTCCAGCAAACTGCGCTCCGTGTCCCTCACCTCTTTCAAAGCAAAGGCCAGCTTTCTCTGGCGCAGATAATCCCGCAAGCGCAAACCGGATATTTCCTTAAACTTTCTAGTTAAGTAAAACTCAGAATAATCTAGGCGAGCCGCCAAAGCCTGCAAAGTCAGGGCCTCAACATCTCCATTTTTTATTGAAATATCAATTTCCTCAATCACAGCTTGCGTTAATCGCTGCCATTCAAACATATCATCGCCCTCCCTAACTGTTCTAAATATATTATAAAGCATTTTACGGCCAAAAACCTGATATTTTTTGCTATTTATTCTGGCAAAAATGAGTAAAAAAATTCCTCCACTAATTGGAGGAAAAAAATATATATTATCTTACAGTTTGTCATTCGCTGTTTTCACACAAAAAAAGCCCTGCCAGCAGCAGGGAAATAGGATTACATACTCAGCTTCGCTTCGTATGTATATGTGAACACTTAGCTCAATCATCGCTTACAGCTCGATTTCGCTAAGTGTTCAC
>JAETTP010000075.1 GCA_021769035.1 Bacillota bacterium | reverse complement strand
TACCGTTTTAAGTGAACACTTAGCGATTTGCAAGCCTGAGCATAGCGAAAGGCGAAGCAAGAGCTTAGTGTGAACAAATATCGCAGGTGTAATTTATAACGAGCGAAAATAAAAAAAGCACCCTGCGATAAAGTGGTGCCTTCTTTTTCCGTCCACTCTGGAATCAGCCATTTTTATTTTAATATATTTGGTGGTTTTTGTCAATAGAAAAGTTTTGTGTCAGATGAAAACAGCAACACGCTTTGGGCTGAAAAGCCAACGCAACCGGTTAGGGCTTAGCTGTGTGAGCAAAAACCGCGGATTTTAACAAACGGCGAAAAACAAGCCTACTTCCTGATTGGGCAGGGAAGTGGGCTTGTTGTGTAGTATATTATGTTAAAGAGTTACTTGTATTAAAGAACAGATATTATAGGTGGTGTGCTATGAAAGCGGGCGTAATGAAAGTATATTTGATTGCGGTATCTGTAGTATGTGTGGTTGCTGTTTGTTTATGTCTGGGCTATGTTGGCCGCAAGCCTGCTCCTGCGCCTGAAGCCAGCATTCAGATTGATGATTTTATAATAAAATTGTCATCTCAACAATACAGCTATAAGTATCGAGATATAAATCCAAGCGCGCCTTTTCATTTTGAGCTGGCGGTCGAATATGTTGGCAATGAACCTGAAATAGAAATAGTCCAAGGTACTAGTATAGGCGTTGTAGATATTGTAGACCCTTACAGAGAAACAAAGTTTGCTAATGGAATTGCTGAAGAAAAAGTTGTTTCTACTTTAGAAAAAAACAAACCGATTACATATGTTTTCACAGGAAATATAGAGTATGAATATTTAGGCGGTTTTTCCAGAGGCAGTTATTCTGCGCAGGCATTTGGCAAATTTTCTACCGAGGACAAGCGATATGAATTTAGATTAAACATACCATTTGTAATTGAGTAAAATGTGTGAGCAATTTAAGTTGCAAATCTTGACAAAACGGTTTACATAGGTTAAAATACAAATGGCTGCTTCCGTCCACTCTGGAATCAGCCATTTTTATTTTAATATATTTGGTGGTTTTTGTCAACAGACAAAGTTTGTGTTTATAGAATAATCCCTGCACCTTTTGCAAGCAGGGATATTCAAGTGGAAATCTTCCTAAAAAACTTGCCAAATGCCGCTTTTTGTGATATAGTTGTGGCATAGCGTTGGCCCGGTTTGTGCTGGGCCGGAATTTTAGGAGGATTTTTTATGTGCGGCATAGTTGGATATGTAGGAAGTAAACAAGCGGCGCCGGTGCTGTTGAAAGGCCTGGCGACTTTGGAATATCGTGGATATGATTCCGCCGGCATTGCGATTTGGCACGGCGGCCAGCTGGAGATGGCTAAGGCGGCCGGCAAGCTGCAAGTGCTGCGGGATTTAACGGCGGAGGGCAGCAAGCTGCCCGGCACCATGGGCATCGGCCACACCCGTTGGGCCACGCACGGCGAGCCAACAGATGTGAACGCTCACCCGCACCTCAGCCGTAGCGGACGCTTTGCGGTGGTGCATAATGGGATTATTGAGAACTATCAGCAGCTGAAAACACGGCTGCAACGTCACGGCTACAATTTTGTGTCCCAAACGGATACGGAGGTTATCGCGCAGCTGGTGGAATACTATTACAAGGGCGATATGCTGGACACGATGATTCAGCTGATGAACCAGCTGGAGGGCTCCTACTCGCTGGGGATTCTGTGCGTCGACGAGCCGGAGCGGTTTTACGCCGTGCGCAAGGACAGCCCGCTGGTGGTGGGCCTGGGCCAAGGCGAAAATCTGATTGCCAGCGATGTGGCGGCCCTGCTGGCCTACACCCAGGAGGTTTACTATCTGGACGACCGGGAAATTGTGGTGCTGGCCGCCGACAAGGTGGAGATTTACGACAGCAGCCGCGATTTGGTGCACAAGGAGCCGCAGCATATCGACTGGGACGTTTCCGCCGCCGAAAAAGGCGGCTACGAGCATTTTATGTTCAAGGAGATTATGGAGCAGCCGGAGAGCGTGCGCAAAACCCTGAGTCCGCGTTTGCAGGACGGCCAGATTGTGCTGGACGACTTCCACATCGACCGGGAGCGGCTGGAGCAGTTCCGCAAAATTTACATAGTAGCTTGCGGTTCGTCATATCACGTGGCGGCGGTGGGCAAATATATCCTGGAGCAGACCACGCGGATACCGGTGGAGATTGACATTGCCTCGGAGTTTCGTTATCGCGGGCCGATTATCGGCCCGGATACGCTGATGATCGTGATTTCCCAATCAGGCGAAACGGCCGACACCATTGCGGCAATGCGGGAGGGCCGGGCGCTGGGGGCGCATGTGCTGGCGATTGTGAACGTGCTGGGCTCCACCATTGCCCGCGAGGCGGACGATGTGCTTTACACCTGGGCTGGCCCGGAAATTGCCGTGGCCACCACCAAGGCCTACAGCACACAGCTGGCGGTGCTGTATCTGCTGGCTTTGCGCTTTGGCCAGCTGCTGGGCACTTTGCCAGAGGCGGAGCTGGCGGCGGCCTACCGAGCGCTGGAGCAGCTGCCGGAGCTGTTGGAGCAGGCCCTGCAAAAGCGAGAGCACATTCAGCATATGGCCTCGCAGCTTTACAACAAGCATAGCATTTTCTTCATCGGCCGCAATGTTGATTACGCCGTGGCGATGGAGGGCAGCTTGAAGCTGAAAGAGATTTCCTATATCCACTCGGAGGCTTATGCCGGCGGCGAGCTGAAGCACGGCACTATTTCGCTGATTGAGCCGGGCACTCTGGTGGTGACGCTGGCCACCTGCGACCGCCTGGTGGAGAAGATTAAGAGCAACGCGGAGGAGGTTAAGGCCCGCGGCGCTTATCTGTTGGCTGTGGCGGTGGAGGGCGACGAGCGGCTGGCTAAGGTGGCGGACGCAGTCTTTTACGTGCCGAAAACCGAGGCGCTGTTGCAGCCCTCGCTGACGGTTATTCCGTTGCAGCTTTTCGCTTACTATGTGGCCAGCCAAAAGGGTTGCAGCATTGACCAGCCGAAAAATTTGGCGAAATCGGTGACGGTGGAATAAGTGATATAAGGCGGTGTTGGTTGTGGAAAAACGCAGCGTTGTAATGTATAATATGATATTTCCGATTTGGTTTATACTTTCGCCGTTGTTTTGGCCGCCGCTTGCCTTTATGGTGGGGCCGTTTGCTCTGCTGATTGCGTTCGTGGTGCTTTTTGGCAATCTGGGCGTTGATTGGCTGGTGGTGCGCCTGGCTATGCACTGGCAAAAGATTGAGGAGGCCAAGGAAAAGGCCGCTGCTGTGATGTGGCGGGTTTGCCTGTGCGGTTTGGCGGCGGACACCATCGCTGCCCTGGCGTTGATGTGGTTGTTGCCAATGTTTTTCAGGACGAACCGCGATTGGTTTTATCAGAATATTGAGGCTCCTGCTTTTTACGGAAATTTTTATGAAAGCGTTTGGGCGATTTGCTATGTGTCGGCGGGTATTTTGATTGCGGCGGTGGCGATTTACTGCTTTAACCGGTTTTACTGCTTGAAAAAAGCTAACCTGACGTTGCGCCAAACCAGATTGACGGCGCTGGCGCTGACTGTGCTTACTGCGCCTTGGCTGTTTTTGCTGCCGACCAGCTTGTTGTTTTAATATTTACAAGGTTATAAAACAGGAGCTCATTTTAAAATTGATTAGAACAGGCTCGCATAGCGATTTATTTTAATCAAAATATAGTAACTATGGTGGTGAGGTTAGCATATTTCGTCAATTTGTAATGATGCCGATATTTGAAAAGCAGTGGTTGGCAATGGGATTGACAGATGATGATTTGCGCCGGCTTCAGGAACAGCTGGTGCGTAATCCACTGCTTGGTGATGTTATGCAGGGCACAGGCGGCCTGCGAAAAATGCGTTTTGCTTTGTCAAACAAGGGTAAAAGCGGCGGAAGCAGAGTTTTATATGTTGATTTTGCGGTTTATAGTACAATATATTTAATTTTTGCATATCCTAAAAGCGAAAAGGATAATTTGACTAAAGCAGAACGTAATGAGGTAAAAAAACTTGTAGAATTGTTGGAAAAGTCGCTGGAACAATAGTTGTTATTAGGAGGAATTGCTTATGGTCGCGGTTTACGATGGTCTTATGCAGGGGTTAAATGAAGCGATAGAGCAGGCTCAGGGCAAGAGGGAATGCCGCTGTGAAACGGTGACAGTTCCTGATATTGAACCGCCCTATCATTATGGGCCTGGTGAGATAAAACAAATAAGAGCAACCTTGAATATGACACAGTATATTTTTGCTAGCTTTATGGGTGTGTCGCCTAAAACTGTTGAAGCTTGGGAAGCCGGGCGAAACAAACCTAACGGTTCCGCGTGTCGATTGTTGACTATTTTGCAATCCGAGCCTGATTTGGCTGAGAAATATCGGATAAATGCTCAATAATTATTGGTTAAGGTTTAATTCGGAAAAAACCGAACTTACTCGAAAGATTTCTTCGAGGGGGTTCGGTTTTTTACTATTTATATGGGATTGTATTCTATCTGCATTTTGTTATTGTTGACGTCATAATTAACGTTTAGCGCGTAATCCTCGCCTTGCATTTGCAGGCCGTCGCTGATAGGAGAGAAAGTTTCGTCGCTGGCTGAAAATAAGACAAAGCTGGTTATGGTTTGGCCGTCAATCGTGGAGAGGATTTTGTCAAGGCAATCCGTGCAGTAGATTGTTTTCATTCGTTTAAGGCTAACCATATCCCGCCCCTGCCTTAAATAGGCCATAATGTAATCCTGCTTCCCGTCGTTGACAATATTAAGGCTGGTTTTGCTTAAATCATCATAAGCGCCGCTGATTGATAGGCTGCCGGGGCTTGGGGAAAAATCTCTGGACAGCGAATAGAGGTTTCCTGTGTTGACGGCCAGCAGATAGATTTGCGGTGGGTGGTCAAATTGGCAGGCGCGGCATTGCACGACGACAGGCGCGTTTGAGGTCTTTTCTGTTTGCTTGCTCGTTTGTGCGTCGTCTTTATAAACGCTTGGGCTTATGAAGAAAATACAGATTGTTAGGACGATTAAACAGGCCCCAAAACAGATATTATAAAGCAAATTTTTCATTTTCTTTTGTTTCCTTTCATTATAAATAGACGATTTCCAGCGATACCGGGTTGATGATAATAATTGCCCGCCTCAGCCTTTGTGCTTGCCGTACGGCTGCGCCGGTGCCGCTGCGCGCCTGTCCGTTATACACTGCCAACAGCAGGCTGGCCTTTTCCACCATAAAGCGGTTGCGCTCCAGCATACAGTTTGGGTGATAATCGCGGCTGGTGTAAAAGATTGAATCCGCCTGCGCCAAAATTTTTTGATAGCGTTCCTGCGCTGAAACTGGCCATTTTTCTGCTTGCGTTTTGCAAGGCAATATGCAGTGGAGTTTTAGAGCAGGATTTTTTTTGCGCAAATGCAGAACCGCTTCCGCTGCCCAGGTGTCTGTGCCTTGGGCCATTCCTGAAAGAAAATCAGTGAAGCCGTTTGCGACAAGTTGGCTTATTTGCTGGTTTAGGATTTGTTTCAGTTTTTGGCAGTTTGGGTCGATTTCATTAAATTGCCAAGGCAGTTTTTGGGGGCGGTGGCCGGTGAAAGCACAGGTTTTCATTATTGAAAGGCTCCTTGATAAACAAATTATGTTGTATACTAAATTGCTAAATTGAGAAAATAATGTAACATAAACCAGAAAAAGGATTTGCAATTAAGGAGATTACTAACATTAATTATATCATATTGTGGATATAATCACAATATCAATTTGATAAAAAACACCTTATAATTTACATAGCCTGTAATTTTGAGGTGATTGTTATTATTGATTATAGTCCACTTTGGGAAACTATGCGCAGAAATAATATAAGTCAATATCAGTTGATTAAATCTGGTATTGATAATAAAACGCTAGATTCTATAAAGAAAAACAAAAATATAACAATGCTCACCTTAGAAAAATTATGCAATATTGTTGGCTGTACTCCAAATGATATTGTTCAATTTAAGTAAAACTCCCCAGAATTAAATTCTGGGGAGTTTTTAACGCTTAAATCCTTGACAAAACTATTTAAATAAGCTAAAATAATCATAGAAAGGCACCACTGATAAGCGGTTAGCCTTTTAGTTTACAGTTTTTAGTTACAAAAAAAACCGTCACTATTGGGACTAGTGGCGGTTATTTTTATGTGTACGTTTAAGTTCGATTGTGAACGTAAAGGTTCCAATACGAAGCGTTATTCGCAGTGACATGGCCTCACCTCCTTTCGGAGGGTATTGGCTAACCGCCTACCGTTTTAAGTGAACACTTAGCGATTTGCAAGCCTGAGCATAGCGAAAGGCGAAGCAAGAGCTTAGTGTGAACAAATATCGCAGGTGTAATTTATAACGAG
>JAETTP010000074.1 GCA_021769035.1 Bacillota bacterium | reverse complement strand
ACCATAGGGACAAGGTTATTTTATCTTATCACAACAGATTGCACTATGGTATTTGTTCATAAGCGGTTCAATCATCGCCTGCGGCTTGATTTCACCGATATTCACATTATACCATACCAAAAAAGAAATCGCAACTTTTCTATACTTATATTTTTCGTTTGTTGTTATTTTATTAAACTGCCTTTTCTCGCTTTTGGAGCATATTTTCCCATATATACTGTGAGTAAATATTGGGGTTGGCGATAATTTCATTCATTGAAGCGGCCACTTGAATACCGTACAAAATGCCCGTATCTATACTGGCCGTAACATAATCGAATATATCCTGTGTGATAGAATCCACAACCTCATCAGATAATTCCGGTCTGAACTCGTCCAGTTTGCTGCAAATACGTCTTGATCTGGAATCCATAATTGGGTTGTTTACGGCAATATCATTCCAAGCGTCAATTTGCGTAAGACAGTCCATCACAGAAGCGTAAATTTCTGGATTAACAAGCATAATAAAATACCTCCTAAATTAAATCAAAAATCTTGAAATAACCTATAGAAGCTGATATAATAAATTTACCGGCCTTTATAGGTTGGCTCAATAACAGTATTGCATAGCTTTTCTAGGGTGTTGCAATACTGTTATTTTTTTAATTCAGAAAAAAGCTTTTCAATCCCTCGCCGTAAAACTGCAACTCTGGTTTCTTTATAATAATCTGTTAAAGTATCAAGTTTGGCAAGAGTTTCTTCATCCAATCTAACGCCAAGTTGTTTTATTTTGGGATTGTCAGCTTTCGGTCTGCCTGTTCGTGGCGACATTTTTTCACCTCACTTTCTGATTACCACAAATAAATTATACATTTTGATAACCAAAAAGTCAATAGCTTTTTGCAAAAAATTATTTGCTCTTTCTCCAACTCTATGGTATAATGTGGAAAGAAAAGAGTTGTTACCGAAAGCGGCTGGCCCTCGCGTAACCACGACGTTTAATAGACGGAGTGATGAGAGGGCGAAAAAAAGCCCTCCAGCACTTACATAGTAAGGAAAGAGGGTGATGCAATGTTTTTTATAAGTATCGCAACCTTGATTTTGTATACCGTGCAGGTTGGTATACAAGTTGTGGAATTTATATTAAAATGGCGCAAAAAATAGCCGCTCTCCTCAGCAAAAGTTGACGGCTATTTTTTAGCTAAATTCTAGGGGGCCAGCTGCCAGAGGCAACGGCTCTTTTCGCTTATTATTATACTACAGGGACAAGGTTTTGTCAACTAATTTTAGTATTTGTTCCATAAAAGGAAGAAACCGGAAAGGATGTTGTGGAGATGAACTATTCCATTAAAAAAATTATGCGGGCCTATTTTGGAGCCAAACTGCGCTGGGCCATTTTTTGGTTCGCTCTGGTTTGCCTGCTGTGTTACGGGCAGATTGAAATGTTTTACGGCCCCCTGGACTTCTTTTATCACACCTATCCCCGTATAATGGGCGGAATTTGCTGCGTTGATTTGGTAGCCTTTCTTATCAGCCTGGGCAATCTGCTGACCCGTCTGGTTACCCGCTTCAATTACACCGGCCGCCTGCGCCGCGATTTGGCCCACTGGCTGCCGGAACACCTGGCCGCCGACCCTTACGCCGTGCTGGATGATGACGTTTGCTGGCAACCGAACCCGCCCGCGCCGCTTTATCTGGGCGAGGAATGGCTGGTGCTGCCCGGCCACGTGTTTCCGCGGCCTAAAATTGTCGGCATTTTCTTTGAGGAGCTGCGCAAGTCGTATCTTTCCAACAAGGTGCGTTTAACCATCGTGGACGAGCAAGGCAACAGCGGCTATCTGGATCTGCCGCCGCGCCTGCACCCTGCCCTTTTCAATCAGCTGGCCCAGCTGCACCCCGCCGCCACCAATGCCGACCACTGCGTGCTGCGTGGCTTTTGGCGGCAGGAAAACCAGGACTATCACCGGCTGCGCCTGAACGGGGAGCCGCCCCGCAAGCTGCCGCGCTAACCGCCAAACAGCTGCTTAATCCGCAAACATCGGCGTGGAAAGGTATCTGTCGCCGCCGTCCGGCAGCAGAGCCACAATCAACTTGCCGGCATTTTCCGGGCGTTTAGCCAACTGCGCCGCCGCCCAAACCGCCGCGCCGGAGGATATGCCCACCAGCAGGCCCTCCTCCCTGGCTAAGGCCCGGCCGGTGGTCAGCGCGTCGTCGTCCGCCACCGGCATAACTTCATCATAAACCCCTGTGTCCAGGATTTCCGGCACAAAGCCCGCGCCGATACCCTGAATTTTGTGCGCCCCGGCCTGCCCCCCGGAGAGCACCGGCGAACCGGCCGGCTCCACCGCCACAACCCGCACCTGCGGATTTTGCTCCTTTAGATAAGTACCCACGCCGGTGATGGTGCCGCCGGTGCCCACGCCGGCCACAAAGATAGCCACCTGGCCCTCCGTATCCCGCCAAATTTCCGGGCCGGTGGTGCGGCGGTGCGCCGCTAAGTTAGCCAAATTAGTGAACTGGCCGGGAATAAAGCTGTGGGGAATTTCCGCCGCCAGCTCCTCAGCCTTAGCAATGGCCCCGCTCATTCCCTGCGCGCCTGGGGTCAGCACCAGCTCCGCCCCGTACGCTTTCAGCAGATTACGCCGCTCCGCGCTCATCGTGTCCGGCATTGTCAAAATAACTCGCCAGCCCCGGGCGGCCGCCACCGCCGCCAAACCTATGCCGGTGTTGCCGCTGGTGGGCTCAATAATCACTGCGTCGGCCGGCAGCAGGCCGCGGCTTTCCGCGTCAGCCAGCATCGCCGCCGCAATCCGATCTTTGGCGCTGCCCGCCGGGTTAAAATATTCCAGCTTCGCCACCAACCGGGCCGGCAGTTGCCGCCGCTTGGCAAACTGGGTCAGCTCCAGTAATGGCGTATTACCAATTAAATCCGTCAATGTGTTTGCAATCTTCATATTAAAATCCTCCTAAAACAGTAATATAAACCTAGTTGTTTTATAGGCATTATTATAGCCCTCCGATTGAGCTTTGTCAAGGGCTGGGGCAAAATTAGCAATTATTTTTCTAAAATCCCCTTGCATTTTCAAACCATATCCGCTATAATAATAAAGAATTAGATAGCTGTTTTGTTTGGTGGCCCCACCTGCCAGTGGCGGCAGCAGCCAAACAGGAGCCGGCGAAAAATCGGTCACGCCCTGCGCGTTTCAACCGGTTCTTTTGGCGGTTTTTTTCATATTTAAATTTAACAAAAGGCAGGCAGCGTTGATGGAAAACAAGCAATGGCAGCCCCAGACGGCTAATATTTTGCTGGCGGCTTATGCCAAAATGCCGGTGGGCACTTCCGCCCAACGGATTTACGACAATTTGGCCCTGGTTTTGATTGTGGAACGGCAGACCGGCCGCATAAAGCAGGCGGAGGTTTCCTTTGTGACCCAGGCCGCGCGGGATTTTTTGGCCGGCCTGCTGTGCGGCTACGACCTGAACCAGGGAGCCGAGCCGCTTTTACAGCTTTTGCAGGCGGTTTATTTTGGCCCTCTGAAAAAGGCCCTGCTTTCCGCCGTGAAGATGGCGGCGGCGCAATATGAAGAGGCCGTGGCCGGCCAAACTGATTAGGAGGTGCCCATTATGGCTTTAAGCCCCATTCATATCGTCAGCATTGTGCTGACCCTGTTGGTTATTATGTCCCTAGGCGTGCTTTCTGGGCGGCGGGTGAAAAATGCCGCCGACTTCAACACCGGCGGCAAAAGCGCCGGCGCGCTGCTGGTGGCCGGGATCATCACCGGCACCCTGATTGGCGGCAGCTCCACCATCGGCACGGCAGAGCTGGGCTTCAACTTTGGCCTATCCGCCTGGTGGTTCACCCTGGGCGCATCCCTGGGCTGCCTGCTGCTGGCCCTCATCTACGCCCGGCCGGTGCGCCGTAGCGAGTGCACCACCATTCAGCAAATCATCAGCACCGAATACGGCCCCACGGCCGGCCTGGTGACCTCAATCCTCACCGCCATCGGCATTGTGCTGAATATCGTGGCCCAAATTTTGGCCGCCAACGCCCTGTTGGGCTCTATGTTCGGGCTGAACCCTTTCTGGTGTTCCGCAATCAGCGTGGTGATTATGGCCTGCTACGTGCTGTTTGGCGGAATCAAAGGCAGCGGCCTGCTGGGCCTGGTTAAGCTGGCGCTGCTCTATATGGCCACCGTGGCCTGCGGCCTGCTGGCTATTCGGATGCACGGCGGCCTGGGCGAATTTTACGCCAGCCTGCCCAAGGTGCAGTATATGAATTTGTTTGCCCGCGGCTTCGGCACCGATTTCGGCGTGGGCCTAAACGTGGCCCTAGGCGTAATCTCCACCCAAACCTATATTCAGGCCGCGCTGGCCGGGCGCAGCAATGCGGAGGCCGTGAAAGGCTGCCTGTTCGCCGCCACCCTCACCCCGCCCATCGGCTTTTTCAGCCTGTTTGTGGGCATGTATATGCAGATTTATTTTCCGCAGATTGCCGCCGCGGAGGCTTTCCCCACCTTTATTCTGCAATTTCTGCCGGGGCCGTTGGCCGGCGTGGCCCTGGCCACCCTGCTGATTGCCGTGGTGGGCACGGGCAGCGGCATGGCGCTGGGCTTTGGCACCATCATCAGCAACGATATTTACAAAAATTTCATCAACAAGCAGGCCGATGGCAAACAGCTGCTGCTGGTTTCCCGCCTGATTATCCTGCTGACGCTGATTGCCTCCGCCGCTTTCACCCTGGGCAACCTGGGCAGCACCATTTTAAGCTGGGGATCGATGTCGATGGGGCTGCGGGCCGTGGTGCTGCTGGCTCCTATGACCACGGCACTTTTCCTACCCGGCCGGGTGCGCCCAACCTCCGCCGTCCTCAGCAGCGTGCTGGGCGTGGCGGTGATGCTGGCCGCCCGCCTGTTTCCCCTGCCGTTTGATTCCCTGTTTGTCGGCCTGCTGGCGGCAGCCCTCCTCCTGCTGCTTGATTTAGCCCTACCCAAAAGCAAAGCCGCTTGATTAAGCCTAAAATTTGCTCTTGCTTTTGCCGCCTAAAAATGTTATAGTAATAACAAAAGGGGGCGTTATCAATGAACAACACTTTAGCTTACAAAGATGAATATCTTAAAGAAGAATTGATTGACGGCCAAGTGGTGTTGATGTCGCCTAGACCAGCAATTAATCATATTACTGTGGCTAACAATATTAGCGCATTTTTTACAATTTATCTTAAAGGTAAAAAGTGCCGAATTTTTCCAGATGGTACAGATCTTTACTTGACGGAAAAAGACCGTTTTATTCCTGACGTTATGATAGTTTGCGACCCGGAAAAAATCAAATATAATGGTATCTATGGCGCGCCGGATTTGGTGGTGGAGGTGCTTTCCCCGTCCACAGCCAAGCGCGATAAAAGCTACAAAAAGCAGGTTTACGAGCAATGCGGCGTGCGGGAATATTGGCTGGTTAGCCCTAATGAAAAATCGGTGGAGCAGTATTTGCTGACGGAGGGCCGGCTGGAACTGGCCGAGGTTTACACTCTGCCGGCAGATTATTTGACAGATGAGGAAAAGGAGCCTTACCTTACAGAATTCAAATGCAGCCTTTACGATGATTTGCTGATTAAGCTGGAGGATATATTTGAATATGTATAACAAAGGGAGCCTTTTTAACGGCTCCTTTTGTTTATTCCCGCTTTTGCAGCGCATTTTCCCATATATATTGAGCGTAAATATTGGGTTTGGTGATAATTTCATTCATTGAAGCGGCCACCTGGATAACGTACAAAATGCCCGTATCTATGCTGGCCGTAACATAATCGAATATATCCTGTGTGATAGAATCCACAACCTTATCAGATAATTCCGGTCTGAACTTATCTAACTTTTCGCAAATACGCCTCGATCTGGAATCCATAATTGGGTTGTTTACGGCAATATCATTCCAAACCTCGATTTGCGTAAGGCAGTCCATCACGGCAGCGTAAATTTCTGGATTGACAAGCATAATAAAATACCTCCTAAAATTTTTGTTTGCTAAAGCATTGCCAAAACAGGAGGTATATGCTACAATATTTATACCTCTTATTTTGGGGTTGGAGTGTTGGCGTTACTTGTTCAGGGTGCAGCCGACACTCTTTTTTATTTTTTATTGATCGCCTCTATTCCTTTTCGTATAAGTTCCAGCAGAGTAAAGCCAGATTTTTTAGCTGCTGCCTGTATCTCTGCTTTTTCTGCTGGCGTAACACGAATATAAAGGCGCTCACTCTTAGGGTTGTCGCTACGCGGCCTACCCTGTGTTGGGGACATTTTTACACCTCCTTTTTTTGTCCGCACATTTATTATATAACATGCGCACAAAAAAGTCAATAGATTTTTGCAAAAAAATCAGATTGACAAAAGCAATCTGAAATGCTATAATAATAAAAAAGGCACCACAAGTAAGCGGCTAGCTTTCGTTCAAGTTGTAAAAGTCAAAGCTTAACAACCGTCACTGGGGCAAGTGGCGGTTGTTTCTATGTCTAAACTTAATTTCAATCGAAATTTTAAAAATTCCAATATGAAACGTCAGCTTAATTGGCACAGGCCTCACCCCCCTTTCGAGGGATATTGACTAACCGTTAAGTGAGCACTTAGCGATTGACAAGGCCGTAGGCCGCAGACAGAGCTTAGTGCGAACAAATACCGCAGGTGCAAACAGAATTGTCCGAAAACAAGACCTTGTTCCTG
>JAETTP010000006.1 GCA_021769035.1 Bacillota bacterium | reverse complement strand
CGGCCAAGAATTGCCAGATTCTTTTTTTATTGTTCTTGTGCCTAAAATAAGATCGCCATTGCAGGCAATACCGCCGCCGTGTGTTGTACTGCTGTTGCCGGAAATCATAACGCTGTTTGTAACACTGGTTGGTCTGCCAACTGCTGTCAGTCCTAAAGAACCACGTTTCACAGCAATGGGTTCGCCTTGTTTTACAGAAACATCACCTGCTGATATTTGGACATTGTTATGCTCATTAGCATTTTGTGTTCCAAAACCGCTTGACACTACCGAGCTGGGAATTTCTATACGTCTGCCTATATAGGCAACACCATTATCATCGCTTACCGACTGACCAACTACAACACACTCATCAACGCAATAAAAATCCATTGCCTTGTCAGCAGTAAAGCCCGGATCCTTATCGTATGCTAAATAATCGCCAGTGCCGTTACCACTCACATACACGTTATTAAGATACTTGCTATCCCATTTATAAGGCTCATTAGGGTATCTTTTAGGAGAAATATCTTTTTGGGCTTTATTTTCATAGAGGACAGCGCCATCATCAATCGACAAGAAGATGTCGGCATGCGGACAGCCGGAAATACCGCCGCCCAAACCTTTGGCTGTATTATCCGTGATAACAGCATTTTTGATAGTCAAGGACGCGCCGCTATTAACGTAAACACCGCCGCCGCCCCAGTCCATCGTAGTGTTACATTTGTTATCAGTAATGCTACCGCCGGTAATTTCATTGCCAGTTTTGCTAGCGATAAAAATGCCGCCGCCTTCACCAGCCCGGAAATTACCGTTTGGATTACCATCTGCTTTGTCAGTAAATGTTGGTGTTACACCTTGAGTACTGTTATTTGTAACAGTACCGCCAGTCATCTTCAGTTCAGGATTGCCAGCAGATATTTTACCATCTAACCAATATCCATTTGTTACGTGACCAAACATAACATAGATACCGCCGCCTTTGTTGGCTTCATTACCGCTAATCGTACCCTTTTGCAGATTAAAGGTGCCGCCTGCAACCAAAACGCCGCCACCGGCGGTATAGGTTTCATACCACTGACCGCCTGGTTTTTGATTTGTCGCTATCACGCTGCCGGTTCCGCCAGTAATGGTAATATTACCATTTAGGGTAAACGTACCGCCAGTGATAGTGATAACAGAATTGTTCTCATAACCTGCCGCAGTGGTAGGAGGAGTAAAATTATCTGGTTTGTTACCGGAAATCGTAAAGCTGTCAGTTCCCTCGGTAATCAGTGTAATATTACCCTTAGCAATAGTAATATTCTCTTTTGTATCTTTTAATAACACTATTGTTGTTGCAGCATTGTTTTCTTCTGCTGCGTCAATGGCTTTCTGCAAGGTATCAAAGGTTTGTTCGCCAATTTTAGCAACTTGGCCGCCATTTCCTCTTGCCTGCACTTTCAACAAACCAGCCATAACCGGGAAGCCGGTTTGTTCGCTATCATCAGCCGCCGGCATTGCAAACATTGCAGAATCCTCAGTGGGCTCGTCGCTGAGATAGTAGGCCACGTAAGTAACCTCGTAGGTAATATCAGCTTCAATCGTCAGAGTGTTTGCTTCAACGTCCCAAAGGGCCTCGTGATAATTCCCTTTGGCGTCCTCAGCGTCAACGGCAGCCACCATAACCTGCAAAGGCTTGCCGTCAATCTCGGCCGGCTCCACAGTCACGCCGTCCAGCAGGTTGAGCGTCCCGCTGGTGGGCAGTTCCGGCACATTGATAACCACAGTCTGCCGGCACAACCAAACCACCGTGTAGCACTCTGCGCCATGCACATGTTCGGTCTGTCCGCAAGCGTAATCTGTCGCTGTATCAGCAGCTGGCAGATTCTCCGGCAATTCTGTCAACGGCACAGGCAGGCCGTAAATCTTTTTGGCCGCCAAATTAGTAGTGCCCTCAGTGTCAACCGGGTCGGTTTCGCCGCCCTCAGTATCAGCCGGGTTGGTTTCGCCGCCCTCGGTATCAGCCGGGTTGGTGTCGCCGCCCTCGGTATCAGCCGGGTTGGTGTCGCCGCCCTCAGTGTCAGCCGGGTTGGTGTCGCCGCCCTCAGTATCAGCCGGGTCGGTGTCGCCGCCCTCAGTTCCGGGATCTTCCGGGTCGACACCAAAGTCGTCGTCAAGGCCAGGGTCAACGCCAAAATTATCGTCGTCACCGCCAAAACCGAAATCGTCGTCACCACCAAAGCCGCCATACTCGTCATCTTTCACGTCTGGGCCGTCATAAGGATCAAGCGGATCGTTGCTTTCCTCAACACCAGTTTCGTAGATAACATAACCACCGTCATCCTGTTTCGGATCCACAGTCGGCTTCAAGGTTTCCGGCTGGCAAGCTGCGGTGTGCGTATGTTCCGGCTGAGTGCAGGTCAAAATCTTAACCGGCACACATTCCCAACCGGGCATATTGTGCACATGCTCGGCCTCCTGGCCTTCCGCCACGCCGCAAACCAACTCCGCAGATGTAGCTGCATAGCAATCAAGGCTGTGCACATGATCCTCAGAGCAAGTCAATTCAATTCCTGTCAAGCAGTTCAAAGTGTGCTCATGCGCCTCATCAGTTTCAGCACAATTCAAAGCCACCCCGTCGTAGCAAAGCACACTATGCACGTGTCCTTCGCTGTCCGCCTCAGCAAAAGCAGAGGGCCAAACCACAGCAAGCCACGCGCCCAGGGTTAAAGCCACAGCCAAAACCAGCGTCATCGCCAAATGCTGACGGCTAAATTTTTTCTGAATTTTTTGTTTTTTATTTTTTGTCATTTCAAATACCACCTCTGGTTTCCACGTCGCTTACACGCAAACAACATCGCAACATCTCCCTTGCCAGGAATTTTGCCAGAGCCAAATGTCGAACCAACAGTTCTTTGATTTTTAAACATAAACATCTTCCTTTCTTTGCTAAAAAACTCTACGGATGCAAAGTATCCGGCGGCCGGGCTGGCTTATCTAGCCTTACCCACTAGACTTAGCCCCCTTAGCTTTGCGTCGCCAGCTTTCGCTGGGTTTGCTAAAAATTAGCAGCCGGGCTGGCACTCCCAACCTCAGGTCAGGTTTAAGCCCCCATAGCTTTGCGTCCTCAGCTTTGGCTGAGTTTGCCTAAAATTCAGCGGCCAGGCTGGCGTATCCTCACCCAACAAGATGTAGAACTTAGCCCCTATAGCTTTGCGTCCCCAGCTTTTGCTGGGTTTGCCCAGTGTTCCTTCAAGAGAAGTTTAATAAAAGTTCGATATCCATTGCTCCAGCCAATCATCTGCCCAGTAAATCCGGCTCTGGAACCGAAACCTAAGCTAAACGCATAGGCATCCCCCCTTTCAATATCTATCAATTAGAGCAAACTAAAAACCTAAAAACAGATACGACAAATTTATCTGACAACCGTTCAACATCATCAGATAAATTTGTAAAAATAAATCTTCCGTAAATACCTTTGTATACATTATAATTGTAACAAACTTTACTGACAAATACAATACTTTTTCTTATATTTTACAATATTTTTTAGTTATCGCCTAAACAAATGTCAACAAAGTTTTTTGCCACCGTTTTAATATATGCAACATCGAGCCAAACTGCTAATGACAAGCGCAGCAAGCGATTAATTACGCAGCTTAAAGCTGCCAACCAGCTGTTTCAGCATATCAGCCTGACCGGAAAGTTCCTGGCTGGTGGCTGCGCTTTCCTCCGCCGTGGCCGAGTTAGCCTGCACCACGCCCGCAATCTGGTCAATACCCACAGCCACCTGCTCAATTGCTCCGGTTTGGCCAACAACGGCCTCCGTAACCAGTTCCATTTGCTGCACAGCCTGCTCAGCCAAAGCCGCCATATCCCGAACCGATTCCGTAACCCGGCCCACAACCACACTACCGCTTTCCACAGCGTCCACGGAACGTTTAATCAGTTCCTGCGTGGCTTTGGCCGCCTCGTCAGATTTTGTTGCCAGATTGCGCACCTCATCTGCCACCACGGCAAAGCCCTTGCCGGCAGAACCAGCTCTGGCAGCTTCCACGGCGGCATTCAGAGCCAAAATATTAGTCTGAAAAGCAATATTCTCAATAGTATCAATAATCCGGCTAATTTCACCGGAAGATTCCGTAATCAAATTCATTGCCTGATTCAGATTATCAATATATTCCTTACTTTCCTGCAACTTCACACCTGCGCCATTGACAGTATCTTTAGCCTGTTGCGTCATTTGGGCTGTAGATTGAGCGCCTCGGTTCATATCGTCAATCGTGGCCGAAAGCTCCTCCACCGCGCTGGTCTGGGCCAACGCCCCCTGAGAAAGCACCGAGCTGCTGGCAGCCACATTAACCGAACCGTTGGAAACCTGCACAGAAGCATCCACAATACCAGACATCGTCTTGTTCAGTTTTTCCGTAATAATTTGCAGCGATTTTTGCAAAACTGCAAAATCACCCGGATAATAATGACTATCACTTTGTTGCGTCAAATCCCCGTTCGCAATAGCGCTGAGCAAACGGTCAATTTCCTGAACAATCCGCGCAAAATCACTAACCAAACGCGCGGTGGAATCAGCCAGCACCCTGGTTTCATCCTGGCCGACCACCTGCGGCACTGCGCTTTGCAGATCACCATTAGTCAGCGCTTGCAAACGAGCAGCGCAACGCACAATCGGATTAGCAATAGAACGACTAATTCTAACCGAAACAATAATCACCACAATGCAGGCCAGCACACAGGTCACAACCTGAAAAATATTGCCGAAAAAGGCTGGCCGCATAAACTCGTCTTCGTCAATGTTCACGGCAATAGACCAGCCATCCGTACCATTAATAGGAGCATAGGCCTGGATATTATTAGAATGATCGGCCTTGTAGGCATATTGCTCCACACCGAGCTCACCGGCAATCATTCGTTTTTCAATCGCCGCCACTGTCTGCAAATCCTTATTGGCGGGATCTGCCGCCGCCTGCTGAATAATATTTTCCTTCCCCAAAACCGACTGCTGATCTACATAAGCAATAGTAGTGCCCGTCTTATCCAGAATATAGGCTTCGCCTTCCTCGCCAATTTGCAATCCCTCAATAATAGACTGCAAAACGTAAGTATCACATTGAAAGTAAATTACACTCTGCACCGCGCCATCCTTAAAAACAGGCGATGCCACCATCAAATAAGCGTCAGTACCATCTATGTAAGGCGTTGACATATAGTTTTGCCCTTGCCGAGCCGCCTGAAAAAAGGTTTCCTGTGAAATATCTTTTTGATTAACCGCATCATAACCATTTAAATCCGCCAGACCGCCCATTCGCATATAGTAGGCCTCAGCCCGCGCTTGAATAAACGCCTGTTTTTCCTCCAGGGATATATTATCATCCACCAATATAGGATTAGAAGCAATTTCGGCAATCGTCAGCGTGTAAGTGGAAATCATATTCTCCGCCGCCAAAGCAGCCAATTCGGCTGTTTCCACAAGATTTTTCTCAATAGCCGAAATAGTGGAGTAGCGCGTAACCAGCATGCTGATTCCTCCGGTAATAAAAGAAACACATATAGTCGCCAAAACCACCATTGCAATGATTTTTGTTTGTATCTTCTTCATTTCTTTCCGCCACAAGCTGCCAAAGCCAGAGCCTGCCCTCCCTTTTTTCTTAACATCATTAATATTATATACGATGATTAGTTTATTTTCAATACATTAAACCCCTTTTTTCGCTTTCTTTGCCAATAGACCACAAGATTTTTTGGCATTTTTTTAGCGGCGTTTTATGAGGAAAACGCCGCTAAAAATATACTTAAACTAAAATATTTTAACTAATTTATTTACAAACTTATTTCACAAAAAATGCGTCAATCTTTTTCTTAATATCTGCCGGTTTCAGATTCTTCAGCAAGTAACCGGCCGGATTTAATGACATCACATTGCGCACGCTGGCCGGATCGCTTCGGCCAGTTAAAAACACAACTGGCACGCCGGCAAATTCCGGCAGAGAACGCAACATTTCCAAAGTCTGGCGACCATCGCAAACCGGCATTTCATAATCCAGCAACACCAGATCAGGCCGATTTAAGATAATCGCCCGGATTGCAGCCACTCCGGAATCCACCATAGCCACCTCATAATCATCATCCAGGAGCTTTTTCATACCATAACGCATCGTCATAGAATCGTCCACCACTAACACCTTGTGCTTTTTGTTTTTCTCCTCCTGCTCCTCAAACTGTGTAAGATAGCGGGCCACTTTATCTTTCACATTGCTTTCCTCTACCAACGTTTCCGGCTGAGAAATTTTCTGTGTCTTAGGTTTGGCCGTTTTATTCTGTGCCAAATACTTATCCAGCTCATCCAGAGAGTATCCATCATCTTCCAGTTCCTCCGGCTTAGGCGCCTTGGCTACCTTAGGCCTTTTAGTCCTATGTTGCGTCAAATACCTGTCAACCTCGTCCATCTCGTAATCATCCTCAACGGAATCGCCAACACCTTTCTCCAGCAAATGCGGCGCAATCATGCAGTAAGCAAAGTAACCGGCGCCACCGGTGTTAAACAGCAAACTCACCTGCATCTTCTCCCCCGTCAGCACCTTATGGAACTGGTCATATGAAAGCAGATTTTCATCCTTTAAAATATAATCATCCATAGACGGGAAAGCCTCCATAACGCTTTCCACAAAGCGACGCGCCGTGTAACGCACAGCGTGAATTAGCATATTGTCCAGTTTGTTGGTTTTGATACCCATAATTTTGCCAACAGTGTTAATCAGCAGTTTTTCTTCAAAAACCAGAAGAACTTCTTTGGTCCTTTTATCACTCTTAGTGCCGTAAACCAGACGATAATAAACGCCGCGGCCAAATTTCTCACCATTATAAACGTCGCTAATCAGCTGGGATTCCAAATGAAACATATCAAACAACAACTGAATGATTACCTTGCGCATAGCCATCATTTCATCATTTGGCAGTAAGTGTTCCCATTTGCGAATATGTTTGCCAGCAATCGCCTGATCTTCAGTCATTGTGTGGCCAATCAACCAGCCCGCGCACACCCCCAGAAAATGATCCACTGCATCTGGCGCATAATTTGTTCTCTCCAACTCCTGCTCAAGCGCCGGCAAAGTGTTCTGTTTAAAACCATCATGTATGATTTTATGCTGCTCCAGGCCTGCATAGCCGATAGACTCCATATAGGCCTCTTCCTCAGCAAAGTGCTTTATTGCATGCCCTTTAAAGAATTTGATGCCTTCTTGACAAGTCCATTGGTCATCCTTGCCCTCATCCTTAAACAAAAACAGCTTGTTAATAATCTTAAAAAGCCGCTGGTGTTCCTTATCAATAATATCAACACCAATATTAAACTCGTCCCGCCATTCAAACTTGGTATCCATAAGAAATCCTCCTTTGCTGCAATTAATAAGCCATTGTTTATGCAGCTTTTTTGCTAAAAGCCACTTCCTCGCAGTTTCTAGCAGTTGATTTAACAGTAATCAACCGCACCTCTCTCCACGCACAATCAATCAGGCAAAACAGCTTACTAATTAGGCAGGGAGAGGGGAACAGAGGGTTTACATTGTCAAATCTCCAGCAGAAGATGAACCAAAAAACCCGATATAAACATTGCTTTAGGCATCCTTTAGATATTATATAGAGTATAACATACTTAATTTGTTTTTACAATACTTTTACAAAAAATTATCATTAAACCAAAACTGGATATATAGTCTATATAATGAAATTTACGCCATTAGAAAGTGTACTATTTTAAACGTAATTTTTATATATTATTCTATGAAACAAGCTAAGGGAATGTTCACCTTTAACGACGCCTTTTTTGGTCATTTTGCCAAACCCTTGTGTTGACAAGCTAAAACTAAACAACTTAAAAGAATAAAAAATCCCTAATTCGGAACTGCAATTCCTGTAAAATCTTATTAAAATCCTTTATTATTAAGATATAGAAAGGATTTGATGTATATGAGAAAAAGAGCCAAAAAGGCATTGTTAAATCACGAAAAAATTGCCGTGATAATTAAAGAATCCGGCCTGACCCAGGAGGAATTGGCCAAAAATTGGGGAATAACCGACCGTTATCTGCGCAATCTGAAAAGCAAAGATACCGACGTTTCCTTATCACTGGCCTACAATATAAGTGAACAATCAGGCTGCTCCATTGACAGTCTGCTTACCATAGAGCCTTAAACAATGCGCCACTATTGCCCACTTGCCAGGCAGATAAGCCAAAAAACCAGCAGCCGAACTAGCTATGCTATAGAGCAGCTTTGCCCTATTTTTCCAATATATTACCAAACCTTCTGCAAAAAATTCCCTAAAACTACATAAATCAAATCTAAGTTGATAACATCACTTGCATCCATTTTTGGCGGAATGGCTAAGGTCTTTTCTAAAAGTTTGTTCTTGAGTAATTGTAGCAGAACAAAAGGCTCGCACAACCTATGATAACATCATAATGTTGGTTGACGACCCTGATGTTCTTGACCCAATAAAGTTCCTACGTGAAAGGGAGATTGTCCATTTTCAACGGTTCGGCGAAGCGCTTGAGCGTACTAAAGACCGCTTAAACTGCCGCAATTTCTATGCTTTTAATCCAGAATTTCCTGCCAGCAAATAAACAGCAAAAGAGAGAGCCAAACGCTCTCTCTTTCCATTTATATTATAACATAAAAATAGACAAAAAACAAGACTGGTTTTAAGCAAAGCGGCGTGCTATAATAAGCTTCCCAACAAGACATCGAGGAGGACAAGCTTATGGCAGAAAATTGGTTAATTAGCTGGCAAAGAGAAAACATAACTGATCAGGTACTGCAAACCAACCGGCACAGCCAAAAATTTGGTTTGGTTTTAAGCGAACAGGAGGCCAATCTGATTGCGCAGGAAAGCCGCCGCACCTTGCAAGAGCAAATGCGCGTGGAATTTGGCCCTAGTATCACGCCAAAAATTATTTATGAATTTTGCAACTCTGCCTACCTCAACCAAAACAACTTTGTAAATAGCATCATTCGCTTGCAGGAAATTTTTTATCTCTACAAAAATGAAATGCAAGATGAAATTACTGACGACGAGCTCATTCGCTTAATGAAAGAACAGTTTGAAAATCTCTGCTTCGGAGATTTGGATTATCTGGAAAACACCTGTTTATACAACTTTGCCCAAGCAATCCGGGCCGGTTATAATGGTTACCAAAATTCTGCCGAGCCAGGTGAATATGCCAAGTTCGACGAGGTGCAGCGTTGGGATTACAATTTATATCTGCAAGCTTTGCAGGATATTTGCTGGAGGTAAACGCTAATGACAACAAGCTATACAATGGAAGAGCTGATCCCGATTGTTGCCGAATTGGCCGACCGGTACACCGCCAGCAACAGCACTTCAATCAGCAACGCCAAGGCTCAGCAACTGATGGCCGCAGTGCTGTATTGTATTCAGGCAGCGGAAACCGAACAGCCGCAAGCCCTGATAAGCAAAACCAAAATGCCAGCAACGCAGGCCTATAAACTGGGCTATCGCCTGCTTGAGCAAAAAACGCAGCAGGCTCTTGTCTTATATAATGAGTTGCTGGCAGATTTTTCTGATTATGGCAACTATTTTCTGCGCAACACCGTTGTAAATGGCCTGCCAGAATTTTTCAAATGGTACGATTTGCGTTTTGAGCCCCAAAACAACATTCTGACATTGGATTATCCGATTTTGCAAAATCTTGCCAACCACACCGGCATACACCTGATTTACGCATATATTCAGTGCCTGCTCCTGGAGCAGCGTTTTCTGCGGCAATTCCCGCCGGACTATATTCGGCAAAGCCTGGCGGAATACAACCCCTTTTACCAGGATACGCCGGACAACCTCTGTGAGGTTATGATTTGGACGCAGGCCAAACGCTCCGCTAAAGAGCAAAACGCCAGCCCAGACGAATTAAGAATTAAGGTTGATTTTTGGCGGCAAAATCTATATAATATTATTCAACAACAAATTCAAATACAAGCAGAGGACAAATTATGACTCAAGCAAAAGGTATTTTTTTAGCGTTGGAGGGTATCGACGGCTCCGGCAAAACCACCCAGCTGCAAAAGCTGGCCGCCCGCCTTGCCCAGCTAAATATCAAACATTACTTAACCCAGGAGCCCACCGGCGGCCCCGTAGGCTCGCTAATTCGGCAAATTTTAACCGGCCGCACCCTTGCCGACAATCGCGTGATGGCCAGCCTTTTTGTGGCGGACAGGCTGGACCACTTGCTGAACAGCGCCGACGGTATCTGCCAGCAAATTGAGGCAGGCGTTTGCGTGCTGACCGACCGCTACTATTTTTCTTCCTACGCCTACCAAAGCGTGGATATGGATTTGGATTGGCTGATTAACGCCAACCGCCCTAGCGCTGAAATTCTGCGGCCCAGCCTGACTATATTTTTGGATATTCCCGTATCCACGGCATTGGCCCGGATTCAAGCCGGCCGTTTTCACACGGAGCTATACGAAAAGGAGGAACGCCTGCTGGCCGTGCGCCGGCAGTACCTAACCGCCTTTGCTAAATTGCAGAACGAAGAAAACATTGCGATAATCGACGCTGACGCCGATGCCGAAACCGTGGCCGAGCGCATTTGGCAGGCCGCCGCCCCTCTCTTTAACCAGCCTAAATAGACCAATAACATCAAAGCAGCTGCGGCCTGATTCAATAGCCGCAGCTGCTTTGATGTTGTGTTTTATTAATTTTTCAACATATCACGGAAAACTTTTTCATTTACAGTGTAAATCACAAAGAATATTACCGAATTAATGGCCGCCACCAAAAAATTGAAAGGCATAATCCCTGGCAGCATCGCCGCCCGAACAACCTCCGCCGGCTGCCCGAAAACATAAACCGTAATCAGCAGGTTCATTGGTATCATAATCAACATTCTGGTGACCGAACCGGCCAAAAGGCCCAGCAGCAACCCCTTAGTGCCGCGCAAGCGGTTAGCGATAAAAACCGCCACCAAAACCTGCCCGCCAGTGGCGCAAAAGTGCATAAAAGCGCCAATCAGGCCATTCTCACCCAACACCACGCCCTGGATTAAGCTAACCAAGCCCAGCACCCACAGGCCGGGGCCGGTGCCCAGCAGAAAACTGGCCAGCAAAATAGGCACGTCGGCCATATCATATTGCAAATACGGCGCAGCCGGCACCAGAGGCACCCGCGGCACGGCCAGCAAAAACACCACGGAAAGCGCAGCCAGCAAGCCGATACGGGTCAACAAGCGCGTATTGGCAGGCAGCTTTTTAGGCATTACAGCATCGGTTTGGTTTTTCATAAAAACATCCTCCTTTGGTAAGTATAGCTGCCTTAACTTAAACAATAAAAAAAGCCTCTCCCAAAACAGATTTCGGGGGGAAGCCAAAACAAGCTTAAAATGCCAAATATCAACGCCAAACCGCGGCCCAAAGCCGCCCAGCATTAATTAGCATTTATCGCATCTTCTCTCATCCGGACTATACCGTCGGCTTTGGAATCTCACCAAATCAGCTTACGCTCGCGGGCTTGCGCCAAATTGACGCTCACCGCCGGTAGGGAATTTCACCCTGCCCCGAAGACAGCTATTAAATTTTTTATATATTATATAGCAAAGGGGCGCAAAATGCAACCCCTTTTGGCCACTTTTTTCAGCTTTTTTTCAGCGATTTAAGTAAACCCGCGGCAGCCGCGGCAGCAGAGAACTCAAAACCTCATAACTAATCGTATGCAGCCGGGCGGCAATTTCCTCCGCGTCAATGCACTCGCCGCTTTTTGGGTCTGCGCCCAGCAAAATCACCTCGTCGCCGGCCTGCACCGCAATCCCCTGCTCAGCCGCCGCCGTCAAATCCACCATAAATTGATCCATACAAACGCGTCCCACAATCGGTAGGCGCAGTCCGCCCAGCAAAACCTCGCCGCAGTTGCTCAAAGCCCGCCTCCAGCCGTCCGCATAGCCCACCGGCACCGTGCCGATCAGCGACGGACGCTTGGTGACAAAGGTGCAACCGTAGCTGACGGCGGAGCCGGCCGGTAGCCATTTAACGCAGGTCAGCCGGGCTTTGATGGAAAGCGCCGGGCGCAGAGCCAAGCGGCTTCTGTCCACCTCGGCCGAGGGATAATAGCCGTAAAGGATAATGCCCGCCCGCACCATAGCCAGCCGCGCGGCCGGCAGCTCCATAAGCCCGGCGCTGTTGGCAATATTCAACAAAGGCAACTGCAATCCGGCCGCCGCCAAATCCGCCGCAAACTGCTGATACACGCGCAGCTGCTGCTTTGAATAGCTTTTATCCAGCTCGTCCGCCGCGGCAAAATGGGAGAACATTCCCTCCAGCTGCAAATCAGGCAAGGCAGCAATCGCCAAAGCCTCCTGCAAGCCCTCCGGCGTAGGCAGCAGGCCAATCCGCCCCATGCCGGTGTCCAGCACCAGCTGAGCCTGCGCCGGCCGGCCCACAGCCTGCGCTGCCGCCGCCAACAGCTGGGCCTGAGCCAGAGAGTAAACCGGCAAAATAATTTCCTGCTCCACAGCCAACTGCACAGCCGCAAGCTCCGGCGCACAAAAGCCTAGCAGCATAATCGGCGCCGCTATGCCAGCCCGGCGCAATGCCAGCGCCTCGTCCAGCGTGGCCACGGCCAGCCGGCTGGCTCCCCCTGCCAGCAGACATTCCGCCACCGGCACCGCGCCGTGCCCATAAGCGTCGGCCTTAACCACCGCCACAATCGGCAGACCCTCCGGCAGTAGCCGCTTAATATTCGCAAAATTCTCCCGCAAGGCCGCCAAATCAACCTCAATCCAGGCCGGGCGCGTCAGCCCTATTTTTGCATAATCCATACCTTATCCCTGCTCCTTAGCCGCCATCAGCTTCAGATAAGCCTGCGGCAAAAATCTTAAAATATCCATAGCCGACATTGCATAGGGCGAAAGCGCCGCCGCCGCCAAATCACCGGCCAGGCCGTGCAGATAAACGGCCAAAGCCGCCGCCTGCCAATCCGGCAAGCCCTGCGCCAACCAGGCCGCCGTCAGGCCGGCCAAAACGTCGCCGCTGCCGCCGCCAGCCATGCCCGGATTGCCGGTGCTGTTGATGAAGATACGCTGCGGGCGTCCCTCGGCCCGGCCGCGCTCCGGCGGCTCGCAAATCAGCGTTCGGCGGCCTTTCAGCACCGTCACTGCCTGATATTTCGCTGCACAAAGCCGCACCGCCTGCAAACGCTCGGCCTCCACCGCCTCAGCCGTCCAGCTCTCGCCCAGCAGACGGGCCATTTCCCCGCTGTGCGGGGTCAAAACCGCACCAGGAACCGGCGTTGGCTCCGCCGCCAAGGCATAAAGCGCGTCTGCGTCAAGCACTCGCGGCTGCAAGCTTTGAGCCAAAGCCAGGGCTAATTTGCAGCTGGCCAGCTCCCGGCCCAACCCCATACCCAGCGCCAGCACCTTGCCGGGCAAGCGCAAATGCAGGGCTGGCAACACCTCCTCCGACAAATAGCCGCCTGCTGCTACCAACGGCAGGTGCATAATTTCCGGCGAGAGTGGTTCAATATGCAAAGGGGCCGCCAGCGTCACCAGGCCCGCGCCGCCCCGCAAGGCGGCCTCCGCCGCCATCTGCACCGCGCCGTGAAAGTTCTTGCTGCCGCCCACAACCAGCACGTGGCCAAAATTGCCCTTATGCGCCGCCGCCGGACGCTCCGGCAGCCAACCGGCCGCCAGCTGCAAGGTCACTTCCACCGGCTCCGGCAAATCGTTCGCATTATCCTCCGCCGCTTCCCACAGCGGCAGGTAACCGGGTGGCGTTAGCTGCTGCAAAAGCGCGTTGCCGGCCGCCAATTCACTGTCTACCGAAAGCAGCAAAACCACCGCCAGCACCCGTTCCCGGTCGTGCGTCAGGCTGAGCATAATCCGCCCCACTCCGGCCGCCTGCAATCTGCCGGCCAAAGGCTCCAGCACCTCCAGCTGAGGCCGGCCACTGGGCAAACGCTGCAAATTAGCCAGCCAAAACCAGGCTGGCAGCTCCGGCAAATCACCCAAAACCGTGCCGGCCGCCTTGTAAAAAGCCTCCTTGGCGGCAAAGGCGGAGGCCAAAGCCTCCTCCGTCCGGCCGCTGGCTTCGGCAAAGGCAATCTCCGCAGCGCTGAAACGCCGGCACACGCCGGGCCGTTGCAGCCAGCCGTTCAAACGCCGCTTTTCCAGCAAATCAACTCCCACGCCCAACAGCATCAAGACCGCCTCCTTTGCCCTTTATTATACTCCTTAGTCCGCTTGCCAGGCGGCGCACCCTCCGGCGGCACCAGATACTGCCGGCCCCAGCCAATCAAATCCTCGCGCCCAGCCTTTTGTAAGGCCTTGCGCACCAAGGCTTGCTTTTGCGGCTGGGCGTACAGCAGCAGGGCCAGCTGCATTTCCCGCTCCTCCCGGCTTTTGGGCACGTAAACCGGCTGCAAATCGTCTGGATTCAGCCCTGTGTAATACATACAGGTGCTTTTACTGCCCGGCGAGGGCAAAAACAGCTGCACCTGCTCCGGCCGCCAGCCGCCCTGCTTCATCTGCACCGCCAGCTGCACCGCGTCCTGCAAGGTGCAGCCGGGGTGCGCCGCAATAAAATAAGGCAGCAAATACTGCTTTTTAGCCAGCAGCTCATTTTGCTTGGCGAATTTGGCGGCAAACCGGCGGTAAACCGCCCAACCCGGTTTGCCCATAGCCGCCAAAACCGCAGGCTGGCTGTGCTCCGGCGCCACTTTTAAATGACCGCTCACGTGGTTGGCCACAAGCTGGCGCAAAAAGGCCTCGCTGCGGTCCAGCAGCAGATAATCGTAACGAATACCGGAGCGAATGAAAACCTTTTTCACTCCCGGCAGGGCTGCTACCTGACGCAGCAGACCCATATATTCGTGCATATCGGGCCGTAAATTGGCGCAGGGCTCCGGATAAAGACATTTTTTGTTGCGGCAGGGACCAAATTTACGGGCTTTGGCGCAGCCCTGGCCGCGGAAATTGGCCGTAGGGCCGCCCAAATCGTGGATATAACCCTTGAAGTTAGGCTTTTGTGTCAAACGCCGGGCCTCCGCCAATATGCTTTGGGCGCTACGGTTTTGAATGATAGCCCCCTGATGATGACCGATTGAGCAGAAAGCGCAGCCGCCAAAGCAGCCCCTATGCGAGAGCAGCGAAAATTCCACCTCCGTCAGGGCCGGCACCCCGCCCTGCGCGTCGTAACTGGGATGCCAGCAGTTGCTGAATGGCAGCTCGTATATCTCGTCCATCTCCAGCGTGGTCAGGGGCCGCTGAGGCGGATTTACCACCAGATAAACCTCATTATGCCGTTGCAGCAAAATTTTGCCGTCATAAAAATTTTGCTCTCGATCAATCTGCTGGAAAGCCTTGGCAAAGGCCCGCTTGCTGCTGCGCACCTGCTTCAGGCTGGGGATTTCCAAAGCCCGCCTTTGCGGCAGCGGCGCGCCCAGCGGCAAAAGATAAGCCAGCCCCGGCACCTGCCGGCAATCGGCCGCCGTGCCGCCACCGGCCAAAATAGCCGCAACCTCCTGCAAGGTCAGCTCCGCCATGCCGTACACCAACAAATCGGCGCCACCCTCCACCAGCCAGGAGGGCTTAACAGAATCCGACCAGTAATCATAATGCGCAAAGCGGCGCATGCTGGCTTCCACACCGCCCAAAATCACCGGCACGTCCGGGAAAGCCTGCTTAGCCAGCCTGCTATATACCGCCGCCGCATAATCCGGGCGCAGGCCGGCCTGCCCGCCCGGCGAGTAAGCATCCTGGCGGCGCGGTTTTTTGGCGGCCGTGTAATGGTTAATCATCGAATCCAAATTGCCGGCGCTCACCAGCACCCCGAAGCGCGGCTTGCCCATAATTTTCAGGCTGTCCAGGTCATGCCAGTCCGGCTGGGCGATTATCCCCACCCGATAACCTAAATGCTCCAGCCAACGGCCAATCAAAGGCGAGCCAAAGGAATAATGGTCGACAATCGCGTCGCCGGTGATAATCAGAAAATCCAAATAATGCCAATCCCGCAAATTCATATCCTGTCGATTAATTGGTAAAAACATTTTTTCTCCCTCAACGCGTAATTAAAAGCGGCCGGTGCGCCAAAAAATCAGTGCTGACCAGGGTAAACTCAACACCCCAGCGCTCGCCCTGCAAGGCCCGCGCGCTTTTGCCGCCGTGCAGATGACCGTACAAGCAGCGGCTAACCTGATATTTTTGCATTAGCTCAATCAATTCATTGTAATCCCATTTGTCGTTCACCGGCGGAAAATGCAGCAAAAGCACAGTTTCCAGCCCGCCGCCCGCCGCCTGATTCAGTTGGGCCGCCTGTTGCAGAGCCATCTCCGCCCGCAGGCACTCCCGGCGATAAATTTTGGCCGCCTCCGCGTCAAAATCCTGGCTGCCGGGGCAATACCAGCCGCGGGTGGCCGCAACCGCCAAGCCCTCCGCCCGGCAGGCCTCGTGCTGCAAAAGCTGCACGTTGGGCGGCAGCAGGGGCGCAGCTTTCTTTTTAGTTTCCCACCAAAAATCATGATTACCCTTGGAGAGATAAATCTGCCCCGGCAGGCTGCCCAAAAAAGCCATATCATGCACCAACTCCGGCAGGCGCATAGCCCAGCTGACGTCGCCCGGCACCAAAACGGTATCCTCCGGGGCCACCAGTCGCTGCCAGTTGGCATAGAGCTTTTCCACATAGCCCAACCATTTTTCACCAAAATTAGCCATTGGCTTGTAAAGCTGCGGCGCGCATCCCGGCACAAAGGGTTGGCTCAAGGAAAGATGTAAATCGGAAATTGCCCAAACCGCCATTTAACGCCCCACCAATCTAATCAAAAACAGCCACAGCAGCAAATGCGCCAAAAAGGCCAGCACAAAAACCAACCAAAACACCGGCTTGCGGGTTTTGTGATGAAAAAGCTGCTGGCCGATTAAGCCGCCCAGGCCGCCGGCCAGCAGGCCCAAAATCAGCAAATTTTTTTCCGGAATCCGCCGCCAATCTTTCACCGCTTTCAGCTTGTCCAACCCCATCAGGGCCAGCAGCAACAAATTAAACACTAAGTAATAGCCAAAAACGGCCCAAGCAAAAACTGAATTCATAAACTCAACCGCCCTTTTAAAATTTTGCAATTTTGGTAATTTTATTTTTAAGAATAGAGCTAATTTAATTATAGCATAATAAACCTTGAAAGATAAATAGTTTATCTTTTATCTGCAATTTTTTTTATTTTTTTCTGGCAGTTATCTGGAAGGAGGTAGATTTTGATGCTAAAACTAAATGCTATTGATTATATAGCCCAGATTTTAGTAATCATCGGCGCCATCAACTGGGGTTTGGTGGGCTTTGCTGATTTTGATTTAGTGGGCGCGCTGTTTGGCGGCATGTCCAGCATGGTCAGCCGTTTCATCTTCGCCCTGGTGGGCCTGGCCGGCCTTTACGTCATCAGCTTTTTGTTCCGGCGCAACAGCGAAACCAGCTGGCGGGCCGATAGCCTGAGCAACTAACACAGAGGGCCGCCTGCGCAAGCAAGCGGCTCCCTACATATAAAAAGGCAGCAGTTATTTTTTATTCTCATTCAGCAAAATCAAGGCTTTGGAATTGTTAGTGATTTTAAAAGTGTTCGCCTCGTCGGTATCAATATGCAAATCCTTGGCGTGCAGCTCCCCCACGCGGGCCGGCACATCAAACAGGCAGCCGGATTTATTCTCGCTGTGAATATAAATATCCACCCGCTGATGGTCCACAATACCCAGCTTAGCTGCCTCATCCGTATGCAAATGCAAATGAGTGGCCGCGCAGATTACCCCGCGCTCCAACACCAAATGGCCGTTGGGCCCCATCAAAATGCAACCTTTGGTGCCCTCCAAATCGCCGGAATCCCGTAGCAAAGCCTCAATCCCCGCCAAACGGGCCTCCGTTTCCGAAAGCTCCACCTGCGTTTCCGACCGCAAAGGCCCCAGAATACGCACATGCTCAATCATCGCTTTGGTGCCAACCACCGTCAAAGTTTCCTCCGCCGCAAACTGTCCGGGCTGGGTCAGCGGTTTTTTAGGGTGCAGCTGATAGCCCTCGCCAAAAAGCTTTTCTAAATCAGCCTGGCACAAATGAATATGATGATTAGAAACGCCAACCGTGCTTACGGCCGGGTTGTTATCATCATTTAAAACACTTTCATCAATCGTAAATTTCCGAATCATACTAGCCTCCCAAAATTTTCATATTTTTTTAATTCAATCAACAGCCTTTCAAGCTGCTCCGGCGTTTGAAAAGCCTCTTGGTTAGAATTCACAATCTCCATAGCAATATCTTCATTAGTTATACCGCCATTGCCCAGTGGATATTTACGCCCCGGCTCCCGCAAGGTGAGATTAGGCGGCCGGTGCTGCAAAAGCTCCAGCAAATTGGTATCAACTTTGCTTCGGTGCATTATATTCAGGCAGGCGGCCAACAACTGCAATGATAGAGGCCGCTGCTTGGTTGTGACCTCAGGATTTTGCTGATATTCCTGCAGCAAGGCCCAAAGTAAATCCACACCCTCAAGGTGTTCGGGATTTTTGGGACTTAAATGCTCATTCTCCTCTCTGGCCGCATTAACAAATATCTCTTCATACATCGCTCTGGAGTTTTTGCGGGCTTTGCGTGTGCCAGCTGGCTTTTTTTTCGCCTCCGCCTTGGTGTCCGGCGTTTTTTCCTTTTCCGCCATTTAATCCAACTCCTCTCCTCGCTAACGCTTTACTTTTTTCAGCTTGGGTTTAATACGCATATTCCTGGTACAATATAAAATAAGCTTCCTAATCTGTTGTTTCTCATCCTCCGTAAAATCTTTAAGCGGCATAACCACCATATGAAATTTGTAAACCACAAACACAATAGCTTCATTGGTTTCAAAAATTTTGCGCAACTCCCGCCACTGCAAGCGGCGCTCTCCGCGGCGGCTGTTTGCGTCAAGGCCTTTTAAGTTTAGCACAAAACGCTGCTCCGGCAACCAAAAATCATTGTTTTGCTTCATATAGGGCCAGCGTTTTTTAGCCAGCAACGGCATCGCCACAAAGGTTATCAAAGCCACCAGCACAATGCCAAACTTATAAAACAGGCTGATCTCAGGATTAAAAAAGGTTTTAGCAATCAAAGACTGCGCAATAAGAGCCACCGCCAACACGATCATCAGCTGGGTGCCGGTGCGGCGGAAAAATTCCTCAAAATGGGCCCTGGCGTAAAACGCGTCGTCTATGCTGGTTTTAAATTTAAACTCCTTAAAATCCAGCTTATGTTTTTTTTGTTTTTCCTGCTGGTTTTTTTGAGGCGCCCCCACCACCTCATTGTTAATATCTGCCAAAGTAAATCATCTCCCAAATTCAATTTTTAATCAACAGCCGCTGACGCAAACCAGCAAACAGCCCTGCCACAGCTCAACCGTGGCCTGCGGCTGCTGCACCACATTGCTTATGGCCAAAGATGTGTAAGGCGAAAGCGGCCCCTGCAAGGGATACTCAAAGCCGGCCAGCTCCACCCGGGCGCAGGCCTGCCCCAACGCCAACAGGGAAACCGTGCTGCCAACAAAATCCTGCAAGCACAGCCGGCGCGGCACGTCCTCCGCCGCCAGCAGCAGCAGTAGGCCGTCCTCCTGGGCCAGGCAGATTTCCACCCCCTGCCAGGCCAATGGAGCCGCCGTGCAGAGGTTGGCCAGGGTTTGGTCCAAACGGCCGCCCAAAGCGCCCAGCAGCAGCAGCCGCCGCCAACCGGCCCGGTGCAGCCATTGCAGCAAAAATTCGCCGTCCGTCAAATCCTTGTGCACCGGCAAGCGGCAAATTTGGCAGCCCGCTCCCTGGCATTGGGCCAACAAATTAGCCGGCAGCGAATCAAAATCCCCCACCAGCAAGTTGGGATAACGCCCCTGCTGCAAGGCCAGCGCAGCCCCGGAATCCGCAGCAGCCAAAAACCGCGCCTGCCTGATACAGGCCAACCATTCTGTCCGCCGCGGAGCCTCGCCGCCCAAAAGCGCCACCGCCGTCTGCGGCGACAACTGCCGGCCTTTTTGTACTAAAAACATCGGCTGCCTCCTTTATTTAAAACTCATAGCCTTTTTATTATACACTAATCCGCAGCAAATTTGTAGCTTTTTATGATTATTTTTTGCAAAAATTTTACTAAAAAATACTAAAGTTAGATTACAAAACCAGATTTACTCTTGTCTTGCCGGCTTAACTATAGTATAATAATAAAATGATTAATATTAGTAACTATGAATAATTCAAATGTGAGGAGTGTAGCCCAAAATTTATGAACAACAAAAACAATACCGAGGATAAGCCTCTGCGCCGAGTGGAGGACTTATTCAACCGCAATTACCTGGAACGCGCCGTCTATGTTTTTTTAACCGGCCTGGCTTTGCTGTTGGTTTACTTTTTTATGCAAAACATTGACGGCATGAAAGAACGCTGGCAGGGCCTGATGGGCCTGCTGACACCTTTCATCTGGGGCATTTGCATTGCCTATATTTTGATGCCGCTGTTTAATTGGTTTCAAGACAACCTACGCCGACTGGAATTTATGCGCCGCCACAATCGGGTCTGCTTAACCGCCAGCTTACTCATCACCTTGCTGCTTTTTTTCAGCCTGGTTGGTATCTTTTTCAGTATGGTTATTCCAGAGGTGGCCAACAGTATAATCTCACTGTTCAATATCCTCACCAAAAGCAGCTCCTATGATTGGCTGCTGGAATATCTGCAAAATGGTCTGCAACAACTAAAAGACTTAGGCGTGCTCTCCTATATGGAAGATATTGGCGCAATAAGCACCGAAGACGGCTCCACCAGCCCCAATGCCTTGCTGCATTATCTGGAAAACCCACAGGAATATCTCAACAAGCTGCTTTCCTATACAACAGGCTTTTTGCTTAAAGCCGGCGTCAGCGCCAAAAATATTCTGCTGGCCTTTATTGTTTCCGTTTATATGATGATTGGCAAGGAAACTTTTTTGGCCCAAAGCCGCAAAATCATCTTCGCCTGCACCACGCAGGATCGGGCCGAGCATTTCATCGACTTCTGCCACCGCACCAACCGCATTTTCAGCGGTTTTTTGTCCGGCAAAATATTGGATTCGCTGATCATTGGCATTATCTGTTTTATTGGTATGAAAATACTGCATTTGGAATATGCCATGCTTATCAGTATGATTATTGGCGTAACCAATGTTATCCCTTTCTTTGGCCCGTTTATCGGCGCCATACCCAGCATTTTGCTGCTGCTGATTATCGACCCCAAGGAAGCGCTAATTTTCGCCATTTTTGTGCTGGTTCTACAACAGTTCGATGGCAACATTCTGGGCCCCAAAATTTTGGGCGACGCCACCGGCCTAACCGCTTTTTGGGTTATCTTTGCAGTAATCGTGATGGGTGGTATGCTAGGGATTGTCGGCATGTTTATTGGCGTGCCAATCTTTGCCACCATTTACATGATTGTGAAAAACACCGTAGAAACCAAACTGAAACGTAAAAAATTGCCGGTGGACACCGATAATTATCGCTACCATTAATCTATCGGCAATTATCGAAAGTTGACGATAGTATCAACCAGGAGGCTGACTGAAATTGAGCCACGCCAACAAGGCCCAGTTTACTAAACAGGCGATGTATCACGCCTTGAAAAAGCTGATTACCACCAAATCCATCAACAAAATAACGATTAAAGATATTACCGACACTTGCGGCCTGAACCGCCAAACCTTTTACTACCATTTTAAAGATATTTACGACTTGCTGGAATGGAGCTTTCAAGAGGAGTTTCGTTTTATTGACAGTTATCTGCAAAAGCCGGAATATACCTGGGAAGAGATTTTTGCCGGTTCGGTTAGATATATCAGCCAGAACAAATATATTTGCCAGTGTATTGTTTGCGGACTGGCCCGCGACCAGCTAATTTTAAGCCTGCACAACAGCATTTACGAGATTGTCCGCAAAATCATTCTGCGTTCTCTGCCCCAAAATCAAATCCCGGAAAAGTATCTGGACTTCACCGCCCGCTTTTACACCTACGCCCTCAGCAATTACCTTTTCGACTGGGTAAAAAACGGTATGCTAGAAACGCCTGAGGAAGTGATTGACAATTTTATCTTCGTTGTCAATCACAGCCTAAATGGTAAAAGAGAAATCGGCCCGGATTTGGCGCGGCCCAAACTTAACCCAGCTGAAAATAAAATTTAAGGAGATTTAAAATGGCCTATTTTCTTGAACAAATTACGATTAGCACCAACAACACCGACGAAGGCCTGCAACAAATTGCCGAGCTTTGGCAAGATGTTTTCAGCGGCAAGCTGCCCTTGCTTTTCGATAGCGAGCATAACCCCCGGCCGGAGATTATACCGCTGGTGGAATACTGCAACTATGAAAACGGCTCTGAGGCTGATTATGATATGAGCATTTTGGCCGTAACCGCCAAATTTTTTGACCAGCTGGAGCAGCAAACAGCCCGTGGCTTTATGAAAAAATATGAGGCCGCCGACGCCAAAGGCAACTTGAAAAAGTGCGCCCAAAAGGCCTGGGAAGCCGTTTGGTCCGACCAGAGAAAGGAAAAAATCCGCCGTGCTTTCACCTACGATTACGAAAGCAGTCTGCCGGCAGCACAAGCGCCGGACGGCCAGGCGCATTGCTATCTTTACATATCCGTCAAAAAGTAAAAGCTTTATTTGACAAAGCCCTGCCTTTCGGCCGGGCTTTGCTATTGCGCCGAATTAAACACAGCAAGATTAATGAAGAAAAAGCGCGTTGGATAATATATAATATAAACCTGATTACAAAACGAAAGGAGAAAATCAATGCCCAACTCTAATCTTGATTTGACTGCTCAAGCTGTCGCTTACATTGAAGCCAACCTGGGCGACAGGCTTAATTTGGAGCAGATTGCCGACGCGCTGCATTACTCCAAATTTCACCTGCACCGCAGCTTTAACCAAACGCTGGGGCAAACCCTGCACAGCTATGTCAAGCGACGGCAGCTAACGGAGGCCGCCCGGCTTTTGGTTGGCAGCGAACTGCCGATTCTTGAAATCGCCCTAAGCACCGGCTACACCAGCCAGCAGGCCTTTTCCGACGTTTTCAAGGCGATGTATAAAAGCAGCCCGGCCAAGTTCCGAGCCAAAGGGATTTTTTATCCGTTGCAGCTGCCGGTTAAGCTGCAAACCACCCCGCCAACAAATGCTTTTGGTTTTGCCGACCTAAGGGCAGCGCAGGAGGCAGACATACCGGCCTGGCTGGCTTTGGTGCGCCAAACCGTCGACGGCTTCCCCTGTCTGGACGAGGCTGAATATCTGGCTAGGCTGCGGCGGTATATTGCCAGCCGGCAAGCCCTGATTTTGCGCGCCGGGCAAACGGCGCTTGGGATTATGACTTATTCCGCCGCAGCCGGCAGCATTGACTTTTTGGCAATTCACCCGCAACACCGCCGCCAGGGATTAAACCGGCTGTTTGTAGGCAAATTGCGCCGGGAGCTGCTGCCGGGCCACGCCCTCAGCCTAACCACCTACCGGGCCGGCGACAAGGCGGACACCGGTTGGCGGGAGGAATATCGCCGTTTAGGCTTTCAGGAGGCCGAGCTGCTGGTGGAATTTGGTTACCCCACCCAGCGTTTCCGGCTACCGGCCGCAGCAAAGGAGGCGACGCTTTATGCCGCAAACCACGCTTAGCTGGCAGGGCCGCACGCTGCTTTTCCTCACCAGCCAGTGCATAACCCTGTTTGGCTCCACTCTGGTGCAAATGGCTATCGTTTGGTATGTCACCCTGCAAACCGCCAGCGGCCTTTGGTTGGCCGCTTTTTCTGTCTGCTCTTACCTGCCGCAGTTCCTGATTTCCTTTATCGGCGGCGTTTGGGCCGACCGCTACAACCGCAAACGGCTGATTATCCTCTCCGACGGCCTAATTGCCGCCGTCACCCTGCTGATGTACTTCCTGATGCCCTATCTAGCCAGCCAACCGCTGCTGCTAGGCGCGCTGCTGGTGATGTCTGTTATCCGCTCCCTGGGCGCAGGCGTACAAACGCCCGCCGTCAACGCGGTTTTGCCGCAGCTGGCGCCGGCCGAGCAGCTAATGCGCTGCAACGGCCTGAACGCTGCTATGCAATCCCTGGTGAACTTTGCCGCCCCAGCCGCCGCCGGCGCGATTTTAAGCCTCAGCAACCTGCACGCCACCCTGCTGCTTGACGTTTTAACGGCAGCAGTTGGCATTGGCCTTTTCAGCTGCCTGCTGATTCCCCGGCAAGCCCGGCCGGAAAAAACCGCCAATCTTTGGCGCGACTTAAAAATCGGCCTAAGCTACTCCTTTAAGGAGCCGCTGCTTGGCCGATTACTGCTGATTTACGGTCTGTTTGTGCTGCTGTGCGTGCCGGCAGGCTTTATGGCCGGCTTGCTGACGAGCCGTCTTTTTGGCAGCGACTACTGGTATTTAACCGCCGTGGAGCTGGCAGGCTTTGCTGGCATGACCGGCGGCGGCCTGCTGATGACCATTTGGGGCGGTTGCAGCGATAGGCTGCGCACACTGGCCGGCAGCCTGACCTGCTTCGGCCTGCTGGCAATCGGGCTGAGCCTGGCCGCCAGCTTCCTGTTTTATCTGCTGCTAATGCTGCTTTTCGGCATTGCCCTAACCTGCGTGCAAACCGCCGTCACCACCTTAATCCAAGAAAACGCCCCGGCCAACATTCAGGGGCGCATTTTTGGCCTGATGAGCTCTATGTATGCCGGGTTCTTGCCCCTTGGCATGGCCGTTTTCGGCCCCTTGGCGGATATTATACCGCTGCAATGGCTGATGGCCGCCTCCGGCCTGGGGCTGCTGAGCTGCGGATTGTTCGTCAGCCAAAGCCGGGAAATGCGGCGGGGACAAACCCATCAATCAGCCTGATTAGCTAAACGCTGCTGCTCGGCCAGCGAATTGCGCTCCCAAAAAACGCCGTCCGCGTAGCCCTGAATGGTTGAATCCGCCTCGGCCTGCTCCAGCCGCTGCTCCGCCCAAAGGCAATATTGCGGCTCCACCTCAATGCCGATATAATGCCTTTGCAGCTTTTTGGCCGCCACACTGGTGGAGCCGGAGCCCAAAAAAGGGTCCAGCACCACGTCGCCGGGGTTTGAGCTGGCCAGGATAATCTTCGCCAGCAGCTTCTCCGGCTTTTGGGTGGGGTGAGCCGTGTTTTCTGGCATAGACCAAAAGGGCACGGTTATGTCGTCCCAAAAGTTGGACGGGCAGGTGTCGCGATATTTGCCGCCGGCTGCCGGCTGCCAATCCTTGGGCTGTCCCTCCGCTCGGTAAGGCGCCAGCACCCGGCGGCGCATTTTCACCGCGGCCAGATTAAAGGTGTAGGCGTTGCTTTTGGTGGCAAACCAAACGTCCTCCTGGCTGTTCTTCCAGTTGGCGCTGGCCCCGCGCCCCTTCTCCCGCTGCCAGGTTATGCGGTTGCGCACCTGAAAAAAATCAGCCAGAACATTGCCGATAATCAGGCTGGATTGCCAATCACAGCAAACGTAAATAGAGCCGGTTTCCTTCAGCAGGCCTTGCAGCAAACCAAGCCAGCGCCTAGTGTAGGCCTCATATTCAGCTTTATTTTTTTTGCTAAAAACCGTGCCGTTAAAGGATTTGGTTAAGTTATAGGGCGGATCCGCCACGATTAAATCCGCGCAGGCCGGCGGCAGCAAGGGCGCGACGGCAAAAAAATCGCCTAAAATGGTTTTATCCAGCACCGCGTCCAGGCTTTGCGGCCGCTCGGCCAGCCGCAGACAGCGGTTCAGCCAGGCCGCCCCCTCGTCCAGCGGCGTATCCAGGGTTTTGTTTCGGCTTGCCTTAACTTTGGGCATTTTCTGATTTCCTCATCATTAATATTTTACTTTATTGCTGCAATTACCGAGAATTTATGATAGGTGTAAAGGCATTTAACCTCCCGGAATTTACAATCCTGCAGCATTGCCGCCTCCGCCTCAACCGAACACTCCTTATCCAATTTGCGGCGTTCCTGCCAAAGCTCTATATCATTTTCGGTTAAACCGCTTTGGTGCAGCTGATTTTCCCAATAGGTATTAAACCAGCCGTTAATTGCAGACTGTTCAGCGCAAAATTGGTCGTAGTTCACAAACAGGCCGCCACTGGGCAGCTTGGCGTAAATCCGGGCAAACAGCCGCGCCTTTTCCGCGTCCGTCAAATGGTGGATTGACAAAGCGGAAACAATCACATCAAAATCAGCCTCCGGCAGCTTGTCCGCATAGTTTAATATTTGATAGGACACATTAGCCAAACCGGCAAATCTTTGCCGTGCCACCGCCAACATCTCCTCGGCTATATCCACCAGCAAATATTCCGCCGCCGGAAAATGCTGATACCAAAAGTAGGCCAGCAGGCCGGTGCCCGCCCCTAAATCCAAAATCCGCTGCGGCACAGGCAGATTGTCATCTCTGTTTACTCCGTTGGCTATTAAAGCGGTGCTGGTTTGGTAAAAATCAGCAAAACAAGGAATAAATCGACGGCGATTAGCGTCATATTCAGCAGCAATAAGATTAAACTGCTTTTCAATATCCATTTTTAACACACCTATACCCTAAAATATTGTTCCTAATTATACAACAGCGCCGGCCCTTTGTCAAGCCGGTATTGTAAACTAAAACATTTTTTATAGTTGACAGAACTGGTTAGATGTGCTATAATTGTAAACAGTTTTTGACAAATAGTAAACCAGACTATTTTATTTTTGAGGTGATTGAAAATGATTTGGTATCCCTATGAACAGATGAAGAACATGCGCCAGCCCTACAAAATTTTGGACGCTAACGGCGTTTATCTTTACACTGCCGACCAAAAGCTGATTGACTCCGTTTCCTCCTGGTGGTGTATGATCCACGGCTACAAGCACCCGGAGCTGACCGCGGCCATCAAGCAGCAGGCGGACAATTTTTGCCACGTGATGTTGGGCGGCCTCACCCACGAGCCGGTGCAGAGGCTTTCCGCCAAATTGCAGGAATTTTTGCCCGGCGATTTGGATTACTGCTTTTTTTCCGATTCCGGCAGCGTGGCGGTGGAGGTTTCGCTGAAGATGGCTTTGCAGTACAACACCAATCAGGGCCGCAAACGTCCGCTGGTGCTGGCCCTGGAGCACGCCTATCACGGCGACACCTTTAAGGCGATGGAGGTTGGCGACGACGAGGATTACCATTTTGCCTTTGAGCAAAAAAGCGGCGTGGTGCATATCCCCACGCAAATTCCGGCTCTGGAGGAGGCCTTTGCCAAATATCACGACCAGCTGAACTGCTTCATTGTGGAGCCGCTGCTGCAAGGGGCCGGCGGCATGCTGATATATGACCTGCCCTTTTTACAGCGCGCCCGCGAGCTTTGCACGCAATACGACGTGCTGCTGATTTTCGACGAGGTGGCCACCGGCTTTGGCCGCACCGGCAACCGCTTTGTGGCGGATTTGGTGCTGCCGGACATTTTGGTGCTGGGCAAAGCCCTCACCGGCGGCTACATCGGCCACGCCGCCACCGTAGCCAACCACAAGGTTTTTGACGCTTTTTACAGCGATAACGACCGCCACGCCTTAATGCACGGCCCCACCTTTATGGGCAACGCCCTGGCCTGCGCCGCGGCCCTAAAGGGCATTGAGATTTTTGAGCGAGAGGATTATATGAGCAAAATCCGCCACATTGAGGAGGTTTCCCGGCGGGAGCTGCTGGGCTTTGCCGATCCCCGGATTAAAGAGGTGCGGGTGCTGGGCGGCTGCGCCTGCATTGAGGTGTTTGACGGCGCGGATTTGGAGGGCTTTCAGCAGTTCGCCTATCAGCGCGGCGTGTTCTGCCGGCCGTTCCTGCGCTATATGTATTCAATGGTGCCCTACATCATCAAAGATGAGGAGCTGGTACAGATATTTGATACAATGAAAGCTTGGTTTAACAGATAACATTAAACTTACGCAAATTAAGAGGGCCTGCCGCCGGCAGGCCCTCTTACTGTATCTATTCAGTTATTTGCCGTAAATCAAACGGTTCCACATTGCCTTGTCCGGCCGGGGATACAAGGTTGAGGTCAGCACGTCGCGGCGTTCGTCATAAGTCACATCTTTATCATATTCGCCGTTGTCGTAATATGTTACCACATAGTAAGTATCGAACATGCGCGGGGTCCAGAAGCCGCAATTCCAAATGGCCCGTTCCCGCACGCTGTTTTGCAAAATCCGCTCAATAGCGGCCGCGTCAGTTTCCGGCCTGTAAACAGCCACCGCAGAACTATCGCCCTCGGTAGTTTCCACCACCGGCGTCGGCATTGTCTTAGCCGGGTCTTCCTCCTCGTATGCCTCCGCCGCGGCTTCCGCCAGCTGCACCTCCCGCATTGAAACCTGACGATATTCGCTAACCTCGATAATATTGGTCAAATCAAAGTTAGGCTGCATAATATTGTCAAAACGCTCATTTAGCAGGGCAATCGTTTCCGTCATCTGAGGGAAAATCATAACATCATAGCGGCGCATACCGGTATAGTTATACCAATGTTCCTCCGGTATATATTCGCGGCTTTCATAAGTGCTGATTTCCACGCTGCCCAGCGGCGCGCTGTATAAAATTTCGTCCGCGCTCAGCTTGGCGTAATCCGCCTGTATTGCCAGCACCAACTGCCTGGCCAAATCATCATTGGGCCGGTCCTGCAAGTAAAGGCTTTCCGTCTGGCCCAGCGCGTAGCTTTCCAGAGAGGTCACCACCAGTTTATCCAAAGGGATATTGTTCACCGTCAACTGTTCGCGCCACTCCTGGCTGCCCACCAGCTGCTCAAAGGCCTGCTGGTGCGCCTCGTCCAGCACGTTGTAAGTCCAGTAACGCCGGGCGGATACAGAACCGTTGTTCATCTTGCATATCACCAGCATGTTATCCGTCATCACCGGAACGTCCCAATCATAACTGTCATAGTCAAATTCAGGGCTGGTGTTTTGCGCTTTATCAACCATCCGTAGCACCGCCGCCACATTTTCCGGCTCGCTGAATTGCAGCATATCGGTGCGCTCTAAAAACTTAGCCGTGCTAAACGTCCAGTAAGTTTCAAAGAAATCTTGGTCGTCAAGATAATAATCATTATAATAGGAATCGCCAAACACACTGTTCAAGCTGTTGCTGCTGACATAAACCGTCTGCACCCGGTCGCCGTCCGGCATTTTGTTATCAAAGCCAGTTAAATCAAAGGCATAGACCGAAAGCAGCACGCACACCGCAACCGAGGTTGCCAGGGCCGCTTTCCAACCTTGCTTGACGGCCTTAAAATCGCTCCTGATGAAAATTTCCAGTAGCAGGGCCATAAACATCGTGCCCAACACTGCGCCAAAGTACATCCAGAGCGGGCTACGGTCGCCCATCAGGAAGAAGAACACGCCCAACATTAGGCCGCCGCAAACCACCAACGGATACTTATAAAAGGGTTTTTGCCAGGCAAAGGCCAGAGTGCTGCCGGCCGCCTCGGAGCGGCGGCGTTGATACAGCCACAGGCTGACGCCCAGCGTGCCGGCGGTGAGCAGCAGCGCGGCCAGCCAATCCTGCCAGGCAAAAGGATGAGGAGAACTGGCCAATGCGCTTACCCAAACGTAACGCTCAAGCACCGAGGCTTTCAGCAGCACCACCGAAGCCGGCGAGAAGAAAGAAACCCAGGTATCGAAAAAGCAAGCGCCCAGCAACTCAAACATACCGGAAAGCAGCGGAGCCAGGCCAAAGGTCAGTAGCAGCACCTTGATAGCCGAAGGCATAGTGCCGGAAAGCTGCATAGCCAGACTGCCGCAGCCAAAAAACAGCAGATAAACCAGCACGTTGAACAGGATATAGGTAAAATACTGCCCCACATTCAAATAAGAGAGCCAGCCGCTGACTGCCAGCACCAGCAAATTCAGCAGGGTTGCCACCAGATACGGCGCCAAAAACACCAGCAGGCCGGCCATCAGATTGCTGAAAAAGAACTGCTCCCGCCGCACCGGCAGGCTGTGATAAAAATCCACCTGCTTGCGCACGTGCAGATAACGGAACAGCACAAAAGCGGAAAGCAGCGCCCCAACCACAATTATGCAGGCGGAAAAGCCCTGCCACATAATCAGCAAGTCGCCACACCAGAGCTTCACCCGCTGCCAATCCTCGCTATAGGCCATAAAGTTGTTGATAACCAAGGCCGTGGCCACCGGAAAGGCCAGCACAAAGCCCAGCAGGGCCAAAACCGGCAGCCAGATGTGCCGCTTGACAATTTTACGGGTCAGCTGCCAAAGGCTAATCTGCCGGTTGGCTGGCTGGGCCGAACTGTTAGATGAAGAGTTTTTTGAGGTCATATCCCGCCACCTCCGTTTCCATAATAAAGAATTCCTCCAGCGTCAGCGGCAAAAATTCCATAAACACAGGGTTGGCCGCCGCCACTTTGGCCATAATCTCCTCCTGGGAGCCCCTGGCAATCAGGGTGTGCAGCTGGCCGCGCTGCTCATCTATCACAATGTTTAAGCCCAGGCTGGCCGGCTCCACGCCCTCCGGCAGCACACACTGCACCTTGCCCGCGCCCAGCTTCATATCGTCCAAATCCTTTTCCAGCAGCACGCCGCCGCGGTGCAGCAGGCCCACGTGGTCGCAAATATCCTCCAGCTCCCGCAGGTTGTGGGAAGCAATAATTGGGGTCAGCCCTCTGTCCGCCACATCAGCGGCAAAAAGGCTTTTCACCGCGTGGCGCATCACAGGATCCAGACCGTCGAAAGTTTCATCACAGAAAATGTAATCCACCCCGGAACACAAGCCCAAAATAACGGAAAGCTGCTTTTTCATGCCCTTGCTGAAAGTGCTGATTTTACGGGTGGCCGTCAGCTCAAAGCCCTGCATCAGCTCCGCAAAGCGCGACAAATCAAAATTGGGATAAAGGCCGTTGTAATAGTGGGCAACCTCCTGCGGCGTGGCGTTGGCAAAAAAATATTGCTCGTCGGAAATATAAAACAGGCGGCTTTTCAGTTGGGCGTTCTCCCAAACCGGCTGCTCGTCAATCAAAATTTCCCCGGTATCAGGGCGGTATATGCCGGCCAACAGCCGCAAAAAAGTGCTTTTGCCGGCGCCGTTGGTGCCCACCAGCCCAAACACCGCGCCCTTGTTGATATGCAGGCTGATTTCATTCAGGGCTTGCACATCATTAAAGCGTTTGCTGATATTTTGAGTCACTATCACTCTGATCATTCCCTTCATTATAAAATTTGGCCGCCTCAGCCAAAAAAGCCTCCCGGCTCAGGCCGCAGCCTTTGGCTCGTTCAATCAGCTGAGCCAGCTCCCGCAGGATAACCTCCCGTGATTGTGAAAGCAAAGCCTCCTGACTGGCCGCCAAAAAACTGCCGCGGCCGGGCACGGAATAGACAATGCCCTTTTTTTCCAACTCACCATAAGCGCGTTGAATGGTGTTGGGATTGATGGCCAGCTCCACCGCCAGGCTGCGCACCGAGGGTAGTTGCTCGTCGGCCTTAATTAAGCCGTTCAAAGCCAAATCCTCGATTTTTTCCATCAGCTGCTGATAAAGCGGACGCCGGTCCTTGTAATCAATCGTAATCATCACGTTTGGCGCCTCCTCTCTTTGCGTATTGCTCACACCACGATACACTGTCAACTGCACAAAACTTACACCTCCACACTAACACAAAAAAACTCACACAATCTACACACATCATAGACAAAAGCTCACCCAAGCTACACATAGCACACAAAACCCAATACACTACACAAAAAAGCTCACACACTACACAAAAAGCCCACATCAACCACACACTTCACAAAAAAAACCACACACTACACAAAAAGCCCACATCAACCATACACAGCACAGAAAAACTCACACACTACACAAAAGCCCGCGCAACCATACACATCACCCAAAAGCTCACACTAAAGCTTCTATGGCAACTGCTCCCACCAGAGCACTATACAGGCCAAAAAAGCGATATACACAGCATTAACCTCCAAAGCTCACACAAACTCAACCGTATCAATACATTTAACTGTATTAATTCACTTGACACACTTAGTACGCTTATATTCTAACACCACTCCGGGCGCTTGTCAATAGGTTTTTGGCAATTTTTTTCACAAATTTTTCGTAATATAAAAAGAACCGATAAGCAGCCGCCAGCCGGCCCGGAAAAGCCGCATCAGCTGCCACCAGCCACCGCCGAGCAGGCCAAATTCGTTGATAAGCTGAAAACGGGCGGCCAGGCTGCGCACGTCCTCAAACCAAACCTGATGCTCCTGACCGTCCTGCACGTAATTATAGTACGGCGTTTGGGCCACCTCATCAAACAGAATTTCCACCCCAACGTCAATCGCCTGCTGCATGGCATCCACAACGCCCAACGTGCGCGCCCGGCTTTCCCCCCTAACATAGGGCAGCGTCCAATCGTAGGCGTAGTTGGGAATCCCCAAAGTGATTTTATCAGGCGGGATTTCTTGCACGGCATACTCCAAAACCCGACGCACCCAATTCAGCGGTGCAATCGGCATAGGCTCGCTGTAGGTGTAACCCCATTCGTAGGTCATCAGCAGCACGTAATCCGCGGCCGCGCCCAAAGCAGCGTAATCCTGCCCCTCATAAAGCAGGCCCGGCTGTTCGGCATAGGTTTTAGGTGCCAACGCCACGGAAAGCGTCAGGCCTTGGATGTGCAGCAAATTGGCCAGCTCCTGCACAAAGGCGGAAAAAGCCTGCCTATCCTCCGGCAAAATATATTCAAAATCCACGTCCACGCCCAAATAGCCCTTGGCCTGCGCAGTGGCCAGCAACTCGGCCAAAAGACGCTGCCGAGCCGCAGCATCATTCAACGCCGCCGAAACCAGATAATTGTTGAAGTTACCGTCTGGGCCAAACGGGGTCAGCGTCAAAATCGGCCGGCTACCAGCCGCCAAAGCCGCCGCCACCAAGGGTTCGTCCGGCAGCTGCGGCGGCACCAGCTCCCCCTCCGCGCTGAAGCCATAGGAAAACACCGCCAAACCGGAAAGATACGGCAGGCTTTCCTGCAACACTGACTCGTCAATAAAAGGATAAGCATAACCAAAGCTGAAAAACGGCCGTTCAAAAATCGCCCCCTCGCCGCCGCCGGTCGGCAGCAGCAAAGCCTGACCCAACGCCAAACCATAAGGCTCGGCCACTTGATTAAGATAAATTATCTCCTCCGGCGATAAACCAAAAGCCGCGGCAATGCTTGACACGCTGTCGCCCGCCTGTACAACATAAATATTCATTTTCCACCCTCCTTTTAGCTAATATATGCCAAAACAGACAACAGCAGGACTGCCGCCCCCAAAAATCGAGGCAGCAGTCCTGCGTTTAGTAAACAATTAAATTGGTAGGCAGATTTAACCCAGCTTATCAACCATATCCAGCTGTTCCCAGGGCAGCTCCGGCCGGCCAAAATGGCCGTAGGCCGCAGTCTGCTTGAAGATAGGCCGGCGCAAACCAAAGGTGTTGATGATCCCAGCCGGGGTCATATCGAAGTTAGCCCGGATTTTGGCGACAATCTCATTTTCGCTCATTTTGCTGGTGCCAAAGGTGTCCACCATCACCGAAACCGGCTCCGCTACGCCAATGGCATAGGCCAGCTGAATTTCCAGCCGATCGGCCAAACCGGCCGCCACACAGTTTTTAGCAATGTAGCGTGCCATATAAGCCGCCGAGCGGTCAACCTTGGTGCAGTCCTTGCCGGAGAAGCAGCCGCCGCCATGGCGCGCCATGCCGCCGTATGTATCCACGATAATTTTACGCCCGGTCAGGCCGCTATCGCCCTGTGGGCCGCCGATAACAAAACGGCCGGTGGGATTGATATGGTAAACCGTCTGCTCGGAAAGCATTTCCGCCGGCAAAATCTTCTTAATCAGCTTATCCCGCAAATCCCGGCGCAGCTCCTCAATCTCAATCACCGGGTCATGCTGGGCGGAAACCACCACCGCCGGGATATGGCAGGGTTTTCCGTTTTCATCATATTCCACCGTCACCTGGGATTTACCGTCCGGCCGCAGCCACGGCAAATCGCCATCCTTGCGCATTCTGGTCAGCTCCTGCACCAGCTTGTGGGCCAGCATAATCGGCATTGGCATCAGCTCCGGCGTTTCCCGGCAGGCGTAGCCAAACATCAGGCCCTGGTCGCCGGCACCGCCAACGTCCACGCCCATTGCAATATCTGTGCTTTGCTCGTCAATATTGGTCAAAATAGCGCAGGTATCAGCGTCAAAGCCCATACTGGAACCGGTGTAGCCGATTTCCCGGATTGCGTCACGGGCAATTTTGGGAATATCCATATAACCCTTGGTAGTAATCTCACCACCCACCAAAACCATACCTGTGTTGGTAAAAGTTTCACAGGCCACGCGAGAGTTAGGGTCTTGCTCCAGGGCAGAATCCAAAATCGCGTCTGATATGGTGTCGGCAATCTTATCGGGATGTCCCTCCGTCACCGATTCAGAAGTAAAAATTCTATTCATTTTTTTCATACCTCCTCATATTTTATAATCCAGCAAAAACTACTGCTTAAATATTTATCCTGGCCGCAACCGCATCCAGAATATAATCAGCGGCCGCCAGCTTGGTTGTCAAGGGATAAGTCTGTCTGCCACCGTCTGCAGCAAAAATAATAATTTGGTTGGTATCCACATCAAAACCGGCGTCCGCCCGGCTGACATCGTTGGCCACCAGCAAATCAGCGTGTTTAGCAGCCAGCTTGCCCTTGGCGTACTCCTCCAGATTGTGCGTTTCCGCAGCAAAGCCAACCAAGAACTGCTGCTGCTTGGCTTCGCCTAATTCCTGCAAAATATCCGGATTGCGCAACAGGCGCAACGTCATTTCCTGATTATCGCCGGTCTTTTTAATCTTGTGGTCTGCCGGCTCCGCCACCCGATAATCAGCCACAGCAGCGGCCATAATCACCACATCGCAGGCAGCATATTCCGCCAGCACCGCTTCGCGCATTTGGCAGGCGCTTTCCACCTGCACAAAACGCACCCCGTCCGGCGGCTGCAAAGCAGTCGGCCCGCTCACCAGCAGCACCTCGGCCCCGCGCTCCGCCGCCCGGGTAGCCACGGCGTAACCCATTTTGCCGCTGCTACGGTTGCTGATATAGCGCACCGGGTCGATAGGCTCCGTGGTGGGGCCGGCCGTCACCAGCACCCTTTTGCCGGCCAAATCCCGGCGGCCAGGCTCCGCCGTGGCCGCCAAAAGCAGTTGCTCCAATTCCAGCTCAATCGCCTCCACAGCCGGCAGCTTGCCCTGCCCCACTGCGCCGCAAGCCAAACGGCCATTATCCGGCGGCATAATCTGCCAACCGCGCCCGCGCAAAATCTGCAAATTCTGCTGGGTGGCCGGGTTTTCATACATATGCGTATTCATTGCCGGGGCCATAAACAGTGGGCAAGTAGCCGCCAGCACGGTAGAGGTCAGCGCGTCATCGGCTATACCGGCAGCAATTTTAGCAATAATATTAGCCGTGGCCGGTATCACGGCCAGCAAATCCGCCCCCGCGGCCAGCTCGATATGCACAATTCCCCAGCCCGGCCCTGTGACAAATTCATCCTGCACCACCGGATAGCCGGTTAAGGACTGCAAAACCAACGGCGAAACAAATTCCGCCGCCGCTTTAGTCAGAACGCAATGCACCTGCGCGCCGTTTTTAGTCAGCCAGCTGGCCACGTCCGCCGCTTTGTAGGCCGCAATACCGCCGCTGACGGCCAGCACAATTTTCTTGTTTGCAAATTTTTCCATTGCTTAATCCACCACATTTTCCGTGGCGGCGGCTTCCTCTGCCGCTTCCAATGTTTCTCCAGCCTCCGCTGACTTTTCCGCTGTCATCTCCGCCGGCGCTTCCTCCGCAAGCAGGACAGCCTTGGCGGCCGCCGGTTCCTCAGCCTCCGCAGCTTCAGGCTGACCAATCTCCCAGGTTAATTCGTCGTCGTTAATCTCATGCAAAGCCGCGGAAACCGGATTAATCTTGCCGGAACGCGTCAGCTCAGGCTCCAGCAACGTAATCTGCCGCGCCCGCTTGGCAGCTGCCACAATCAAAAGATATTTGGAATCACTTTTTGTTATAATACTGTCAATATAAGGCTTGTTCATCTTTTCCTCCCTAGTGTTCTTACAGCCCTTTAGCCATAATCTGACGAATTTGCGCCACAGTGTCCTCAACTACATCATTAACCACAACATAGTCATAATATACCTGCTGCGCCAATTCGGCCTCCAGGCACTGTTGACGGCGGGCAATTTCAGCCGCACTGTCGGTGTTGCGGCCCTGCAAGCGACGCAACAGCTCCTCCGGCGAGGGCGGCGCCAAAAAAATCAGTTCCGCCTCCGGCATCAGCTTCTTTATCTGCCGCGCGCCGTCGGTGTCAATCTCCAGCAGAACATTGCGGCCAGCCGTCAACTCATCCTGCACCGCACTGCGCAGGGTGCCGTAGTAATTACCGTAAACCGTGGCATATTCCAAAAATTCGCCATTGCCAACCCGGCGCAAAAATTCCTCCTGGCTCAGGAAATGATAGTTCACACCATCAACCTCGCCGGGGCGCATCGGCCGCGTGGTTGCGGATATGGAAAGCGTCAGGCTTCGGTTTGGCCCCTCGCCCAAATCCGCTAACAAGGCCTTACAAACCGTGCCTTTGCCCACGCCTGAAGGGCCGGATATAACATAAAGTGCCGTCTGTTTAGACATTTGCCACCTCCGTGTCCGCAGGAACAGAAGCAGAAGCCGCCGCAGCGGCGGAAGCCACCGCCGTCATATCTACAAAACGATGCGAGATAGTTTCCGGCTGAATGGGCGAAAGCACAATATGACCGCTGTCCATAACCAAAACCGCGCGCGTGCGGCGGCCATAGGTTGCGTCAATCAAGCTGCCCTGCCCCTCGCGGGCCTCCTGAACAATTCGCTTGATAGGCGAGGATTCCGGGCTAACGATGGCAATAACTCTTTCGGCGGCAACCATATTGCCAAAACCGATATTAATTAATGAAGTCACTTAAAACCCCTCCCTTTTTTAACCTGCTGCCGTTCTAAAAAACTTGAATTACACCCTTTTTCTGTTTTGAGCCCACACGCCCAAAATTAAACCATTTTAATCAGCAAAACGCTGCAACAAATCCGCTTTCTGGCGGCTCCCCAACCCCTGAACGCGGCGCACCTCGTCAATGCCAATTTCGGCCATCAATTTGGCGGCAGTGATTTTGCCAACCTGCGGCAGGCTTTCCAGCAGGTACTTCACCCGCATTTTGCCCACCAGTTCCTCCTCCGCACGCTCCAGCACCTCGGCCAAAGTCATCCGGCCGGTTTTCAGCTCCTGCCGAAGAATCATGCGCTGAGTGCGCATCTGCTGAGCCTTTTGCAGGGCGTTCGCCCGCTGCTCAGCGCTTAGCTTAGGAATAGACATAAATAACAACCTTTCTTCATTTTCTGCTTTGTGCAAAATTAATTAAAATCTTATAAAATCCATTTCTGGAAAAGGCTATCACTAAAAAATTTGAGATTACAAACCCTATATATTTATTTCAAACATTGCCGTTATCTGCTCGTCCTTAACCTCAAATTCTATTTCAAACCAAAAATCAAGCGTTTCTCCAAAGCTTGTTGGGTTATAAGTCACAAAAGAAGTATTATCATCTTCAAGCTCTATTTCATCTAAACAAGACGCGTTAAAACGGTCTACAACAAAGCTTTTCTCTTCATACTCTTCCCAGAGGGCTAATTGCTCGTCCAACCACTTGCCAAATCCCAGGCAGCTGTTTTCCAATGTGGGTTCTCCCTCATAAAATCGTCTCCAAGAGGATTTTGGTAAAATACTAGATACCAATTTGGCATATTCCTTATCCGCAATCGTATTTATCATCAATTCAACCAACTTTGTTGCGCGGGCTTTAAATTCCTGTTCTGTCATTTTATACCTCTATAATATTAAACCAATTCTAATTAGCCAGTATAATTATACCTCTATTTTAAGCATCTAAAACTTTAACTATCTAAAACGGTTCAATTTACTCAATATTTTGAATTTGCTCCCGGATTTTTTCCAGTTCGCTTTTGGCCTCAATCACCAGCTGATTAATCGGCAGGGAATTGGCCTTGGAGCCAATCGTGTTGACCTCCCGATTCAATTCCTGCAACAGAAAGTCCAACTTGCGGCCCACCGGCTCCGCCGCCTGCAAAAGCTGGCGTAACTGCACCAAATGGCTCTCCAGGCGCACCAACTCCTCATTAATACAAGCGTGATCCGCAAAGTAAGCCACCTCGTTGGCCAGTCGCGCCTCGTCCAGCGGCACGTTCTCCGGCAGCAGCTCGGCAATCCGGGCCGTCAGCTTGCTTTGATATTCTGCCACCACCTGCTCGGCCAGCCCGGAAATCCGGCGCACCAAAGCCGCCACCTGCTCGGCCCGGCGCAGCAAATCCCTCTGCAAGCGTTCGCCCTCCTGGGCCCGCATAGCCGCAAAGGCTTGCAAAGCCTCGCCCAAAGCTTGATTTAACACCTGGGCCAGCTCCGCCTGGTTTTCAGCCTCCTCGGTCTCTCTGTCCTGCTCCATAGTCACAAGCCCCGGCAAGGTCAGCAGGTTTTCCAAGGTCAGCTTCACCACCAAGGGCTGCTTTAATGCGTCGGCCAGCTCCTGAGCCGCTTTCAGATAGGCCGCCGCCAGGGCCTTATCGGTTTTCAGGCGCGGCGTGCGCTCGCCAATGGTTTCCAGCTGCACAAAAACGTCCACCTTGCCACGGGCGGCATATTCAGCCACTTGGCTTCTCAAAGCCTGCTCCAAAAACAGCAGCAGCCGCGGCGCGTGCGTCACCACCTCCAGATAGCGGTTGTTGACAGATTTCAGCTCCACAGTCAGCTTAAAATTGGCCCCGGCAGCCACACCCCGGCCAAAGCTTGTCATACTTTTCAGCAAGCTTGCCACCCCTTTTTTGCTTCTGATAAAATTGGTTTTTATTAATTCTATAAAATTTCTGCAAAATCCTGCTAAAATGTAACAAAAATTAGAATCTATGCAAAAACTCAACAGAAAACTTGTAATTGCCCGCCAAAAGAGGTACAATATATAAATACTTCAACTTTGGGGAGGAATTTTTTATGCCATTTGATAGCCTCTGCCTGGCCGCCGCCGTGCAGGATTGCCAAGCACTGCTGGGCTGCAAAATAACCAAAATCAATCAACCAGACAAACACACCATTATGCTGCGGCTTTACGGCCCGGCCGGCAACCGCCGGCTGCTGCTCTGCGCCAACCCGGAAAACGGCCGCTTGCAGCTGACCGAACGCAACTCGGAAAACCCGGCCAAGCCGCCGCTGTTTTGTATGGTGCTGCGCAAACACCTGGAAAACGCCCGCCTGTTAGCCGTGCAGCAGGTGCCGGACGAGCGCATTGTGCGCCTGGATTTTGCCGCCCATGATGAGATCGGTACGCCCACCGCCCGCACCCTGGTGCTGGAGATTATGGGCAAGCACAGCAATCTGCTGCTGCTGGATACTCCCTCCGGCCAAATTATCGACGCGGCCCGGCGCTATTCCCACAATGTTTCCCGGCACCGGGAGGTGCTGCCGGGGGTTGCGTATCTGGCCCCGCCCGTAAACGAGCTGCCCGTCTGGCACCGCCTGCCGGAAAGCGAATTTGCCAAGCAGCTTTTGGCCGGCGATTTAAGCCTGCCGCCCGCCCGCCTGCTGCAAAGCCGCTTCAGCGGCCTGTCCAGCCAGATGGCGCAGGAAATCTGCTGCCGGGCCGGCCTGCAAGGCCTGCCAAATTGCGAGGAGCTGGGCCTCTATGAATTAGAGCGTCTGCACCAGCAAATTCAACAGCTGCACCAAATTATTACGGCCGGGCAATTCCAGCCGGTACTGCTGCGCCAAGCCGGGCAGCCGCAGGACGTTTACCAAGGCTTTTATCCCCTGCCGCTACAATCTCTGCCCAGCCTTGAGCAGCCGCAGTTTGCCAGCCTAAGCCAGGCCCTGGACTGTTTTTACCAGGCCCGCGAGGAACGCCAGACCTTTACCAATGAGCACCGCCGGCTGGCCAAGCTGGTGGACAAGGAGGAGCAGCGTTTGCGCAAAAAAATCCAGCTGGAGGAGGCCGACTTGCAGGCCGCCGGCAATGCGGAAAAATTCAAAAATGCCGGCGAGCTGCTGACGGCCTACCTGCATTTGCTGCAACCCGGCCAAAAGCAGGCGGAGCTGCCCAGCTTTTACAACCCCGACGAGCTGGTGAAAATCAGCTTGAAGCCAGAGCTTTCCCCGGCGGATAACGCCAAGCGTTACTTCCACCGCTATAACAAAGCCAAAAATGCCGAAAAGCAAATAACCCGCCAGCTAGAGCTAAACCGGGCCGAATTTGCTTATCTGCAAAGCCTCGGCGCCGCCCTGGCGGAAGCAGAAAATTTGGCGGATTTGCAGGCGGTGGAACAGGAAATCCGCGCCGCAGGCTATCTGAGCGGCAAGGCCGAACAGCCAAAGGCCGCCAAGCAGACCGCCGCCAGCCAGCCCCGGCGCTTCCGCACCACGGACGGCTTTTTGCTACTGCTGGGCCGCAACAACCGCCAAAACGACCGCCTGACAACCAAGCTGGCCGCCCCGGACGATATTTGGCTGCACACCCAAAAGATCCCCGGTAGCCACGTAATCCTCAAGCGGGAGGCAAACCGACCGTTTACAGAAACCGCCCTGCTGGAAGCCGCCGCCCTGGCCGCCTGGCACAGCCAGGCCCGGCAGGCGGACAAGGTGCCGGTGGATTACACCGAGGTGCACAATGTGAAAAAGCCCAACGGCGCCCGCCCCGGCATGGTCATTTACTTTGAGCAGCAAACCCTGTACGTGCAGCCGCAGGATTTACCACCGGAACCGGAGGAGGCCTAAGGCATACGCATTGGCGTTCTGCCTATTCATTGGTGTTTGGCCGCCGGCGCAGCATATCATGCCATTCGTTGCCTGGCAGATTTTGCAGCGCGGCCAAAATGCGGCTTTTGGCAATGGGCGCAAACCCCTGGATTTGGCTCAGGGCCTCTTTCATATCCTGCCTTTTGGTGCGCCCGTTGGCCGGGCAGCAGCTGTTAATCACCGGCAGCTGCTGCTGGCGGGCGTAAGTGGCAATGCTACGCTCGTCCACGTAGACCAGCGGCCGGATAACCGTAATTTCCCGGCTGGAAAGCCAGGTTTTGGGCTTAAAGCAATCTACCCGGGCGTTGAAGCACATATTCAGCAGCACAGTTTCCGCCACGTCGTCCAGATGATGGCCCAGGGCCACTTTGGCGAAACCGTGGCGCACCGCCAGGCTGTTCAGGGCCCCGCGGCGCATATTGGCGCACAGCGAACAGGGGTTTTGCTCCTGCCGGTAATCAAAAACAATCTGGCTGATAGCGGTGGGCTCCACCAGCAGCGGCACCTCCAGCTGGCAACAAAATTGGCGCAGCGGCTCAATATCCGCGCCAAAGCCCAAATCAACATAGCCGGCCGCCAGCGGATACTTATATTTGGAGCTGCGCAAAAACAGCTTCAGCATACAAAGCAGGGTCAGGCTATCTTTGCCGCCGGAAAGGCCCACCAACACGCCCTGCTCGTCGCCCAGCAGGTCGTAATCAATTACGGCCCGCCGGAAATATTTCATAATTTTTTTCTCTGCTGCACTCAATTTAAGCCACCTCTTTTGCTGCTTTTAAGGCAGGAAAATTTGCCAGCCTGCCGAATTTTATTATAATAGTATACTTTTTTGCCTGAATAGTCAATCTTTTTTAGCGGATTAGTTTTAGCTATCTTTGGTTATCCGGCAAATTTATTTGGAGATAATTGTGAAAAAAGACGAAAACATAAAGCAAACAGAACATAAAAATGCCAAAAAGTCCGGCAACGCCGCCCAAACCCCCATGCAGGCTCAATATGCGGAAATTAAAAAGGATTATCCCGACTGCCTGCTGTTTTACCGTATGGGCGATTTTTACGAGATGTTCGGCGACGACGCACTGGTGGCCTCCAAGGCCTTGAACATCACCCTGACCGCCCGCAACACCAAAAGCAGCGCGGAAAATGTGCTGCCGATGTGCGGCGTGCCCTATCACGCAGCCGACGTTTATCTGGCCAAGCTGATGGAGCAGGGCTTTAAGGTGGCTATCTGCGAGCAGATGGAGGACCCCAAGCTGGCCAAGGGCCTGGTGAAGCGGGAGGTTATCCGGGTTATCACCCCTGGCACCCTGATGGACAGCGAGCTTTTGCAGGAGGACGGCGCCAACTATCTGGCGGCGGTTTTTCCGCTGGCTAAAGGCTATGGCCTGGCCTACGCGGATATTTCCACCGGCGAATTCTTTGCGGCCCAAACCAACGCAGAAGACGCGCTGGCCCAAATTGGCGACGAGCTGGCCGCCGTTGCCCCAAAGGAGTGTATCCTGCCCAAGGCCCTGCTAGACGAGCCCTACTTTGCCGCCCACGCCTGGGACCTCAACGGCAAAATCACCATCAGCCCGGCCAAAGACGAGTTTTTTGTGCGCAAAAATGCGGAAACCCTGCTTTTAACCCACTTCAAGCTGCCCTCTCTGCAAGCCTTGGGCCTAGCCGATTTGCCCGGCGCGGTGCAGGCGGCGGCCGCCCTGCTTTACTTCTGCCAGCTGACCCAAAAGCGCGATTTGGCCTATCTCAACAAATTGCAGGTTTATCATATTGACAATTTCCTGGTTTTAGACGCTAACTGCCGCCGCAATCTGGAGCTGACCGCCGCGGTGAACACCGGCAAAAAGGCCGGCTCCCTGTTCGGCGTTTGCGATAAATGCCTGACGGCTCCCGGCTCGCGCCTGCTGCGGCAATGGCTGGAAAAGCCCCTGCTAAACAGCGCAATGGTGAATATGCGCCTGGACGGTATTCAGGAGCTTTTGGCCCAACCCCTGCTGCACGAGCAGCTGCGGGCCGCTATGAAAAGCATTGCCGATATTGAACGCCTAATCAGCCGTGTGGTTTACGGCAACGCCACGCCGCGGGATATGCTGGCCTTAAAACATTCTTTCGCCCTGCTGCCCCAGTTGGAAAAAACGCTGATTTCCTTGCAGGCGGACATCTTCCGCCAAATCTACCAGCAGTTTGACAATTTGCAGGACGTTTGGCAAAAAATTGAAGACACTCTTTTTGACGAACCACCGGCGGAGGGCCAACTCAAGCTGGGAGCCAAAAAAGACAAGGCCGGCGGCAGGATTATCAAGCCCGGCTGCAATGCGGAGGTGGACGAGCTGCGCCGCCTGCAAACCGAGGGCTCCGATTTAATTTTGGCCCTGGAAGCCAAGGAGCGGGAGCGCACCGGCATCAAAGCCCTGCGTATATGCTACAACAAGGTTTTCGGCTACTATATTGAAATCCGCAAGGGCAGCGCCAACCTGGCCCCGGACGATTACATCCGCCGCCAAACCCTGGTAAACTGCGAGCGCTTCACCACCGCCGAGCTAAAGGAGCTGGAGGAAAAGCTGCTAAGCGCAGGAGAGCGCCTGCAAACCATCGAACAGCGGCTTTTGGCCGGCCTGCGGGAGGAAATCATCAACCAGACGGCACGGATTCAGCACACCGCCAAATGCGTGGCCCTGTTAGACTGCCTGGCCGGGCTGGCCCGCCTGGCTGATGAAAACGGCTACTGCCGCCCGCAGGTGGACGACAGCGATATTCTCAGCCTGCACGCCGCCCGCCACCCGATGGTGGAGCTGGCTATCGGCCGGGAAAATTATATCCCCAACGATACGGAGCTTAAAGGCGAGGCCCAGCGCTTCGCCCTGATTACCGGCCCCAATATGGCCGGCAAGTCCACCTATATGCGGCAGGTGGCGCTGGCCGTGATTTTGGCCCGCATTGGCAGCTATATCCCGGCGGAGCGCGCCCACATCGGCCGGATTGATCGGATTTTTACCCGCGTGGGCGCCAGCGACGACCTTTCCGCCGGACAGAGCACCTTTATGGTGGAGATGAGCGAAACCGCCAACATTCTGCGCAGCGCCACCAGCCAAAGCTTGGTTATTCTGGACGAAATCGGCCGCGGCACCAGCACCTACGACGGGCTGAGCATTGCCTGGGCGGTTTCGGAATATCTGCTGCGGCCGGAGGCCTGCCCCAAAACCCTGTTCGCCACCCACTATCACGAGCTGATTGAGCTGGCCGCCAGCCACCCGCAGGTGCAAAATTTTTCCGTACAGGTGAAAGACAAAGGCAACGATGTGGTCTTCTTGCGCAAAATTGTGCCGGGCGGCACCGATAAAAGCTACGGCGTGCATGTGGCAAAGCTGGCCGGCCTGCCGGCCGTGGTGACCCAGCGGGCCGACGAAATCCTGCACCAGCTGGAAAACGCCGGCGCGGAAAGCCCGCAAATCAGCAGCAGCCTGCCCAGCGAGCCTGCGCTAACGCCGGCGGAGGCCGCGCCCTCGCCGGTGCTGGCGGAAATCAAGCAGTTGCAGCTGAGCAATCTGCGGCCCATTGAGGCCCTGTTATATATCGAAAAATGGCAGCAGGAATTAAATAATTAATTTTCTTTCATATAATATTATAAATCAAGCCAAAATAAGGAGATAATAATGACAACTGAAACCAACGCCGCCCCGCGCGGCATTATCCGCCAGCTGGACGCCCTGACGGCCAGCCAGATTGCCGCCGGCGAGGTGGTGGAACGGCCCCTTTCCGTGGTGAAGGAGCTGGTGGAAAACGCTATTGACGCCGCCGCCAGCCGGATAGACGTGCAGCTGATCGGCGGCCTGGACCAGGCAAGCGGCCAGCAGTATATTGAGGAAATCCGGGTGGTGGACAACGGCTGCGGCATTTTGCCGGTGGATTTGCCCCAGGCCTTTGGCCGGCACGCCACCAGCAAGCTGAGCCAGGCGGAGGAGCTGAGCTTTGTGCGCACGCTAGGCTTTCGGGGCGAGGCCCTGCCCTCTATCGCCGCGGTGAGCCGGGTGGAAATCACCAGCTGCGCCCAGGGCGAGGCCTGCGCCTGGCAGGTGCAGGCGGCGGACGGGCAAATCAGCCAGCCGCAGGAGGCCGCCCTGGCCCGGGGCACGCGGGTTATCGTGCGCGATTTGTTCTACAACACGCCGGCCCGCCGAAAATTTTTGAAATCCTACGCCACCGAAACCGGGGCCATTGCCAAACTGCTGGGCGATTTTATTCTCTCCCGGCCGGATATTGCTTTCAGCCTGCAAATTGACGACCGGCAGGTGTTGCGCGCCCACGGAGCTGCCGCCGGCCAGCAGGCGCTCAGCAAGGCGGCCCTGGCTGTTTACGGCTCCCAGGTGCTGGCGGAGCTGCGGCCGGTGCAGCTGACCACCGGGCCCATCGCCGTCAGCGGCTTTGCCTCAATGCCGCCCTTTGCCCGCTCCTCCCGCCGTTACTATCACTTTTTCGTCAACGGCCGGCTAATCAAAAGCCCGGAGCTGAACGCCGTGGTGGACGACGCTTATCAAAGCCTGCTGCCCGCAAGCCGCTATCCGCTGGTTATCCTGAGCTTGCAACTGCCAACCGAAAGTGTGGACATCAACGTGCACCCGGCCAAAACGGAAATCCGCTTTAAGCAGCTGGCCGCTGTGCGCGAGGTTCTTCTGAATGCTCTGCGGGAGGCTTTGCTGCCCAAAGCTAACAATCTTGATTTAAATGTTAATAATGTTGATTTTGAAAATACGCAAATTGGAGAAGATAATATGGACAACAATCCACAGCTTACCAATCAAAATCCGGAGGACAGCATTCAGGCCGAGGCCAACGGCCTGGATTTGCTGAATTTTCTGCTGACGCAACCCCACCAGACGGCCAAAGCGGCCGAGCCGCCCCTGAAGCTGGGCGGCGTGCAGCTGACGCCAAACCAACAGCCGGCTGCCGCAGATAGCCCAGCAGAGAAGCTGCCAAATTTGCAGCAACTGGACGGGGCCGACATCAAGAAGCTGCTGAGCAACCAAAAGCAGCAGGAGCCCGGCTTCGCCGCCAAGCTTTTTCAAAATCTGATGGCCAACGCGCCCGGAACCAAGGTGGAATACAAACGCGACGACGGCGAATGGCTGGCGGAGAACTATGGCGTAACCTATCTGGACGAGCCGGCAAGCGAGCAAACAAGCCTTTTTAGTCAACAGCCGGACAATCTCTTTTTGGCATTAAAGCCGCTTGGCCAGCTAAACAACTCCTATATCATCGCCGCTTTGAACGAAGACCTCTATATTATCGACCAGCACGCCGCCCACGAGCGTATCTTATATGAAGAGTTTTCCCTGGCCTACGCGCTGGACTGCCGGGATTCCTCGCAGTTGGCCTCGCCGATCAGCGTAGACGTGGGCAGCCTGCACGCGGAACTGCTGCTCAACAACATTACCCGCCTGGCCGATTGCGGCTTTGTGCTGGAGCATTTCGGCGGCAGCCAGTTTGTTATCCGGGCGGTGCCCCTGTGGTATGTGCGCGGCGCGGAAAGCGACCACAAACGCAAATCCAGCATTTACGACAATGATATTAAAGGCTTTTTCCTAGATATTTTTGAGCTGCTTCTGCAAAACGCGGAGGCCGACCAGCTGGATATTTCCCGCCTGAGCCAGCAGGAGCTTTTCACCAAGGCCTGCAAAAGCGCTATCAAGGCCAACGAACGCCTGAACGGGCAGGAAATCTCCTGGCTGCTTTACAACCTGGCGGAATGCGATAAGCCCCAAACCTGCCCGCACGGCCGCCCCACCTTTATCAAGCTGACGGACGCGGAAATCCGCCGCCGTTTTATGCGTAGCTGAGGCCGGCCATGAGTAACGCCAAAATGCCCTTAATTGTGCTGCTGGGCCCCACAGCGGTGGGCAAAACGGCCCTTTCCGTGGAGCTGGCCGCCCGCCTGAACGCCGAAATTATCTCCGGCGATTCCATGCAGTTTTACCGCTGGCTGGATATTGGCACCGCCAAAATTCGCCCGGCGGAAATGCTGGCCGGCAGCGGGCGGCTGATTCCCCATCATTTAATTGATATTTGCAACCCCGACGAGCCCTACAGCGCGGCGGACTTTCAGCAGGACGCAGGCCGGCTGATTGCGGAAATTTACCGGCGCGGCCGCCTGCCCTTGCTGGTGGGCGGAACCGGCCTTTATATCAAAGCCCTCTGCGACGGCTTTCATCTGAGCGAAGCCGCGCCCGCCGACGAGCGGCTGCGGCAGGAGCTGCGCCGGGATTATCACAGGCTGGGGGCGGCGGAAATGCACCGCCGCCTGGCGCAGGTAGACGCCGCGGCGGCGGCCAAAATCGCCCCGCAGGACGAAAAACGCCTGCTGCGGGCCCTGGAGGTTTGGCAGCTGACCGGCCGGCCCATCTCCGCCCAGGGCAAAGCGGCGGAAACACCCTACGATTTGCTGCTGCTGGGCTTAACCAGAGAACGAGCCGAGCTTTACCAACGCATTGAGCAGCGGGTGGAGGCTATGCTGGCCGCTGGCCTGCTAGCGGAATGTGAACGCCTGCTGGCCGCCGGCCTGGCCCCGGATTTGAAACCGCTACAAGGATTGGGTTATCGCCAGGCCGTTTGGTATATGCAAGGCCTGCTGAATTATACGGAAATGGCCCGCCTGATTAAGCGCGACACCAGGCGTTTTGCCAAACGCCAGCTGACTTGGTGGCGGCGCGAGGAGCGCGTTTACTGGTTCAACCTGAGCGAGCAATCGCCCGCCGAGGCTTTGGCTGCTATGCTCCGCTTGGCCCAGGAGCGCTTCCCAGCTTTGACCCAACCCTGAGCTGACTTTGAGCCAGACTTGAGCCGGCTTTAATATGACCTTGCACCTCCCCGGCCCGCAACCAATAAAATGTAGGGATAGCCAAAGCAGCGGGAGGGAGCAGCCTTGAAGGAATGTTATAACATCTGTGAATATGTGCTGGACGAATTGCAGTTTGGCCGCACACCCACCACCTTTTTCCTGCTGAACGGTTTTCAGCTTAAAGGAGTTTTGCTGCATTATGACGACGAGGTGCTAATCGTGGAATCCGGCGGCAAAAAGCAGATGCTGTTTCAGCAAGCCATATCGACAATATCCCCAACGATACCCATAGATTTCCCCAATGAATATTAAGTAAAGAGTGTTTGGTTATGGAAAATTCCGCTCTCAATTATGTAAACAAACCGCCAATGGAGGCCTGGAACGTTTGGATTTGGCGCATTTGCGCCGCCATATCCGGCATTTTGTCCGGTTTAGCCATGCTTTATCCTTTATGCGCCTGGCTAGTCTGGCTGGCCCCGGCTGGCCTTTTTTTCTCCATGCTGCTAGCCCCTCACAAACCCCTGCGGGAATACCTCTGGCGGGCGGCCTTGTTTGCCGGCTGCTACTACAGCGTGGCCCTGGCCGGTCTGCTTCAGGTGGCCGACTACATCAGCCTGCCGCGCTGGCAAGCCGGCCTGCTGGTGCTGGGACTTGCAGCCCTTTGCGTGCTGCTGCTCAGTCTGCTTTGGCTGGCCGCCGCCCTGATTTTTGGCCTGACCCGGCCGCCGCTGCCAATCGCCTTTGGCTTTTGGCCGCTGGCCTGCTATCTGATTGAATGGCTGCAAGGCCACCTGTTCGGCGGCTTTCCAGCCATCAGTCTGGGGACCAGCCAGGGAGCCTATCCACTGCTTTGCCAAAGCGCCGCCTGCTGGGGCGCGCTGGGCCTTTCCGCACTGATAATTTTAATCAACGTTTTGCTGGCCGCCGCCCTTTTAGGCCACCGCTGGCGTTATCTGCTGCTGGCTTTAGCTATCTTTGTTGTGAATATCATCTCCGGCCTGGTGGACTGGCATTTTTTGAGCCAGCCGACGCAAACCCTCTCCGTCGCAGCCGCCCACACCGACGTGGCTTTGAGCGACCGCTGGGACGGCAGCTTCGACGCGGACATCTTCGCCATTATCGCCGGGCAGGCCGCCGCCGCCCAAACGGAGGGCGTGCAGCTAATGCTGCTGCCGGAAACCGCCCTGCCCTACGCCTTGCAAGCCGACAGCGGCTACGGCGCGCAATATTTGCAGCTGGCTGCCAGACATCAGCTGACCATTGTGGCCGGCGGCTTTGCCGAACATCAAAACGGAACCTACAACAGCCTGTTTAGCGCCCAGGGCGGCAAGTTGACCGAGATTTACCAAAAGCGAGCCTTGGTGCCCTTTGGCGAATATATCCCCCTGCAAGGCCTGCTGGACAAGCTGCTGCCCCAGGGGTTTTGGGACAGCTTCCCTATCGGCCGCTTGCAAGCCGGCCAGGAACAGGGCGGCGCGGCAATTAGCCTGCCGGACGGCAGCCGTTTAATCACCGCCCCCCTGATTTGCTACGACGTTTGCTTTGCCGCCTATCCCCGCCAGGCCGTGCAAGAAGGCGCACAGCTGCTGCTGGCCGCCTCCAACGACGTTTGGTATCGCGGCACCACCCTCACCTACCAGCACCTGAACCACTCCGTGTTGCGGGCTATTGAATACGGTCTGCCCCTTGTCCACAGCACCAACGGCGGCATTTCCGCCATCATTGACAATCAGGGACGCATTTTGGCCCGCACCGAGGAAAACCAGGCCGCGGTGGCGGAAATCGGCTTGGCCCCCAGCCTGTCCCTTTTTGCCCGCTCCGGCCAATATCAGGTTATCCCCGTGGCGCTGTTTTGGCTGGGCTTAACCCTCGTCGGCTGGCTCTGCCGGCCGGCCAGCAATTATAAAATCTACAGCCTGCGCTAATATATAAAATAAGAAAGAAGATACCAACCAAATGAAAAATATTAACCAACAAACCCTCGACCACGCCGCCGCCCAAGCAGAACAGGCTATGCAGCAGTTTGCGCTGACCTACGCCCCGGTGGCGGAGCAGAACTTTGCCAAGGTGCTGGACGCAATGCGGGCGGCCAAAATCAGCGAGAACCACCTGCAAGGCAGCACCGGCTACGGCTACGGCGACGTGGGCCGCGACGCTTTGGAGGCGATTTTTGCAAAGATAATGGGCGCGGAGGCCTGCCTGCTGCGCCAGCAGATAGTTTCCGGCACTCACGCCATCACCCTGGCCCTGCTGGGCAACCTACTACCCGGCGACGAGCTTTTATACGTCGGCCAGCCTTACGACACCCTTTGCAAGGTCATCGGCTTGCAGGGCGAAACGCCCGGCAGCTTGCTGGAAAGCGGCGTGCTGTATCGGGAGGTGGATTTTGATTTTAGCCAACCCAACCCGGCCCAGATTGTGGCTGCCTTGCAGCCCCAAACCAAAATCCTGGCCTTGCAGCGTTCCCGCGGCTACGCCTGGCGGCCGCCCCTCTCCCTCAGCCTGCTGGCGAAGATTATTCAGGCGGTGCACCAGGCCCGGCCGGACGTCATCGTTTTTGTGGACAACTGCTACGGTGAATTTGTTGGCGAGCAGGAGCCGACCGAGCTGGGCGCGGATTTAATTGCCGGCTCCCTGATTAAAAACCCCGGCGGCGGCATTGCCCCCGGCGGCGGTTACGTGGCCGGCCGCCAGGCTTTGGTGGAGCGGGCCGCCGCCCGGCTCACAGCCCCTGGCATTGGCGCGGAGGTGGGCGGCTCTCTGCTGGGGCAAAGGGTTTTCTACCAAGGGCTGTTTATGGCCCCTTTGGTAGTGCAGGAGGCCTTATGCGGGGCGGTGTTCACCGCAGCGATTTTTGAGGCCTTGGGCTTTGCGGCCTCGCCCGGCGTGACGGAAAACCGCTCCGATATTGTGGAGGCTATCCAACTGGAAACACCGGAACGCCTGCTGGCCTTTTGTCAGGGGATTCAAAAATATTCCCCAGTGGATTCCTACGTGCGGCCGGAGCCCTGGGATATGCCGGGCTACACCGACCAGGTGGTGATGGCCAGCGGCTCTTTCATCAGCGGCAGCTCCATTGAGCTCTCCGCCGACGCACCTCTGCGCCCGCCATACATCGCTTACTTTCAGGGCGGGCTGAACCGCTGGCACGCCAAGCTGGCCGTTTGCCGCACCTTGCAGGATATGCTAGTGGCCGGGCTGCTCTAAATGAAACCTATCATTAAAAGAAAACTCCTTTGGCTGGCCGCCGGGCTGCTGCTGTTGCTGGCAATCGCGCTGGACAACCGCTTGTTAATCCAGCATTACAGCGTGGAGGCGGCGGCAATCAGCCAGCCGGTGCGCCTCTGTCTGCTTACGGATTTGCACTCCTGCCGCTACGGCGAAAATGAGCAGCAGTTGGTGGAGGCTATTGAGGCCGAACAGCCGGATATTCTGCTGCTGGTAGGCGATATTTTTGACGACAAAATCCCCGACGCTAACACCGCCGCCTTGCTGCAAGCCGTCGCCGGCCAATATCCCTGCTACTACGTCACCGGCAACCACGAATATTGGGCCGGCCCGGCGGCCTTTGCCGCAAAAATGCAGATTTTGATCGATTGCAACGTAAGGCGTTTGGCCGGAGCCGTGGATACCATAACTATCAACGGCCAAACCCTCAATATTGGCGGCGTCGACGACCCCGACCTATACCGCATTGCAGACGGAGCCAGCCAAAGCGACGGGCTGGCGGAATTTGAGGCGCAGCTGGCCCAGGTGCGGCAAGCCGCCCAAAACGGCAATTGCACCATTCTGCTGGCCCACCGGCCGGAATACTTTTCGCTCTACGCCCGGCAGGGTTTTGATTTGGCCCTGTGCGGCCACGCCCACGGCGGCCAGTGGCGCGTGCCCGGCCTGCTTAACGGAGTTTACGCGCCCGGCCAGGGCTTTTGGCCCAAATATGCCGGCGGGGTTTATCAGCAGGCCGCCTGCACCATGCTGGTCAGCCGCGGCCTGGCCAGGGAAAGCACCCGTATCCCACGCCTTTTTAACCGGCCGGAGCTGGTTATTATTGACTTAACTTAAAATAGGCCTTGCTATTTGGCGGATTTTGCGTTAAAATAAAAAGATAAACAAATAGATTAACTTGTTGGAGGTATCACGATGGAAAGACATTATAATTTTCGGGAGATAGAAAGCAAATGGCAGCAAAAATGGGCTGCCGACGAAATCTACAAAGTGCGGGAGGAAACAGACAAGCCTAAATACTACGTGCTGGAGATGTTCCCCTACCCTTCCGGCAACCTGCATATGGGCCACGTGCGCAATTACTCAATCGGCGATGTGGTGGCCCGTTTTAAGCATATGCAGGGTTATAATGTACTGCACCCGATGGGCTGGGATTCCTTTGGCCTGCCGGCGGAAAACGCGGCCATCAAGCATGGCGTTTTTCCGCGGGATTGGACGCTCTCCAATATCGACAATATGCGCAGCCAGCTGCAAAGCCTGGGCCTCAGCTACGATTGGGACCGCGAGGTGGCAACCTGCCTGCCGGAATATTACAAATGGACGCAATGGCTGTTTTTGCAGCTGTACAAGCACGGCCTGGCCTACAAAAAACACGCCGCCGTCAACTGGTGCCCCTCCTGCGCCACGGTGCTGGCTAACGAGCAGGTGGTGGACGGCCACTGCGAACGTTGCGACGCGGTGGTGGAGAAAAAGGATTTAGACCAGTGGTTTTTCAAAATCACCGATTACGCCCAACGCCTGCTGGACGACCTGGAAAAGCTGCCCGGCTGGCCGGAAAAGGTGAAAACCATGCAGCACAACTGGATTGGCCGCAGCGAGGGTGTGGAGGCTATGTTCAAAACCGAGGCCGGCGACGAGCTGCCCGTGTTCACCACCCGCGTGGACACCATCTTCGGCGTAACCTATATGGTGCTGGCGCCGGAGCACCCCTTGGTTGCCAAGCTGACCAAAGGCACGGAATATGAGGAGCCGGTGGCGGAGTTCACCCGCAAGGTGCAGCAGCTTTCCAATATCGACCGCACCTCCGGCAATCTGGAAAAGGAGGGCATGTTCATCGGCGCCTATGCTATCAACCCGGTGAACGGCGTTAAAGTGCCAATTTGGATTACCAACTACGTATTGATGGATTACGGCACCGGCGCGGTGATGGGCGTGCCCTCCCACGACGAGCGCGACTTTGATTTTGCTCATAAATACAACTTGCCGATTATTCGGGTTATCGCCAAAGATGTAAACTCTGCCGACGAGCCGCTGGAAGAGGCCTACACCGAATTGGGCGTGTTGGTAAATTCCGGCCAGTTCGACGGCCTGGCCAACAAGCCGGACGCGATTAATGCCATTGCCGATTGGCTGGAGGCTGAGGGCAAAGGCAAAAAAGTGATTAATTACCGCCTGCGGGATTGGCTGATCAGCCGCCAGCGTTATTGGGGTGCGCCTATCCCGATGGTTTACTGTGAAAAATGCGGTATGCAGCCGGTGCCGGAGGAAGAATTGCCAATTTTGCTGCCCACCGATGTGGAATTTCTGCCTTTTGGCGAATCCCCGCTGAAAACCAGCCCCACCTTCGGCCAAACCACCTGCCCTTGCTGCGGCGGCCCGGCCACCCGCGAAATGGACACGATGGACACTTTCATGTGCTCCTCCTGGTACTATATGCGCTACTGCGACGCGCACAATGACCAACAACCCTGGGACAAAGCCAAAACCGACTACTGGATGGCCGTTGACCAGTACATCGGCGGCGTGGAGCACGCTATTTTGCATTTGATGTATTCCCGCTTCTTCACCAAGGCGATGTACGATTTTGGCCTGATTGGCGTGGAGGAGCCGTTCACTAACCTGCTGACGCAGGGCATGGTGCTCAAGGACGGCACCAAGATGAGCAAAAGCCTGGGCAATGTGGTGAGTCCGGAGGAAATTATCGACAAATACGGCGCGGACACCGCCCGCCTGTTTATCCTCTTCGCCGCCCCGCCGGAGCGCGATTTGGAATGGAACGACGCGGCCGTGGAGGGCTGCTACCGCTTTTTGAACCGCATTTGGAAGCTGGTTTTGAGCATTTACGAGGCCGGCTACCAAAACCGCGAGCTGACGGCTGCCGACGCTGACCTGCGCCGCACCGTGCACCTTACCCTGAAAAAGGTGACGGCGGACATTGCCGACCGCTTCAACTTCAACACCGCCATCAGCGCGATGATGGAGCTGGTGAACGCAATGACCGCCTATCGCGACGCAGAGGGCGAGGCCGCCAACGCCGCTGTGCTGCTAGACGCGGCCGAAAAGCTGCTGATTATGCTTTCCCCGTTTGCGCCCCACATTACCGACGAGCTTTGGCAGCTCACCAACCACGCCGGCACGGTTTACGATACCGCCTGGCCGGCTTACAATGAGGATTATCTGCAACAGGCAGAGGTGGAAATCGCTGTGCAGGTGAACGGCAAGCTGAAAGCCCGTATTACTATCCCTACCGGCCTGGATAAAGCAGCCGCCGAGGCCCATGTGCGCGCCCTGCCGGACTTTGCCAAATGGCTGGGCGATAAACAGGCGGCAAAAATTATTATCGTTCCAGACAAATTGGTGAATATTGTAGCCAAATAAAGCCAAACTAGGCGTATGACGCCATTTTATACCATTTTAATTACCGTTGGCCTGCTGCTGGCAGCCTCGCAAATACGCCTGCGCCTTTCTCTGCGCCTGACCTATCCCCTGGCCGCAACGCCGCGCCTGCCCTTTTCCGCGGCCGACCTGCCCTTTTACCTGCGTTTAAGCAAATTTTTGCTGAAATCCCTGCGCTTAAAACGCCTGCGCTGCCGGCTGCGGCTGGCCGGGCGGCCTGACGTTTGCGCGCTGGCCGGCGGCTGCCTTTTGGCCACCCTGCACGGACTGGCTGCGGCCGCCGACTGCCCCAGACCGGATTTGGCTTTGCAGCTTGTCGCAAATGAAAAAATGCCGCAGACTGACAGCCTCTCCGGCGAGGTTTGGCTGAAAATCTCCCTGCCCCTTTGGGCCATAATCACCGCCGTCGTTCGCCTGGCCGCATATTTTGGCCGCCGTCGGTTCAAACTAAAGCCAACAGATAATATTTAGAGAGGCGGTATGATTTATGACTGGTGAGCAGAATATTGCCGGCCTGCTGGGCACGGCGATGGAAAAGCTGAACGGAATGGTGCAGGTGAACACCGTGGTGGGCGACCCTATTTTTGCCGGCGACACCACGATAATCCCCATATCTAAGGTGAGCCTGGGCTTTGTGGCCGGCGGCGGCGAATACGGCCCCAAAACCCAGCCCGCGGCCGACCCGGCCTTTGGCGGCGGCTCCGGCGGCGGCCTGGCAGTTTCCCCGGTGGGCTTTTTAACCAGCGCGCCGGGCGGCCAGCTGCGCTATATCCCCGTGAGCGGCCAGGAGCCGTTGGAAAAGCTGGTGGATATGACCCCCGGCCTTTTAACCAAGCTGGAAAATATTTTGAAAAAGGATAAACAACAAGAATGTTCAACAAATTAGCACAAGGCTCTGCCAAATTTACCCTAAGCCTGATTGCCCTGCTGACCGTGCTCTGTCTGTCTGCCTTGCCAGCCCTGCTGGCCAGGGCAGACGGCCCGCCGCAGATTGGCGCAGTGGCGGCGGTGGTAATCGACCAAGCCAGCGGCAAGGTGCTCTACGAAAAGGATATGAACGCCGAGCATTATCCAGCCAGCACCACCAAGGTGCTGACCGCCCTTTTGACGCTGGAAAATATGGAGCTTGACGACAAAATCACCCTGCCGGAGGACTTTGTCAATGTGGGCGAAACCAACATCGGCTTGCAGGCAGGCGCGCGCCAAACGGTGGAGGAGCTGCTGATGGCCTTAATGCTCTACTCCGCCAACGACGCCGGGCAGGCTTTAGCAATCGGCGTGGCCGGCACGGAGGAAAGCTTTGTGGAGCTGATGAATCAGCGGGTGGCCGCCCTAGGTTTGGAGCACACCCATTTCAGCAATCCACACGGCCTACATAATGAAAACCACTACACCTCCGCCTACGATTTGGCAATGATTGCCCGCGTGGCGATGGAGAACCCTGAGTTTCGCCGCATTGTCACCACTGATTCTTTCACGGTGCGCAAATTGAACGGCGGGGAAAATTTTACTGTCGCCAACCGCAACAGCTTGCTCAGCCAATATGAATACGCGGACGGTATCAAAACCGGCTACACCCGCCAGGCCGGCAACTGCATTGTGGCCAGCGCCACCAAAAACGATATGCAGCTGATCGTGGTGGTGCTTAACAGCCCCAATATCTATGAGGAAAGCCGGGAACTGCTGGAATGGGGCTTTGCCAACTCCCAGCACAACCTGCTGGTGAGCGCCAACGAAGTGAAAGCCCAGGTTAAGGTGCTGAACGGCGGACGTAGCCAGGTGGAGGTGATTGCCGAAAAATCACTTTATTCCGTTATGCGCACGGACGAAAATATCAACGTGCAGGAAAGCCTAGATTTGCCCAACTCAGTGCCCGCCCCTATTCACCGCGGCGAGGTTATCGGCTCCGTTACCTACACCGATGACAACGGCTACACCTACAGCACCAATCTGTTGGCCGCCAAGGACGTGGGCCGCTACAATCTACGCCTGGTGGTGCGTCAATCTTTCCAGAGCGTTTGGCAGGTGTTTGTAGTACCGTTCAGTTAATTATGCCTTTTAATGTGAAAGAAGGATTTAACGATGAAAAAACTGTTACTATGCTGCCTGAGTTTATCCCTGTGCCTGTTTTTGGCCGCCTGTGATACGATTGTAACCTCAGAAAACGGTGATAAGAAACCACAGCAGAATGCGACGCCGCCGCCCTCCGCTGCTGCGCAAATTAAACAGCTAACGGCAAGCGACGCTGAAGCGTTGCAACCCAACGGCAGATACGAAGTGAAAATTACGCCTGATTTACGTACAGCTTTCTTTGATTTAGCTCAACAAAATCGCTTGGACTTTATGCCTGCCAAAGATTATGAAGTAGGCCAGGAAGTGACCGAAGAGCCAATTTCCATAGAGGACTTCGACGACTACCTATATTGGGTGCTGGCGCAAGCTATAATTTGGGAAAGCTATGGCAATATAGACCATGAGCAAACCCCGGAAAAGCTTTCCGCAGCTTATGTGCATAATTTTCTCCAAACTCACTGCGGCATAGATACTCCCACTCCAGAAGCTGGCAGCATTGCAAAAATAGATTTTGACGGCGAATATTACTATTATCCTAGCACCAGTTGGGCTGAAGCCCCTATCTGGGAATTAGACAATCTCACCCTGGAAAATGTAAATGGGCAAATATTTTATTGTGCCAGCGTATTTGAATATAACAACACTGGCGACTCTATAGAATATCCGCCGGACAATGCCTGGGAAATTATCGCCAATGCTCAGGAAATGCCGGAACCATTTAACATCACGGCAAAATATGAAATTTTTTTCACCTTTAATGATAATAATAAAATTATCTATCTGGGCAAAACTATTTTATCTGAATAATAGCTAAAAGGAGCAGGACTTTACCTGCTCCTTTCTATTTTAAATATAAATCAAAACAACAGCAATCGAACAGCACAAACAACAAGCAGCCAAACAACAAGGGATTGCCGGTTAAACAGAAACAGCCCAGCATAGCGATTTTTATATCCACTGAACAGCTGCAAAAAAGCAGACAAAAAGCCGCTAAAACCAGCCAAAACAAGCGCACCACTCCCCTTTTTAATCTAATCCTCTGCCTATTATAGCATATTACTCGCTAAAAGTAAATATTTTTTCACTATAAGCCTGTAATAATATACCGCTAAATAAACTATGCTAAATTAAGCGGGGTGATAAAATGCAGGAGCGTTTTCGGGAAAAATATCGTTTACTGGGCTTAAAGATTGCCTACTATCGCAAAAAACGAGGCTACACCCAGGAGCAGTTTGCGGAGCTGATTGACAAAAGCTGGTCCTTTGTCAGCCAGGTGGAGGCCAACAACGGAACCAAAATCAAAGGAATCTCACTGGAAACCTTGTTCACCATATCTGAAAAGCTGGAGGTTCCTGTCGACAAGTTTTTTATCGACGATTAAGGCAACTCACAAACAGAGAAAGCCGTCAATTCCCTGCAAACCAGGCGATTGACGGCTTTTTATGTAATATTAAGTTAAAAAATGGTAATCACGCCGCAGGTAACGCCGGTGACAATCAAGCCAGCGATGACAACGCCCAACAGGATTGTCGGCACGGCCTCCCTAAGCGGTATATCCAGCAGCGCCGCCACCAGCGAGCCCGTCCAGGCCCCGGTGCCTGGAAAAGGCACCGCCACCAGCAAGCACAACCCAATCGCGCGGTACTTAACCACCAGTGCGCTTTTGTTATGCGCCTTATCCTCCAGCTTTTGCACCAACCGCCCCAGTAGGGAGCTGTGCCGTTTCAGCCAGGTGAAGACGTGACGTACAAACAAAATAATAAAAGGCACCGGCAGCATATTGCCAACGATGCTAGCCAGCATTGCCCAAAAGGGGTGCAGGCCCAACGCCACCCCGATTGGGATAGCCCCGCGCAGCTCAATCACCGGCACCACTGAAACCAGCAGAGTGCCCAGCGTTTGCCGCAACGCGGTTTCCGAAAACCATTCTAGCATAAAAACTTCCTTTCAATTTTTAATTCTTGCAAGCTTTTTTCATTTTCAAGCTTTTATCAGCTTTAAGTAGGGTTTGAACCCTCCGCCGGCGGCAGCTTCATATAAGCCGGCGTGGTGTTCAGGTTGGCCGCAGGCATCGTCACCTGCTCCTCCTGCCGCACAATCGGATAGATACCATACAAAGTGTTTAAATTATCTACAATGCCGCCGGTGAAAGTCAGCCCCTTTTCCAGCGTAAGCGGGTCGCCAATCGCCGTAATCACAATAGGAGTCAGCAGGCGTTCACCGTCCAAGGCCAAAAACAAATGCTCATCTAAATCTGTTTCCTGGGTTATTCGGCTTTTGTTGGTCACCCGTTGATTATTCACAGCAATGGCCTCCGCCCCGCTCACTTTAAGCTCATTTACAATATCTATTACATCGGTGCTGTAAAGGTCATAATCCGCCGTGATGGTGACGCTGACCCCCGGCCCGCTGACGGCAGCCGCACCGGCGAAAATCCGGGCGCTGTTCAGCTGTTGCTCCAGGCTGGCAGTGATACTACGCGAAGATTCGGTCCGCTCCAGGGCCGCCAACTCCGTATTTAAACGATTGCGATAATCGTTTTGGCTGCGCACCATAGCCACCAAATTTTCCGTGCTTTGGCTTTCCAGCGACTGCACACTGTTGGATTCAAAATTAATCTGGCAGACAATGGCAAAGCTTAAAAAGGTTAACGCCACGCAAAAGGAAAGCAAACGGTTGGTTTTAGGCGATTTTTCAGGCATTTCAAGACTCCTCATTTTTCTTATCCGGGCTGATGATAGCCTTAACCTTAACCGGAGTTTGGTCGATTTTATCCTCAGACTCCGCAGGCTCGTCTGCCGCAAAATCCCAACTTTCCGTTTTCAGCTCCTCCAAGGGCAGCGTATCCAGCAGCAGGCCGGAAATGGTGTTCTCCAAATTAGGCGCCGGTTCGGATTTAGACTCCGCGGGCTTGTTTTCAGCCGGTTTAGCCTCAACGACCTTTGGCGCGCTTATCAGGCGAATTTTTTGCAACGGAGCTTCCTGCCGCTTTTGCGCATTGCGCTGAGCATATTTCAACCGATAATTAGAAATAATATCCCGGCGAATAAAAGCCAGATTGGAAAAAATACGCAAGGCAAAACAAATGCTGGCCGCCATAAACATATCTATACCAATTTGGTCGCCCAAAAAGGCCAGCAGCATTGCCAGCAGCGCATTGACAAAAAAGCCGGAAAGCATAATCAGACTGTCAAAACTATCCTCCAGCAAAGCGCGCGCACCGCCCAGCACAGAATCCAAAGCCGCCAAAATAGCAATCGAAAGATATTTGGCAATGCCCAAGGAAGCATTAACCGTGAGAATAGAGCCGATAATGGCCCCCACCGCCAAACTACCCAGCGGCAATAATAGCTTATACATTTTTGTGTTTTCCTCTCCTTAAAGTGCGCCCTACTCGGCCAGTTTGGCAAAATTGGGCATTGTCGCGCCGGTGTAAGCCGGTATGGTTAAATTATCCTCACGGGTAACCCGAATAGGCATATTCTTGTTGTGCAAGTAAATATACTGTGATGATTCCTGCAAAGCGCCCTCCAGCAAAGAGGCCGGCCCAATCAAAGAAATTTCATAGGGCGGCGCTACACGTGTGGAATTAATAATAATCACCGTGCCTACGCAGCGGATTTCCGACAAATCGACAATCCGCTGGCCGTTGATAGCCACCGCGTCCGCCAAATAGGCAATATCGTTCAGCAGATAACGCAGGTTGCTGTCGTGAATAATGTAATTTTCCGGGTAAAAATTGGCTGGGTCCAGCTGTTTGGCCGCCTCCGCGCCGGCCGTGTTATCGCTAATACTGATTACCAGGCCGCTGCCACAAACCGCGGTTTGGCCAGAAATTAATTGCAGCTGAGCCAGCTCCTGCCGAAGCCTGGCGATATATTCGTCGCTTTCCGCGCTGGACAAAATCTGCCCGCTGATTCGGCTGCGCAAAGCGTCAATTTCCGCCTCCAGCCCCTTGTTTTCCACCTCCAGCTGATTGATTACATCAACCAGCGATTGGCTTTGCCCGCCCGGGCCCGTGGCCACATTGATAGACCACGCCCGCAGCCAAATGCTCATCGCCGCACCGGCCAGCAAAAAAAGCAAGGATACGCTTAAAACGTTACGATTTTTTTTAAAAAATTCAGTCATGCTAAATTATTGCTCCTAAGGGCTTCATTTAAACCTATCAAAAGCCGGATTAAGACTTGCTTAACAAAACGTGTACATCTTTTATTATACTATTAAAATCAGCAGATAACAATAGCCTTTTGGCATTTTGTCACAATTTTTATCCGGCATAATAAGCCGATTTTATAGCCATCTGCGGCAGGAATGAGCCTCAAAATGTAGAATATTTTTAATGTGCATTTTTTAGGGTGATTTTGATTTGTGGTTTAATTTATAGTTGAAGATAGCATTTGGAGGCGCTCAATTTTGTTGAATAGTTTGTTGCAAAGCTTAACCCTGGCCAAAGCTTTCTCTATGCTGCTGGACATCGGCGTGGTGACGGTTTTGTTTTACTGCCTGTTTATGACCATCCAAGGCACCAGAGCCGTGCAGCTAATCAAAGGCCTGGTTATCTTGGTTCTGGTAGTGGTTTTAAGCAACTGGTTGCAGCTGCACGCCCTCAGTTGGCTGCTCAATCAGCTTTGGGCCGCCTCTTTGGTTGCTCTGGCCGTCATCTTTCAGCCGGAGCTGCGGCGCGCTCTGGAGCAAATTGGCCGCAGCCGTCTTTACATCAAACCCTTTGAAAACACAGATACGGACTTGCAAAATGTACACGAGGCCGTAATCAAAGCAGCCGTGGAAGAATCTAAGCACAACGTCGGCATGCTGCTGGTGCTGGAGCGAGAAATCGGCCTGAATGATTACGTCGCCACCGGTATCAAAATGGACTGTCTGGTTTCCGAGCAAACCCTCATCAACATATTTGTGCACAACACGCCCCTGCATGACGGCGCTGCCATTATCCGCGGCAATCGTATTTTGGCGGCCGCCTGCTTTTTGCCCCTTTCCGACAACCCAAATTTGGATATGTCCTTCGGCACGCGCCACCGCTCCGGCATTGGCCTATCAGAGGTTTCCGACGCGCTGATTGTGATTGTTTCCGAAGAAACCGGCGCCATCTCCGTCGCCAAAGACGGGCATATTTATGTTAATTTAGATGAAAAGGCCCTGCGTCAGCATTTAAGCCAACATTTTGGCGGCGGCGTCAAGCAAATCCAGGCTCGCTTTCGCTTGAAAAGAGGTGGCAAGAATGAATGATTTCAAGCAAATAAACTGGGGCTATCTGGCCCTTGCCCTGGCCTTGGCTATTATGCTGTGGGGCTTTGTAACAATTCAGGATAATCCGCAGGAGGAACGCCTGTTTGAGGTGCCGGTTGACTATATCAATCTGGCGGACAATCTGGCCCTTAGTGATAAACCCAGTACAATCAAGCTGCGTTTGAACGCCACCTCCAGCGTTTTGGATAACCTTTCCGCCTCCGACGTCAACGCTTACGTGGATTTATCCGGCGCAACCTTAGGCCAATACACTGCCCGGCTGAATTTTGACCTGCCGGCCGGCGTGCAGCTTTCCTCCGCCGAGCGCTCCGAGGTAACAGTGCTGATTGACGAGCTGGCCCAGGTGCAGCGTCAGGTGCAGGTGGAATATGCCGGCTCCGTCGCGGAGGGTTATATGACCCTGCCCGCCAGCATTTCCCCCACGGAAATTGTGCTTTCCGGCCCGGAGGATAAGCTGGCCCTAATCGATAAGGTTTTCGTCAGCGTAAATTTGGAGGAGGCCAGCGCCAATTATCGCGCCAGCCTGCCGGTGAACGTTCAAGATGCCGCCGGCAACTCATTGCTGCAATGGATCACGCCCCAGCCGGCAATGCTGGATGTGTTGGTGCCGGTGGTTTCCAGCCAGCCCAGCAAAACGGTGCCTGTCAACGTCACCCTGAGCGGCCAGCCGGCCAATGGCTACGTGGTTTCTCGCATTGTGGCCGACCCTGCTGTGGCCGTTATTATGGGCGCACAGCGAGCCTTAGATAATGTGGATTATGTTTACACCTCAGCTATAAACATCAACGGCGCCACCAACACAGTAACAGAGGAAGTTTCGCTGTTAAACGCCAACGACGTTACAGTTGACACTAGCCTGCGCTTTAAGGTTATGGTGGTGATTGAACGTGAAGAAACCACAACGGTTAAGGATGTGGTTGTTTCCTTAACCAACACCAACGCCGCCTATAATTACAGCCTAAACACCAACACGGTAGACGTGGTGGTGCGCGGCCCAGCCTCGGCCATCAGCAGTATTCGCAACTCGGCGATTTCCGCCCAACTGAACGCCGCCGATTTTGATATTGGCAGCAATCAGGGCTTTTTACAGCTCTCCACTAACAGCAACGTGGAAATTGTTTCTGCTCAACCCCTGTTTATTGAGGTAAACGTCAGCAGCAAAGAAAATTAATAAATCCTAATTAAACCCAAATTGTAGCCGGGCTTTATGCCAAGCTTACTTAATCAGCTTAGCGTAAAGCCCGGCCACGTGTTTTAAAGCATACTTAT
>JAETTP010000073.1 GCA_021769035.1 Bacillota bacterium | reverse complement strand
TGCCGACTATTTCTAATCGACAAGCTTTAATTATTTTGCAAACCGAACCACCACAGCCACCACTTTTTTAGTAAAGTAAAGCTTTGCGGTGTTCTGATTTGCGCTGTTTGGCGGAATGGGCGGGATTCGAACCCGCGTGCCGCTCATCACGGCAACACGATTTCCAGTCGTGCTCGTTATGACCACTTCGATACCATTCCATAGTATAGAAAGCGCTTTTCTCATCAGCCTATTTATTATATTACAAAAAAATGGTTTTGACAAGCCTTTTTGGAGATTTTTTTTGCTAAAATCAAAAAAAATTTGCGGGCTGATGAAAAAAAAGTTTGTTATAGCTAACTTTTTTGCGCAAAATACTTGACAGCGGCGGCAAAATGTGCTAATATATAGCACGTCAAAGGCGTTAGCAACGGCTAACGCCTAAAAAACAGCCGGCGTGTTAGGAATTACTAACCTGCTCCGGCGGTAAGGAGGCGGCAGATGCCAATCACATTGGCCCCAAAAGGGCAGGAATACATGGTGCAGCGCATTACGGGTAAGGATGAGGTGCGACGGCATCTGGAAAACTTAGGCGTGGTGGCGGGCGGCTTGATTACTGTGGTGGCAGAAAGTCCGGCCGGTCTGATTATCAACGCTAAGGGTACTCGTTTGGCTCTTGATTTATCGATGGCTAAACGTATTATGATTTGAATTTTTGGGAGGGGGTAATTGATATGAAAACTTTGGCAGCCGTGCAGCCCGGCGAAAGCGTGACCGTGATGCGCTTGCAGGGCCAGGGCCCGGTGAAACGCCGGATTATGGATATGGGTATTACCAGGGGAACGGTTATCACTGTGCGCAAGCTGGCCCCGCTGGGCGACCCGCTGGAAATCAACCTGCGCAATTATGAGCTTTCCTTGCGTAAGGAAGACGCCAAAATGATTGAGGTGGAGTAAAATTAAAAAAGCGCCTATCTTATTAATCTGGTGTTAGCTATTGCTAACGTAAATTTGCCAAACAGGAGGTTATTAAAAAAATGAGTGTAAAAATTGCTTTGGCTGGCAATCCTAACAGTGGCAAAACCACTATTTTCAACGCCTTAACTGGCAGCTCGCAGCACGTGGGCAACTGGCCCGGCGTTACGGTGGAAAAAAAAGACGGTCGCTTGAAGGGGCGACCGGAGGTTATTATTCAGGATTTGCCGGGTATTTATTCGCTTTCGCCGTACACATTGGAGGAGGTTGTCACCCGGAATTATCTGGTGGCGGAGGCCCCGGAGGCGATTATTAATATTGTCGATGCTTCCAATTTGGAGCGCAATTTATATTTGACAACGCAGCTGTTGGAGCTGGGCATTCCTGTGGTTATCGCGCTAAATATGATGGATGTGGTGCGCAAGCGCGGGGATAAAATCGACGTGAACGAGTTGGCGCAGCAGTTGGGTTGCCCGATTGTGGAAACAGCAGCTATCAGCGGGGATGGCTTGCAGCAGCTAATCAGCCAAGCTTGCGAGCTGGCTCAGGCTGGGCAAACACGCCAGATACAGCCTGTTTTTAGCAAAGGACTGGAGGCGACGCTGGTTCAGCTGGGCGAGCTTTTGGCGGCCGAGGGACAGGTTAAACGGCCGGAGCTTACGCGCTGGCTGGCGATTAAGGTTTTTGAGCGGGACGAAAAGCTACTGGCGGACTTGACCTTGTCTGAGGCGGCGCAGCAGCAGTTGGAGAAGCTGACAGCGGCCTGCGAGACTGAGCTGGACGACGACAGCGAAAGCATTATAACCAACGAGCGTTACGAATACATAGCCAGTCTGTTGGCTAAGACGGCCAAAAAGCCGGATGGCGGCCAGCTGAGCATATCCGATAAGATTGACAAGGTGGTTACTAATCGCTTGCTGGCTCTGCCGATTTTTGCAGCGGTGATGTTTGTGATTTATTACGTTTCTATAACCAGTGTGGGCACTTTGCTGACGGATTGGGCTAACGACGGCGTTTTCGGTGACGGCTGGCATTTGTTCGGCATTGGCACGGAAGCCTACGAGGCCGCGGCGGAAATCGACCCGGAGGCAGACCCGGCGGAGTTTGGCGTTTGGGTGCCTGGTATTCCGGTGTTGCTGGAGGGCGTTTTGGACGCGGTTAATTGTGCGGATTGGCTGAAATCGCTGGTGCTGGACGGCATTGTGGCTGGCGTGGGCGCTGTGCTGGGCTTTTTGCCACAGATGATGGTTTTGTTTATCTTCCTGGCGATTTTGGAGGATTGCGGCTATATGGCGCGGGTGGCGTTTATTATGGATAGAATTTTCCGTCGCTTCGGCCTTTCCGGCAAAAGCTTTATTCCGATGTTGGTAGCCACTGGCTGCGGTGTGCCCGGCGTGATGGCCACACGCACTATTGAAAAGGAAGCCGACCGCAAAATCGCTATCGTAACCACCACCTTTATGCCCTGCGGCGCGAAGCTGCCAATCATTGCTCTGATTGCCGGCGCGCTGTTTGCCGAATCCGGCTGGGTGGCTCCGGTTTGCTATTTTATCGGCATTGCGGCCATTATCCTTTCCGGCGTAATATTAAAAAAAATGCGCTTTTTCGCTGGCGATCCCGCACCCTTTGTAATGGAGCTGCCCAGCTACCATTTGCCGCGGGTTAAAAGCGTGTTGCTGACGATGTGGGATCGCTCTAAATCTTTTGCTAAAAAAGCTGGCACGATTATTTTGCTTTCCACTATTGTAATTTGGTTTTTGAGCAGCTATAATTTCTCTATGCAGGCAGTGGAAACGCAGGATTCGATGTTGGCTGATGTGGGCCGCACTGTGGCTCCGGTGTTTGCGCCGCTAGGCTGGGGCGATCAGTGGGAGGCGGCGGTTGGCACCGTCACCGGCCTGATTGCCAAGGAAAACGTGGTTTCCACCTTTGGCTCGCTTTATGCCGGGTTGGACGAGGTTTCCGAGGACGGCAACGAATTCTGGTCTGTGGTGGCCGCTAAATATACGCCTTTGGCCGCGTTCTCCTTTATGCTGTTTAATTTGCTCTGCGCGCCCTGTTTTGCGGCTATTGGCGCTATTCGGCGCGAGATGGGCTCCCTGCGCTGGACGGCCTTTGCCGTGGGCTATCAATGCGCGCTGGCTTATGCCTCGGCAATGGTGTTCTACCAGCTTGGTATGCTGATGCACGGCGGCAGCTTCGGCCTGCTTTCGGCGCTCAGCCTGATTTTGCTGGCAATCTTTATCTGGCTGCTGCTGCGGCCGGAGCCTAAGGCTAAGCCGACCCCGGTGCGGGCGGCCCTAGAAAATTGACGTTTTTAAACTAACAGGAGGCGATTTGATGGGAACTTTTGTGGTGGGCGTTTTGGTTTTTGGCAGTGCGGCCTTGATTTGTCGCCATTTGTGGCGGCGGCATAAACAAGGCGGCGGTGGCTGCGCAGGCTGCGGCGGTGCTTGCGGAGGCTGCTCCGGCAACTGCCTGCCGCCGCAAAAGCCCGGCCCGCGTTAATTGGTATCTTTCATATTACCCTTACCCGGATAATATTTTATATAAACCCTGCAAACAGACTCTGGCTTCGGCTGGGGTCTGTTTGACAAGCTTTAGCTTTGGTGGTATAATGTGAGCATAATATAATATGAAGAAATTGGAAAAGGGTTTGATGCTATATGCTGCAAAAAGTAAAATTGTTTGATTCACACTGTCATCTGGACGACGCTAAGCTGGCTAAGGATTTGGCGGCAGTGCTGGAGCGAGCTGCGCAGAACGGTTTGGTGGGTATGGCAACGATTGGCTGCGATTTGCGTTCATCGTTGTTTGCGCTGCATTTGGCGGAGAAGTATCCGCAGGTGACCTGCGCCGTAGGGGTTCATCCCTCCGATTGCGGCGATTTGGACGAAAAAGCCTTTGTGGAGCTGGCTGAGTTGGCGGCGGCCCCGGAGGCCCGCGCTGTGGGTGAGATTGGTTTGGATTATTATTGGGACAACGTGCCGCGCGAGGTGCAACGCAAGTGGTTTGTGGAGCAGATACATCTGGCTAAGGATTTACACAAGCCGATTGTGATTCACGACCGCGAGGCCCACGGCGATTTGTTTAATATTGTGCGGCAGGAAAAGGCGGGCGAGTTCGGCGGGATTATGCACTGTTTTTCCGGCAGTTGGGAGCTGGCCAAGGAGGCCTTGCGCATGAACTTTTATATTTCCATTGCCGGCCCGGTTACTTACAAAAACGCCCGGCAGCTGCCGGAGGTGGTGAAAAACTGCCCGCTGGATCGGTTGCTGATTGAAACCGACAGCCCGTATCTGACGCCGGAGCCGCGCCGTGGCAAAACCAACGAGCCGGCCAACGTCTTTTTTGTGGCGGAAAAGGTGGCCGCTTTGCGCGGTATGGAGATTGAGAAAATCGGTGAGATTACCACTGCGAATGCACGTAAATTTTATGGTCTATCCGACGAATAAATAAAAATATTACGTAATTTAAGCGTATTTCCGCTTTAGTTATTGGAAATGCGCTTAAATTCTATTTAAATTTAAGTTTGGCGCGGCTAAAAAACAAATTTGCCGGCGAACAAAGCGGCGGAAATCCGCTTTGGGCAGGCTTTGCAGACTGTAATTTGACAAAAGGAGTGAAATAGGGTAAAATTATAGTAGCAAATGGCGATAAATTGGGGCTCTTGTGGATTGCTGACTGAAAAAAGGCCGCAGTTATCTCTGCTTTGTGGGGAGTCAGGGTCAAATCCGCGGAACGCCAGCCATTTTTTAGAAAACTAAGAAAAGGAGGCGCGACAACTTGGAGAGTACAGAATTAAAGCCTGTAAGACCGAAGCGTAGCAAAAAGAAGAGAGTTCGGCCCTTGCCCTTTTTGGCTGTGTTTGTGCTGTTTATGAGTTTTGCCGTGGCTGCCTATGCTTTTACTGAAAAGGAAATTGAAATTATTGATAACGGCAAGGTGAGCGTAATCAGCACCCACGCCCTGACGGTGGGGGAGCTGCTGGAGCAGCGCGGCATTGAGCTGATTGACGCGGACGTGGTGCAGCCGGGCGTGGAGGACAAGCTGGAAAACTGCGGCCGGGTGATTATTGACCGGGCCTTTCCGGTTACGGTGACGGCGGATTTTGTCACCAATTCCTACCGCACCCAGGAGGTGACGGTGGCTGAGTTTTTGCAGGCTCATTCCATTGAGCTGGGCGAATACGACTGGGTTAGTCCTGGCCTGGACACCCTGGTGGATGAGGACGTGCCGGTGATTGTGAGCCGCATAACCTACCGCCAGACGGAAACCACGCAGCCGATTGCGCCCAAAACGGTGCGCAAGGAGGACTCCAGCCTGAATTCCGGCCAAAGCAAGGTGGTGACGGCCGGCAAGCCGGGAGAGCTTACGATTACCAATTTGGTGACCTACAAGGACGGCGTGCCGATTGCCAAGCAGGAGGTTGGCCGGACGGTGACGGTGGCCGCCCAGGACGAGGTTCTGGCTGTGGGCACCCGGCGGGTGATTAGCCGTGGCGGCAAAACCTATGCCTACAGCGACGTGATGTCGATGAAAGCCACGGCCTACACGCACACCGGCAATCGCACCTACACCGGCACCAACCCGCGGTCCGGCTACACGGTGGCGGTGGACCCGAAAGTTATTCCGCTGGGCACGATGCTTTACGTTGACGGTTACGGTTACGCCAAGGCGGAGGATATTGGCAGCGCGATAACCGGCAAAAAGATTGACCTGTTTTTTAACAGCGAGCGCGAATGCACCGACTGGGGCGTGCGCAATGTGCGGGTTTACATTTTGGAATAATCAGGCAGGGCCGGGGTGTTGCACCGCCGGCTTTTGCTCTTGGCTGCAAAAAAATGCGCTGAAAAAGCAGGAAATTCCTGGTCGGGGTAGAAATAAATAAGAATAAAGATAGCATTTTAGAGCATTGCAGCTTTTATAATGGTTGGGGGTAGACAGATTTTGGGTAGGTACATTTCTCCAATAGTAACCAGTATATTAATGGGTAGTGTACTTTGGGTTGTTGATAGTATCATTTTTGCGCTTAGTATGACCAGCGTTTCCATCAGCGGCGCGTTGTTTACGGAGGTTTCCGCATTGCGTTTATCCTTGCGTCTGTTGGTTTTTTTGGTGTGCTTGCTGGTGGGCGTTTATACTGGTTACAAGGCTTCGGCAAAAAACGTTTCGCCGTTGGCGGGTTTTGAGCCGGACGAGCTTTTTACGGATAAGGATTACTTGCAGGCTTCGCAGGACACTAGCTTCAGCGGGGACGATACTCTGCGCGGTTTGAGCTACGTGGAAAATATCAATAAAAATCCTGATGTAGATGTGGCTAATCGGCCAATCTATTATAGCGACCATATTAAGCGTTCGCTTTCGCATAAGGTGAAGGAGGGGCACGTCAGCCAGGAGGCTAATCACGTGGACCAGAGGCATTCGGATAACCTGCTGACGGAGCGTTTCCAGACTATCCAGACCACGGAGGCTATGCTGCTTTGGCAGTATTGCGGCCGGCTGGGCGGCGCTTTGAAGCTGAGCGTGGACGAGCTGAGCGCTATTCGCACCCTGTGCTATTGCTATGACGTGGGGCGTTTTGTGAACGGTTCTTCCTATGAAAATCACGCGGAATATGGGGCGGAGATTATTGCCACTGTGCCGGAGCTGGCCCCGGCGGCTCCACTGGTTTATTCCCACCACGAAAAATGGGACGGCAGCGGCCCTTATCATATGTCCGGCCTGGATATTCCGCTGGGCAGCCGGATTTTTGCGGTGGCCTGGGTTTACAACGCTTTTACCAAACCTTACGGTGCGTGGCGGCTTTCGGCTGAGGACGCTTTGGATATGCTGCAAATGTATGCCGGCACGGCTTTGGACCCGGAGCTGGTGGCGGTGTTCACCGGTTTGGTGGGGCAGCGGCGAATGATTAGCGAGGGCGTTTTGGAAAGCGCTTGAAAATAATTGTCTTGACAATATGATTTGATTAATATATAATATAAATACAAAGGGCATCGTAAGTAAGCGGTTAGCCGTTTAGTTTGGTTTTTAACAAAAAATTGCATAAACCGTCACTATTCGCACTAGTGGCGGTTTACTCTATGTTTACGTTTAAGTTCGATTGTAAACGTGAAGTTTCCAATACGAAGCGTTATTCGCAGTGACACAGGCCTCACCCCCTTTCGAGGGATATTAGCTAACCGCCTATCGTTTGTTACGATGCCTATTTCGAT
>JAETTP010000072.1 GCA_021769035.1 Bacillota bacterium | reverse complement strand
CTCGCCAATGCCGTGGAATGCGCCGGCCATAAAGGGATTATCCTCCGGCGCATTGCAGAATATAACCAGTTTGGCGCAACCAAAACCGGCCCGGTCGGCTGTGCGCTCAGCCAACGTTTTAACCACCTCGCCCATCTGGCGAATAGCGTCCATATTCATGCCCGCCTTGGTGGTGCCGATGTTCACCGAACCGCAAACCAAATCCGTGCAGGCCAAAGCCTCCGGGATTGCTTCAATCAAAGCGTGGTCGCCCTTGGTGTAGCCTTTGTGCACCAACGCCGAAAAGCCGCCCAGGAAATTAACCCCTGTGCTTTTGGCCGCCTTATCCAACGCTTGGGCCAGCCTTATGCAGTCTGCCGGGCCAAAAGGATTAGCCAGCAGGGAAATCGGTGTGACGGAAATCCGCTTATTAACAATCGGAATACCAAATTCCAGCTCAATATCCTCGCCAACCTGCACCAGATTAGCAGCTTTGCTGGTGATTTTATCGTAAATCCGGCGGCAAACCGTGTCAATATCATCGCTGAAGCAATCCAACAGCGATATGCCCATCGTAATGGTGCGGACGTCCAAATGCTGGTCGTCCACCATCTTAATTGTTTCCAAAATGTCCGAATGTGCAAGCTTGGTCATTGAACGGCCTCCTTATCTGCTGTGCATAGCGTTGAAAACATCTTCACGCTGCACATGGATTGAGTAGCCGTTGGCTTCGCCAAAAGCTTTCAACTCCGCCGCCATAGTCTTATATTCGCTGTCCAGCTTGGCCACATCAACCAGCATAAACATTGCAAAAATATCATCACTCATAATCGTTTGTGAAATATCTAAAATGTTCACCCGGTGTTCCGATACAATTTTGGTTACATTGTAAATGATGCCCAGGTTATCCTTACCCAGGACGGTGATAATTGCACGCATTCTTTACCTCCAGATTTTCAAGCTTTTTTGTGATTATTTATTGTAACATTTTTCCCAGCATATTGCAAGAGAAAAATGCTATTCGTTTTTAATTGCCTCCAAGGCCGAAAGACGAGTGGCTCGTAAAGCCGGATAGAAACCGGAAACCAAACCAATCAGGGTGGAAAAGCCCGCGCCGCAGACAGCCAGCCAAATCGGAATAACCGAAATCGGCATGCCCTCACCCGCAGTGAAATTTGCCAAAACGCCGCTGGTCGCCAAATTATTAAGCAAGGCCGATATGCCGTAGCTAAAAGCAATGCCCAGTATGCCGCCGCAAAGGCCGATAATCGCCGCCTCCAGCAAAAACAGCTCCATAATATTGGAAAGCTTGCAGCCCAGCACCTTCATAATGCCAATTTCCCTTGTGCGCTCGTAGGTTGACATCACCATTGTATTGCTGATACCAATAGCCGCCACCAGGAACGAAACTGCGCCAATGCCACCCAATACAGCCTGAATCATACCCATTTGTTCCTTGACGTTTTCCAAAAGTTCGGTAGAGCTCCAAGTGTTGTAGCCCAAATCGTCAATTTGTTTTTGCACAGCGGTCACATTGTTCATATCGTCCACTTCAACGTAAACCGTGTCATATTTATTTTTGTTTTCCTCACTATCTCGATTATTATCTTTAATTTTGGAATCTTTCTGATACTTTTTATAAAGATTATCCAAGGTGCGCATATCCATAATAAAGGAATAATTATATTCCCCGCCCTGTTTCAAAACACCGGTACAAGTCACGTCATAGCTTTTGGGCTTGTTGCCGCCGCCTCCCCAGTAATAGGAGGTGTCAAAAACCATTTTAATTTTGGTTTCATCAGTCACCGGGTCAAACGGCAAAGGTTTAATATTGCCCTCGTCGTCATAGACCGAGTTATCTTCGCTCCAACCTTTTTTGGGGTTGTAAAAATCAAAAACCGTATTGTAGCCCATAACATAACCGTTTCCTGCCAGCATTTCCTCTGTCACCGGGTCGCCGTTCATCAAGGTCAGGTTATAATATTCCAGCTTGGTCATATCCACGCCAACAAAGGAATTTTCACAAATCGTTTTTCCGCGCACCAAACCAGCATAGCGTCTGGTAGTGGGCAAAGCCGCCACCACGTGGTCCAGCTGGTCCAGCGTGACAATCAACTCGTCATCTAAATATTTTTGCTCATCAGAGGAGCCGCCCCAGCTGCGGTTCACCTGCACCTGCGTCAGGCTGCCCCAAGATTTCAGCTGTTCCGTGTAGCCTTGCTCCAATCCCTGGCCGATAGAAATCATAATCACTACTGCCATAGTGCCGATTACCACACCGGCCACAGTGAGCATTGTGCGGGCCTTACGTCGCAGAAAATTGCCGCAGGCCATTTTGAGAATATCAAAAAATTTCATAGCCGGCTGTCACTATTCATTTTCGCTGGCAAACAAAGCTTCTTCCTCAGCCAGTTTTTTTGCCTTGCGTTTTTTCCGAACAACAACAAAAGCTGTGGCAGCAGCAATCAACACAATCACACCGCCCAACGGCAAAAGCCAACCAGGCAGGCCGCCCTGCTCCTCCGGCATTTCCATCATACCAGGATCCATCATGCCGGGGTCCTCCATCTGCGGTTCTTCCTCCACCATCATCACAAAAGGCTCCTCCGTGCGCAGCTGATTACCGGCCGCATCTTCGTAAGTCAAAATCAGCTTGCAGTTTTGCGCACCGGCCTCCAGCGGCGTAACCATAATTTCCATAGAATCAGAATAACCGCTGTCCACATTGCCGATATAGCTGCTGGAGCCAATATCAGTCTGCACGTTGCCCTCGACGCTAACCGTCAAATTGTAAATAGTGCCCTTGCCCTTGTTGATATACTCAAAGCTCAGATAATTGCCCTGGTTTACAATGCCGCTTTCCGGATAACTCTGGTTTTGCAAAGTCAGTTTGGTAGGCAAAAAAACCGGAATCGTCAAATTTACATCGGAAGTGTAGGGATTGGCTTTGGCGTCTTCATAGTTAAAGTTCAAAGTTAAGGGATAGGTGGTTTTTTCCACATCGTATTTTGTTGTCATTTGCAAGCTTAAAGTGGTGGATTGCTCCGGCCCAAGCTCCGCCACGTAAAAGCTGTTGCTGCCGCTGGCCGGCATCACGGTGCCCTCAGAAGAGGTTAAGGAAACCTGCAAATTCTTCACCGTGCGCTCCGTGCTGGTGTTTTTAATGGTAAAGGAAAAGGTAAAATTCTCACCCATATTCACAGTGCTTGGATTCAGCACATAGTTATCCAAAATAACCCGCGGCACCGAGATTTTATTTTCATCGTCCTCTTTGTCGGGCGAGCCCTCTACGTCAACGTAAACCGTCAAAGTTTTCTTAGTGGGTTCATCGGCATCACCTTTATCCTTATAGCTAATCTCTAATTCTATTGGATAATAACCTGTTGCAATATCCTCACTAGCCATTAGATAAAAAGTCAATGGCACAACTTCAAATCCTTTAATAGCCTGAATAGTTGGTGAATCATACGTTCCAGTTTGGAAAATTTTATCAGAGCTTAGATTATTTAATTTAACTCGGACATCTCTAGCAATAGTTTGTCCGTTGTTAGCTAACTTTAGATTCAAAGTAAAAGGTTCACCATATTTAGCACGCCCTTCTTCAACAGAACTTTCTGGTATAGATAAATCTACAGGAGTGCCTGTATCAACTGTTAATTTTAAATTAAATGTACCATCTGAACCTGCAAAAACTGTACCTTGTCTATTTTTATAAACCAATTTTACAGTCATATCATAAGTACCTGGTTTTAAATCAACAGAGGGTGTAAATGTAAATTTTACACTTGTATTACCATTTCTACCTAAGGAACCAACATCTTGGGAAATATAGTTAGTACCATCATCACCAAAAATTTTGGTATTATCCTCATTAGGAGTTAAAAGAGCATAAGCATAGAAAGCATTATAATTAGTCACATTATTAAAAGTAACCGTTACTGTTGATTCCTTGCCGGGAGTAATAACAGCACTATCTACATACATAACAAATTTAGGATTATCCTCTCCATAATAATCTCCTGCCAGCGCAGCTTGCGGCAAAACAAAAGCCAACATCAGAAACGTCATCAGGCTGATATTTGTTGCCATTTTTTTCAAATTCATATCATTTTCCGTCCTTTACAAAAAAACTATAACTATGTAAACTGCCGAAAACACTATAAACTATTACATCATCGTGCAAAATTGGTTGGCAGTTTGCTCAAACCTGCAAAGCCGACAAAGCCGGCTGTTTTCCCTCGCGCCAGGTTTCTTCCAAAATCTTGCCGTCGCGGATTTTAATAATATGATCGCCATATTCGGCAATCTCATTATCATGAGTAACAATAATCATTGTGGCATTACGTTCTTTCACCATTTTAGAGATCATATCCATAACCTCATACGTTGTATGGGTGTCCAGATTGCCCGTTGGCTCGTCCGCAAAAATCACCGGTGGGTGCGCCACAAAAGCTCTGGCAATGCCCACGCGTTGCTGTTGACCACCGCTCATCTGGGTTGGCTTGTGCTTCACCCTGTCCTTAAGCCCCACATATTGCAGCATTTTCAGGGCCTGCTTTTTGCGCAGCTCGTGGCTGACCCCACGGAAAATCATCGGCATTTCCACATTCTCCAAGGCGGTCAGGGCAGGCAGCAAATTGTAGGATTGAAAAACAAAGCCAAAATTAGTCCGCCTAAAATTAGCCAGTTGGTTTTCCGTCATCTTGTCAATGCGCGCCTTGTTAATGCTGATTTGCCCGGTGGTCGGCTTTTCCAAACCTGCCAGCATGTTTAGCAAAGTGGATTTGCCGGAACCGGACGGCCCAAACAAACAGCAGATTTCACCCCGCCGAATGGTCATATCAATGCCAGCCAAAGCAATCACCCGCTCGGAGCCAATGGTGTAAACTTTTTTCAGATTTTTAACCTGAATGATAGCGTCCTGCTGATTACTCAAAATTTATCACCTCATTTCTATATTATATTTAGTCGGTTTGGTTGACTTGCCAAAAAAAATCCGCACAAAACCTTAGTATTCTTTTCGGCGCAGACTGACAAATTCCTGCACAAAAACATCTTGAGAGCGTAAAAAATAATAAAAAAAGATATAAATTTTTTCCAAAAAACTATTGCATTTTTCAAATCTATGGTGTATAATAATATTCGCTTGATAATTCTTGCCGAAGTGGTGGAATTGGCAGACGCGCCGGACTCAAAATCCGGTGTTGGCGACAACGTGTGGGTTCAAGTCCCACCTTCGGCACCAACTTAATTAAAGCGGCGTTCAATTTTCAGAATGTCGCTTTAATATTTTTAGTAATATTTTTAACTGATAGCTTAGGATGTCAGTTTTTTCATAACTAAAATAACTAAAACAATTAAGGCAGCGTTTCGTTAAAAAATGCTGCCTTAGATTATTTTATTACGATAAATACTAATCTTCTCGTCTAGCTTTGCCAAATGCGCCTGCAAATGCTCAATTTGCTTTTCCAGCAGCTCCCGGTGCGCCATCAACATTTCCATTCGCTCACGCAGACTGCTTTCTCCGGCCGCTCTCAACTCCGCATAACGTTTAATCTCTTTAATTGGCATTCCGGTGGCCTTTAAGCGTTTAATAAAATCGACCCAAGCCAAATCGTTTTCGGAATAGCAGCGTCGGTTGGCGGCGTTGCGCTCCGGGCAAAGCAGGCCTTCCTGTTCATAATAACGCAAGGTGTGCACGCTCAAATTTGTCTGCCGAGCAAATTCTCCAATCGAATATACCAAAAAAAATCCTCCACCCTATTGACATAGAGTTCACTCTATATTGTATGCTGGTATTATAAACTAACAATACGGAGATTTAACAAATGAACTCAAACAAACAAAATTACACCGTTATCACCGGCGCCAGTTCCGGAATCGGCTATGCAACAGCCAAAGCCTTTGCTCAACGCGGCAGCAATCTAGTGCTCGTCGCTCGTCGGCAGGAAGAATTGCAAGCCCTCAAACAACAAATTTTAGGGCAACACTCCAGCCTTGATATAATAATCAAAGCCACCGATTTGTCCTTGCCGGAAAACGTTTACGAACTATATGCAGATGTAAGAAATCTGCCGCTGCAAACCTGGATTAACAATGCCGGCTTCGGCAATTATGCCAGCGTTAGCCAACAAAATATAGCGAAAATCGGCCGGCTGCTTCAGCTGAATGTGGAAGCCCTCACTATTTTATCCTCCCTGTTTGTAAGAGATTTTCAAAACATTGCCCAAACGCAGCTTATCAACGTTTCCTCCTGCGGTGGCTACACCATCGTTCCCAACGCCGTAACCTACTGCGCCAGCAAATTTTACGTCAGCGCCTTCACAGAGGGCCTCGCCTGGGAATTGCAGCAGTCCGGCGCGCCAATGCGGGCTAAAGTGCTGGCGCCAGCGGCCACCCAAACGGAATTTGGCAAAATCGCCAATGACGTTTCAGAATATGATTATCGCAAATCATTTACCAACTACCACACCAGCGCCCAGGTTGCCAATTTTCTGTTGCAATTATATGACAGCGACCAGGTTGTGGGTCTGGTTAACCGGGAAGATTTTTCATTCCATTTAGGCAAGCCGCTTTTTCCTTACGCCGGTCAGTCCAAACATAACCAAAAAAACTAAAGCAAACTATTGCCAAAAAGGCGTGTATAAAAACCAGTTGCGTAATGATTCGGGTAAAAAGGGATAAACAAAAATGGTTATCAACAGGCAGGCTGCCCAAAGCAGCCAGGCCTCCTTGCTGCCGCCCGGCTCCATCGCCGCAGGCGGCCGCTTTGTTACAAACATATAGACCAGCCGGAACAGATAAAAGCCCAACACCGCCCCCAACGTATTGGTCAGCAAATCATCAACATCTGTTAAACGCCAGTTGAAAAGCTGAAACAGCTCAATGCTAAGTGAAAATGCCAAGCCGGCGGCCGCCACCCGGCTCAGGGAACGATATTGCGGCCAAATAGCCGGCAAAAACACACCCAGCGGCACAAACAAAATAATGTTTAAAATGGTATTCATAATATAGCCGGGCGGATTATCGGTTATATCCAGCAGCGGCAGCAAATTCAAACTAAAATCCAAGCGTAGATATTTCACTGACGGTATGCCTACCACAGAGCATACCGCCAAAAGATACAAGCCAAACAATATAATGGCCCATTTTTGACCGCTTCGATAAGCCTCGCCGCGCCAATAGCGGGCCGTTTGCAGGCCAATCAGCAGCAAAGGCAGCAGCACCACAGCCGAAGCCACCAAATCCGCAACTATCGGAAGCAAATTTTTTAACATTGTAAATCTCCTATCACACTAATCACCT
>JAETTP010000071.1 GCA_021769035.1 Bacillota bacterium | reverse complement strand
ATGCACCCCACAACGGTGGTGGTTAGGCATAAAATTATGTAAGCCGGGCCGCTACGTTTAATACGCTGTATAAATCCTGGCCCAGCAGCAAGGCCGGTGGCAGCTATGAACAGAACCAAACCTATATCCTGTAAAACTTTAGGTGTGCTGATACCAAAATGTCCGAATAGCAGACCAACTAAAAAAATCCCAGTTGAACCAAGACTGATCCCCCAGACCTTAATTCTGCCAACCAAATAACCTAAACAGGCAACAGCAAAAACAGTTAAAATATTTTGGGCAACCTCACTTAACCCCATCGCTTCATTCCCCCTTTATGTTTTTTGACAAAGATATTATACGTCTATAAAATCTAAAATTCAATAATTTAAAGCATAAAATCGCTATATTTGTTTATTTTTGTGAATTTATAATATAAATTTTATTTTATATGCTTTTAGACACGAAATATTGTTATAATTTCTGTTGCTTTCACAAAATGGCAAATAATTGGCTTAAAATTTTTATTGAATTTTTCAAATATAGGTGCTATAATGTTAGCAATAGCGGAATATAATATACTTGCCCGACAGTGTGCGAAGAGATGCTGATAAGTTTTGAGCCAACACTCAAAATATGGGATTCTTATATTTGCCTGTGGACTTAATGCCTCCATTGAGTGGACTAAGGAAGCAGCTTGCGGAAGCCCACCTGCATATGCAGGTTCAAAACATCGGCGTTGGACCGGCATTGTGGGGCATTTATTTTGGGAGGGGATTTTTATGGCTTTAACACAACAAGCGGCTAAAGAAAAAATAATTGTGGCGTTGGACGTGCCCAACCGTGAACAAGCTTTGCAGCTGGTGGAGCAGCTTTACGACGAGGTTGGTGCTTTTAAAATTGGTATGCAGTTATATAATGCTGAGGGGCCAAGCATTGTAAAGGCTATCCAACAGCGCGGCGGTAAAGTGTTTATTGACTTGAAGCTGCACGACATACCAAACACGGTGGCGGAGGCTACCAAGGTGCTGACTAATTTGCAGGCTTTTATTATGACCCTGCATGCCGGCGGCGGCAAAAAAATGTTGGCCGCGGCAGCGGCGGCTGCGGCTGAAAGCGTGCCAGAGGGCGGCAGCAAACCGCTGGTGGTGGCGGTGACGGTTTTAACCAGCCTTAGCCAGCAGGAATTTACAGAGGAAATTGGCATTGACCGGACGATTGCAGAACAGGTTGTGGTTTGGGCCAAAATGGCTAAGGAGGCCGGGTTGGCCGGTGTTGTGGCCTCACCTAAGGAAATTGAAGTTATTCGCCAAGCCTGCGGCCCTGATTTTGTGATAATCACTCCGGGAATCCGGCCGCTTTGGTCGGCTGCCAACGACCAAAGCCGGATTATGACGCCTAAGCAGGCTGTGCAGGCAGGCGCTGATTATCTGGTGATTGGCCGGCCAATTACGGCCCAGGCGGACCCAAAGGCTGCTGCACGCCGCATTGTCGAGGAGATTATGGAGGCCTAAATTTAAGTATGGATGATAAACAACAGCTTTTACAATGTGCGGATAACGCCTTGTGTAGCTTGCAAAAAGCGCGCGATAAATTGTATAGCGCCCATAGCGTGGGAGTTTTTGATATATTGGGAGGCGGCTTGCTGACAAGTATAGCCAAGCACAACGATTTGAGCGAAGTTAACCATTATTTGCAAAAGGCCAGACAAGATGTGGCAGTTTTAAATGAACGTATTAATTCAGTTGATTTACAGATTGATTTAGACGAGGGACTGAAAGCGATTGATATTTGGCTTGATAACATATTTGTAGATTTAGCGGTTCAGGATAAGATTAATGCTGCTCAACGTCAAGTTAATCAGGCTATTTTTCAGCTGCAAAATATTATTGCCGAGCTTAAAAACTAAATTGTTGCAGTTTTTAATGATAAATTACAGCAGCGTTTTCAAAATGGAACGCCGCTGTAAATTGTTTCTAAAAAGAGCTATCGCCTTGTAATTGGTGATAGCTCTTTTGTGATATATTTAAGACAATCAGGCGTTTGCCTGCTGCTTTTTAATTTTCAGCACGCCAGATGATTTTGGCTGCCGGACAAAAATTATGGAAAGCACCAAAGCTGCCAGACAGAACAGGGTAATAACCGTAAACGAAATTTGGATGCCATACAGATTGGCGGCAATGGCGTCGTCACCGGGATATAAGCTGGCAAAGCTGGTCATGATAGCCACAAAGAAAGTGGTGCCGATAGAGCCGGCAACCTGGCGCAGGGTGTTGTTGATGGCCGTGCCGTGCGCCATACGTTTGTTGCTGAGGGTGTTCAGGCCCCAGGTGGTAATCGGCATCATGGCCATGGAAATGCCCACCATACGCATAGTGTAAATTACGCAAAGCAAGCCGAATGAAGTGCCGGTGTGCATAAAGATAAAAGCGCCGGCCGACAGGGTTAGCAGGGACAGGCCGGAAAGGGCCAGCCCTCTGGGGCCGCATTTATCAAAGATACGGCCGGAAACCACGTTCATAACCGCCATGCAAAGCGCGCCGGGCAGCATTGCCAAACCAGATTGCATTGCGCTGAAGCCCTGGATGTTCTGCATAAAAATGGGCAGCATTACGGCGCCGGAAATCAGCGCGGCGTTTACAATCATGGCAATAATTGTGGCAATAGCAAACTGAGGAAATTTGAGAATCCGTAAATCCAAAAATGGCTCCTTTAGACTAAACTGCCGTTTGATGAAAGCCATTGATACAACGATACCTACAAGCAGGAAGAACCAGGGCAAAACATGCAGCAGGCCCATATCGCCGGCGGCGCTGCAACCATACAGGAAAGAGGCCAGGCCGACGCTGGAAAGCAGCACCGACGGCATATCCAGCCTGGGGTTGCTGTTCTCAATCACATTTTCCAGCACAAAGCCGGCCAGAACAACGTCCAGCACCGCCAAAGCTGTGATAATGTAAAACATAACATGCCAACCCATCACATCAATGACCCAGCCGGCCAGGGTGGGGCCAATGGCCGGAGCCAGCGCCATAACCAGACCGATTACGCCCATAGCAGTTCCGCGTTTGCTAAGCGGCACCAAAATCAGCACCACGGTTTGGCAAAGCGGCATCATTATGCCGGCGCCGGCCGCCTGAAAGAAGCGCCCCAGCAAAATCACGGTGAAGTTGGGGGAGATGGCGCATAGCAAACAGCCAAGGGCAAAAAGTGACATCGCACTCATAAAAAGCCGGCGGGTGGGAAAGCGGTTGATGAAAAAAGCGGTGAGCGGAATCATAATAGCGGAAACCAAAATGAAACCGGTGGTTAGCCATTGAGCAATATTGGTGCTGACGTTGGTTTCTTCCATAATTGTGGGCAGGGCTGGGGTCAGCACTGTTTCGGAAAACATAGTGATAAAACCGCCTGAAACCAGTACGGCAATAATGAAAACAATTTTCTTAAAGTTTTTTTGATAATCAGCTAAAGTAGACATTGCTTATGTAGTCAACCTCCTTAAATAATGATAATATTATTTTTTTTTTGAATATTAGGGATAATTGTTTATTATAGCATATTTAAAATATATTGTCAATATTGCCGCGATGTTTTTTTGTTAAAATAAAATCTATCTTAAATGTTTATATATGAGTTATATCTCATATATTCAAAAAAAACCAATTTTTTGCCAAAAAAATGCAAAAAAGGTTTGACAAATTTAATAGTTGGGTATATAATGTAGCTGTAGTTGAAAGATTGACTACAGACAAAACTAAATGGTAAAAGCTTAGCATTAATATTGAGTATCACTAAAGATTATCTTGTTGAAAGCAAGATACAGGGAAACCGGAAAAGCCGGTACGATGCCGTCACTGTGAGAGGGAGCCGGCCGCATTATGCCACTGGGCGCAAGCCTGGGAAGGCGCGGTGCAGGCGATGAACTTAAGTCAGGATACCTGCTCTATATTAGTTTCACAATACTTTCTTACGGTTTATTTGAGAAATATTGATTTTAATAATAATATTTGCTTTTTACCTTTAGCCTAAAAGCCTTGTGTTGCAGGCTGAGGATAAGCGTAGAGTAACCTTAGAATTGTGGAAAGCTAGATTGGCTTAAACCACAGTTTTAAGGTTTTTTTCATTTGTTTTAAGGTAAGGAGGGAGAGGAATTGAAATTGCAAGCTTTGGGGCGGCGTTTTTTGCAAATTATCATCGTGCTATTTGGCGTTAGCTTTTTAACTTTCAGCCTTACTTATCTGGCGCCGGGCGACCCTGTGCGGACTATGTACGCGGCAAGCGGGGTTATGCCCTCGGAGGAGGTTCTGGAGGCAATGCGCGAGCAGTTGGGCTTAAACCGGCCTTTCCTGGTGCAGTATGGCAGTTGGCTGCTTAACTGCCTACAAGGTGATTTTGGTACCTCCTTTGCAACCGGGCGGCCGGTGGCGGCCACTTTGCTGGCTCGTCTTTGGCCTACCTTAAAGCTGGCCCTGCTCTCACTGCTACTGATGTTGGTGGTGTCATTGCCGGCCGGTATGCTGGCCGCACTGAAGCAAAACCGCTGGCCAGATTATTTGGTTCGGGCCTGCACCTTTTTTGGTGTTTCCATGCCCAACTTTTGGGTTGGCTTGTTGCTGATCTATTTGCTGGCCTTAAAGCTGAACTGGCTGCCAGTGACCTCGATTAACGGCGGCTTTGAACGCCTGATTATGCCGGCTTTAACCCTGGCCTTTGCGATGTCTGCCAAATATACGCGGCAGGTGCGGGCGGCTGTTTTGGAGGAGCTGCGCCAGGATTATGTGATTGGGGCGCGCTGCCGCGGCTTAAAGGAGAGCACTATCCTTTGGCGGCATGTTTTTCCCAATGCGCTACTGCCTTTAATCACCCTTTTGGGCTTATCTCTCGGCTCGCTGCTGGGCGGCACGGCGGTGGTGGAAACAATTTTTTCCTATCCTGGATTGGGCAGCTTGGCAGTTTCGGCCATCACCGCGCATGATTACTATTTAATTCAGGGCGTGGTGTTGTGGATTGCTTTGATTTATATGCTGATTAATTTGCTGGTGGATATATCCTATAATTATCTGGACCCACGCTTGCGGGAAAAGAGGTGCTGATATGACAAAGGTTGCGGCTTTTATCCGAGCTAATAAGCAGTTTACGCTGTTTTCGCTGCTGGCAGCCGGCGTGATTGCGCTGGCTTTGCTGGCCCCGCTGCTGCCAATTCAAAACCCCTATGAGGCTGTTATGCAGAGGCCTTTGCAGCCGCCAAGCGCGGAGCACTGGTTTGGTACAGACAAATTGGGGCGCGATGTTTTTGCCCGTGTGCTTTACGGCGCTCGGATTTCTCTGTTTTCTACCTTTGCTTTGGTTAGCTGTATCTTTCTGTTGGGCTCTCTGTTGGGTGTGTTGGCCGGTTACTTTGGCAAGCTGGTCGACGTGGTGATTATGCGCCTGGCGGATATGCTGGTTGCCTTTCCCGGTATGCTGCTGGCGATTGCGATTGCCGGTATTATGGGGGCCAGCATTACCAATGCGGTTATTGCGATAACTTTGGTCAGTTGGACTAAATATGCGCGTTTGGCCCGCAGTTTGGTGCTGAAAATCCGTTATGCCGATTACGTGGCGGCGGCGGAGCTGACCGGCACGCGTACTTTGCAGATACTTTGGCGTTATATGCTGCCGGGCGTTTTGCCAACCTTGATTATCACGGCGGCCACGGATATTGGCAGCATGATGTTGGAGCTTGCCGGTTTGTCTTTTTTGGGCTTTGGCGCTTCGGCTCCCACGCCGGAGTGGGGTTTTATGCTGAACGAGGGGCGTTCTTGTCTGGAAAATGCTCCCTGGTTGATGATATTTCCGGGGTTGGCTATTTTCCTGGTGGTTGTGATATTCAATCTTTTAGGCGACAGCCTGCGTGATGTGCTGGACCCCAAAAGTGAATAATATTTTTTACGGAAGGTAGGAATGTGCGATGAAAGATTTACGGAAATTGTTGATGACGGCAGGGCTGCTGCTGTTAAGCCTGGCTTTGCTGGCTGGTTGCGGCGGCGAGTCCAAACAGGCTGCGGCTGATAAAACGCTGCGTTTTGGCTGCTTCAGCTACAGCGACGTGCTTGACCCCGGTCAGATGATTAACTCCGGCTGGGCCGCCAGCCGCTACGGTATTGGCGAGTGCCTGTTCCGCTTTAATAATGAGATGAATGCGGAGCCCTGGCTGGCTGTCGGCTATACAGTTTCGGACGACCATAAAACCTGGGTTATTCAGTTGCGCGATGATGTGAAGTTTTCCAACGGCACGCTGATGACGGCGCAGTCGGTGGTGGACGAGTTGCAGCGCATTTACGATATGGAGGCGGAAAATAGCGCCACACCTTCGCATATGCTGGATTTGGCGCAGATGGAGGCCGACGTTGAGGCTGGCACCGTCACTTTGGTTACCAATGTGCCTTATGCAGATGTGACAAAGGTGCTGGCTTATCCCACCTTTATGATTTTAGACGTCAACTCCGGCACGGATATGGCGACGCAGCCGGTGGGCACCGGGCCTTATGCGGTGGATTCCTTTGACGGCAAAATCAGCTGCATTTTAAGCAAAAATGAATATTACTGGAACGGTGAGGTGCCTTACGATCGTCTGGAAATTTCCTTTATTAACGACAGCACCACCAAGGCTTTGGCCTTGCAAAACGGCGACGTGGATATGGTTGAGAATATCACAACACCTAATGATTTGGCAAAGCTGAAAAATGATGTGGAAAATTATTATGTAGCTACCACGCCTGGCATGCGTTGCGGTTTTGCCTATATTAATCATGCCGGTGTGCTGGGCAACGACGCTTTGCGTGAGGCGGTGCTGATGGCTTTGGATAACGATACGATGACCAATGTAACTTTGGGCGGTCTTTATACCGCCGGCTTTTCGGTGCTGCCCTCCACGCTGGATTATAATTACGATCTGTTGAGCAATCCTTTTGGCTATGATGTGGAGGCGGCCAAAAAGAAGCTGGACGACGCCGGCATTGTGGATACGGACGGCGATAATATTCGGGAGTTGAACGGCCAGAACATTCAGCTGAATTATATTACTTATGACAACCGTGGTTTGTCCCAGTATGCCGAGGCTATTCAGTTACAGCTGGGCCAGATTGGCATTGACGTTAAGGTTTCCAGCAGCGACGCCGATACCGAATGGAATTTGATGGTGGCCGGAGCTTACGACCTTTGCTCCTCCAACTGGACGACGGTTGGCACGGGCGATCCGGCGGAGTATATGGCTAACTGGTACTCCAAATCCAACGCCAATTATTGCAATTATGCCAATCCGGCCTACGACGCTTTGTATGAGCAGATGATGAACG
>JAETTP010000070.1 GCA_021769035.1 Bacillota bacterium | reverse complement strand
TGATTAACAGAAGTCTATATTGGTTCATCAGTATATACCCCAGGGTTAAAAGGCAACAGCGGCAGATAAGTAAATTTTTTGGCAGGAAATTGCCAATTTGAGCGGAATTTATTACAGCATTATTAAATTTTTTGTTGCAGGGAGTGGCGCCAATGTATAATCCCCAGCTGGAAACCTTTTTGTGCGTAGCGGAAGCCGGCAGCTTCAACAAGGCGGCCGAACAGCTGTTTATCACGCCAACGGCAGTTATCAAGCAAATCAATCTGTTGGAGAGTAATTTGCAGGTGCAGCTTTTTGAGCGCACCCACCGGGGGCTTAGGCTGACGGCGGCCGGCTTCTCCCTGGCCAAGGACGCCAAATACGTCATTCAATATTGCCGGGATTCTGTTACCAGAGCGCAAAATGCCATGCAGGCCAACAGCAGCGTAATCCGGATTGGGGTTTCGCCTATCACGCCGGCGCAGATTATGATGGAGCTTTGGCCAAAAATTCACGCCATTTGCCCGGACTTAAAATTTCAGCTGGTGCCCTATGTCAACACAGTGGAAAACGCCAGAGAAATTCTGGCTAATCTGGGGCAAAACATTGATGTGGTGGCCGGGATTTTTGACGATACTATGCTTAATCTGCGCCAATGCGCCGGTCTGGAAATTCAGCGGGAGCCGCTGTGCTGTGCGGTTTCCCTGCACCATCCCCTGGCTGAAAAAAACCGGCTCAATATCCGAGATTTATACGGCGAGCGCCTGCTGCTAATGCACCGGGGCTGGAGCCACTATGTAGACCGGCTGCGGGACGATATTTGGAAAAATCATCATCAGGTGCAAATTGTGGATTTTGATTTTTATGATGTGGGCATTTTCAACCACTGTGAGAACAGCAATGATGTGCTGCTGGCAATTAGCAGCTGGGCCAATGTGCACCCGCTGCTGAAAATAATCCCGGTGGATTGGGAACACAGCATTCCCTATGGTTTGCTGCATTCTCCAAAGCCATCCGACACCATTCGGCGGTTTCTGGCGGCAGTGCAGGCCGTCTGCGCCAACGCCTGATTATATAACAGTGCGCCGCCCCTTTGCAGAAAAGGGACGGCGTTGGTGTTTGCGTTAATTTTAGTATTCATAATCAGGAGCCAGCAGCTTTAACAGCTCCTTATCGTGATTATGAGCCAAATAGCTTTCGTTATCAAAAATCATGGTTGCGCCGCCCTCTCTGGTATAAGGCTCCCAGCCGGGCAGGCTGCCGCCGTTGGGATCGCCGCTTCTGGCGAAATTAATCCAGGCAGCGCTCATAATATCAGACAGCTTTTCCGCTTCGGCCACATCGCCGCTTGGCTGCACCTTGTCAATATTATTAAATACAAAGGGAATTTCTGCCGTGTGGTAGGAGTTGCCCCAGGTAAACATATAAGCGTAAACCGGCGCACCGCCCTGGTCGGCCTTATGGCTCATAATTTTCAGCAAAGGCAGACGAATTAAGGTTGTGTCCACCTGTTCAGCCCCTAAGCCGGTTTTGTTGGGATAAGCGGACTGCAAGGCCGCTTGCAGCTCCGCAGTTGCTTCAATCGGCTCCTGTGGGGCAAAGCCAGTCCATTCGTTCAGGTTGGAGCCAATCAAAAGCGGAATGTCCCGCCCTGCCTCGGCAAAGCCGCTTTCCGTAACCGGGCTGCTCGGCAGAAAATCACCGTCCACAACCGGCTCCCACAAAAGCGAATAACCGTTTACAAATTCCTCATAGATATTTAATTCTTCCGCCGCCTGCGTCAAAGCCTTATCGGAGGCAGCCGTCAATTCCTCATAGGAAATATTTTGCAGCCGCTCAATTTCATCGCCGCCGATACCCAAATTGGCCAGCGTAATTTCCGCCGCTCTTCGGCTGGCCGCCTGTGAGGTAAAGGCTGCGCCCATATTCTCGGTTGCGCCGCTTTCCACAATCCCCTTATGGAAAAGCCCCTGTGCATAAGGGCTGGTCATCAACGCCAGAACCTTTGCGCCGCCTCCGGATTCGCCAAACACTGTTACATTGGCCGGATCGCCGCCAAATTCGGCAATATTAGCCTGAATCCACTCCAGTGCATTGATAATATCCAGCATACCCACATTGGCGGAATATTTATATTTTTCGCCATATGCCGATAAATCCAGATGTCCCAGTGAATTTAAGCGATGATTTACGGATACCACAACCACGTCGCCTTTTTTGCTGAGGTTCTCGCCGTCATAAGCCGGGCTTTCAATAGAGGAACCGGTGGAGAAACCGCCGCCATGCAGCCAAACCATCACCGGGCGTTTGCCGCTGTCGTTAAGCCCCGGCGTCCAGACGTTCAAATTCAGGCAGTCCTCCGCCATTTCCGGCAGGTTGGCTCCGGCTTGCAGCGCAATCGGGCCATAATCCACCGCCTGACGAACGCCCCGCCAAGGAGTTACGGCCTGCGCCGGCACAAAACGCTCCGCTACGGTGGCGTAGGGTATGCCATGATAGGTATAAATACCGTTGCTGATATAGCCCTGCACCTGCCCGGCCTCTGTCTTGGCCAAACCTTTTTCAGCGTTGGGCAGAGCGGCATATTCTGCCTCGGAAATACGGTCAAACCATTCCAGGCCGGTCAGCTCCGGGTTGGTGTTGACGGCAATATGCGCAAATTCCGTATCGGCGCTGCCGCCATGCCAGTGCTTAACCCCAGGCGGACACAAAGCCACATCGCCCGGATAAAGCACCTGTACCGGCTCGCCCTCAAGCTGGTGATAGCCAATGCCGTCGGTGGCAATCAAAATTTGGCCGCCCTCGTGGGTGTGCCAGTTATTGATAACGCCTTTTTCAAACACCACATAATGCAGCCCCGGCGCTCCGGCCACATTATCAGCCCCAATAATCTCGGAAACATAGGCCGGGCCGCTGAAAGTTTCCGATTGCATGGCCTGTGCCGCCTGCATAAACATAAATTTATCCCCGGCAGTGGTGTTGCGGCCAACAAATTCTTCCGTTTCCAGATTGTTATAATATTCGTCGCTTATCGGCTCCTCCGTTTGGGGATTTTCCTCCACATAATGGGAATCATAAATCACCATTTGCGAGAACCAGCTGTCCGGCGCAGCCCCATGCCAATGGCGCACGCCCGGCGCACACTCAATCACATCGCCCTTGCGGATAATCTGGGCAGGCTGCCCCTCCTCCTGATAATAGCCCACTCCGCCGGTTACCAGCATTATCATGCCGCCATGGCTGTGCCAGCTGCTTCTGGCTCCCGGCGCAAAGCTTACATTGTTGGTTTGGGGGAAATTATAAACCTCGTCATTAAAAATCAGCGGTTCAAGATAGGCTTGGCCGGTAAAAGCGACGGAGCTGATTTCCATTCCCAGCGGAAAAGTTAAATCCGCCCGGCTGACCGCACCCCTTAAATTATCCGTACTGTCATCTGTTTTGTCTGCACCGCAGGCCATAAGCAGCAGGCCGGACAACACCAAAAGCAAGCCTAAAACCAGACACTTAAAGTTTTTCATTATATCTCTCTCCTTTTTTAATCACAGGCCGCTACAATCTCATTTACAAACTGCCAGTAAATACTGCTGCTGCCGGTGTAATCACTGGCGAAAACAATAATCAGCTGCAAATCCGGCACCACAAATATATATTGTCCGGCATGTCCCTGGGCAAAATAGGCCGGATGACGAGCTTCGCCAAAGGTGCGCACCCACCATTGATAACCATAATCGGCCGAGCCGGTGGAGCGCTCATATTGCAAAGTTGTGGAAGCCTGCACCCAATCTGCCGGAACAACTTGCCGCCCTTGCCATTGACCGTTGTGTAAATACAATGAGCCGAATTTGGCCATATCGTAAACATTCAGCCAAATTCCATTGCCGCCGTCGCCAATGCCCTGCGGATCCGTATCAATGCGGGCGGTGCGCATACCCAGCGGCGCAAACAGATACTCCTTTGCGAAATCATAAAGCCCCATACCGGTGGCCTGCTCCAATATCGCCGCCAGCAAATGGGTGTTGCCAGTGGAATAACTAAATTCTGCTCCTGGTTCTGCCACAACCGGCAGGTTAAATATATAATTAAGCCAATTAGCGGAATTTCGCCAGACATCCCAGCGCACATCATCAGTGCTGGCCAGGCCGGAGGTATGCGTCAGCAAATGCCAAATTGTAATGCCGGAGTTCTCCAGCTGTGGAAAAAATTCGCCAACCGGCGTGTCAACGCTGTCAATATAGCCCTTGTCAATAGCAATACCAATTAAGGCGCTGGTAACGCTTTTGGAAGCTGAGTTCAGAATAAACAAGCTGTTCTTATCGTAGCCCGGCTTATAATATTCATCTATAATATAGTCGTCCTTAACAATAACCGCCGCCAGCACATTTACTTCGTCTAGCTCGCTATGGAACCGAACCAATGCCGCATTGTTTATGCCATGATTTTTCGGCAAATCCTGCGGCCATTGCCAAGCAAACTGTGGTTTCTGAAGCACAGCTTCGGCTGTTTTTAGCTGTTTGACGGGCTGGCAGCCAATTTCAGTCGCCACTGAATTGGCACAACCGGCCAAGCCAGCCAACAGAAAAATCAACAGCAAAAAGTTAAAAATTTTGTTAATTATTCGCATTGCTTAAATTCCCAAATCGTTTACCCAATCCACAATTTCCGCTTCGGCATCCTGAATATCATTACGGGAAATTGTCAATCCCTCCAGCAAGGTAGCGTCAGGTTCCAGCTGTTGGATTGTGGCAATGGTGTTGGAAAAACCGCTGCCGCCATGTGTATTAAACGGAATAATGGTTTTGCCGCTAAAATCATACGCCTCAAAAAAAGTGTACATAATCATCGGCATATCGCCCCACCAATTCGGATAGCCGACAAAAATCGTATCATAATCAGCAAAATTGGCAATCTGCGCCGCTATCGCCGGGCGGGCATTGTTTTCCTGCTCCTCCGCCGCCAAATCCACCAGAGTGCGGTGGTCGGTGGGATAGGGAACTTCCGGCTCAATGCGGAAAATATCGCCGCCGGTGGTTTGCCGGATGACATAAGCCATATATTGAGTGTTGCCCAGCACCTCGCCATCAATAACCACTGTGCTGTTAGCCTCCTCGGTGGTCATATTGTTAGGGTTAGTGGTTTCCGGCATAGAGAAATAGACCACCAGCGTTTTGCCGCCCTCTGCCATTTCCGGCCGTTCATTTTCCTGATCGGGCGTAGTGATTTCCGGCGCTTGGGCAGCTCCCGTTTGCACATTGCCGCCGTTTTGTGGTGTGTTTTGGGGCTTATCGTCAGATGTACAGGCAGCCAAACCAAGCAGCAGCGTTAAACTTAAAAATAGTGTTAAAATCTTTTTCATACTAACAAACCTCCCATAATTAAGTATTATCACTGTCTATATTATAAAGCAATCCAAAGCCAGGCAGAAGTCTAAATTAGTTCATTAGTTTATACCTGAAACTTTGCTCTGACAAACTAATTGAAACTTCTCAAAAGGCACGTCCGGCATTATAATGGTTAACATAAAAGCATAAAAAGGAGTGAAAGAATTATGCAAAAAAGAATTTTAGGCCCGGGGCTTGAGGTTTCCGCAATTGGCATGGGATGTATGGGTTTTACACACGCTTACGGCCCGGCCATGGACGATGCGGAAGCAACGCGGGCGCTGGCGCAAGCGGTGGATTTGGGCTACACCTTTTTTGACACAGCGGAATGTTATCTGGGCGCCAGAGCAGACGGCAGCTATGCCAACAATGAAGAATTGCTGGGCAGCGCCCTTAAACCTTACCGTTCCCAAATCAAGCTGGCCAGCAAATACGGCGTGCAGCACGTCGGACATAGTCTGCTTACAGACTGCCGTCCCCAAACCATTCGGCAGGCAATCGAGGGAAGTCTGCGCCGCCTGCAAACGGATTATCTGGATTTATACTATCAGCACCGCATTGACGACAAAGTGGAACCGGAAACTGTGGCCAGCGTTATGGCCGACCTGATTAAGGAGGGCAAAATTCTGCATTGGGGTATCTCCGAAGCCAACGAAGCTTATCTGCGCCGCACCCATGCTATTTGCCCGGTTACCTGCGTGCAAAATCGTTTTTCTATGATGGCACGCTGGCATGAAAAACTGTTTCCTGTTTTAGAGGAACTCAACGTCGGTTTTGTTGCCTTTAGTCCTTTGGCAAACGGTTTTTTAAGCGACGCCTTTGCTCAGGGAGAAAAATTTGCCAATGAGGATTATCGTAATATGATGCCCCAATATCAGGCCGAAAGTTATGCAGCCAATCAGGATTTGTTAGCGCTAATTCGGCAGCTGGCAAAAGAAAAACAGAGCACACCAGCGCAAATCGCTTTAGCTTGGCTGCTGGGCAAAAAACCATATATTGTGCCAATTCCCGGTTCTCGCAAAACAAAGCGTATCCAGGAAAACGCCAGCGCCGCCGATTTGGAACTTTCCGCGGCTGAAATCATCGCCATTGACAATGCACTGGCTAATATAAAGATGTCAGATGTGTTTGGCGGTTCACCAATAAAAAACTAACCGCTTTCCGATAACACAAGGGCTTGGACAAGCATTTTATCAACGCTTGTCCAAGCCCTTACTCTATATATTTTTAGGAAGTTTTCAATTAGTTATCAACTATTTAAGATTTAGGCCGTTCACCCAAGCGGCAACCGTGCTTTCCGAAGCGCCGGAGCTGAACCGCTCACCGGTCTGCCATTCACCAACCCCGGCCAAGTCCGCCAGCAGCTTGCCGCTTTCGCCCAGTCCGGAGGAAGATGAAGTCGCAAAGGGAATTACAGTTTTGCCGGTAAAATCATTGGCTTTAACAAAACCGTCAACCGGCCAGGCGGCAATGCCCCACCAGATGGGATAGCCGATGAACACTGTATCATATTCCGCCCAATTTGCCACCTCGGCGTTAGCCAGCGGCACATTGCGCAGAGATACGTTGTTATGCTCCCGGCTTACCCGACTGCCGGAATCATTCCAATTCAAATCCGCCGAGGTATAGGGCTGCTCCGGCGTAATCTCATATAAATCAGCCCCCGCAGCCTTGGCAATATATTCCGCCACAGCCTTGGTGTTGCCGCTGGCCGAGTAGTAGGCCACCAGAATTTTGCCGCCCTCGGAGCTATCATCAGCCGCCGGCTGATTATCATTGGCAGCAACGGAATCTACGACCGCAGCCGCTGCGCCGCCGGTCAGGGTAATGGTTTGCGTGGCGGCGTCCCATTCCACATTAAGCCCCAGCGCCTCGGCCACAGCCCTAAGCGGCAGCATGGTACGGCCATTACTGGTGGCAGGTGTTGTGCCCTCGGCGTCAATCGGTTTAACCTCGCCGTTAACGGTCATGTTAGGGCTGCCCAAACGCATGGTGATAACCGTTTGCCCAGATGCATCAGCAGCCATAGCCGTTGTTGC
>JAETTP010000005.1 GCA_021769035.1 Bacillota bacterium | reverse complement strand
AGCAATGGTGTTTCAACCGGCAAACCCGGAACGGTTTATGATGTGAATATCAAATATAATTCGCCGGAGGGCAGAAAGACTTATTCCAAGAAGGGTTTTGCAACTAAAAAAGAGGCCGCACAGCACGAAGCGGAAATGAAAACCAAACTTCAAAATCCGACCTATACGCCAGTTACAGGTGCAGGCGGCAAGCAAACTCTTAAAGAGTATTTGGAAGAATGGGTAGAGAACCACGGTAAGGCTAATTTGCGTCCCAGCACTTTTGCCAGTTATAAAGGAAATATTAAAAATCATATTGTGCCTTATATCGGACACGTTCAGCTCAAACAGGTATCTCCGGCAATGCTGGATAATCTTTTTAAGCAGTTGTTTGATAAAGGGCTTTCTAACAGTAGTGTTCGCTATGTTCAGAGAGTTTTAAGTGTATCACTGGAGCACGCTCGCAAATATCACTACATAGAAACAAATCCGGCCAGAGATATTATTACCAAATTCGGCAAAAAGGGAAAAACGCCAGAACCCTATACCGTTGAACAAATGCAGCAGTTTATGGGCAATGTTATAGGTACAGAATGGGAAATGCCGGTTGTGTTGGCAGGAATGTATGGCTTGCGCATAAGTGAGATTTTGGGTTTGCGAACAACCAATATTGATTTGGATAATATGCAGTTTGGGGTGGTTGAGCAGTTGCCTTTTAAGCTTCCGCCGGGAACAAAAATTCTTTCTGAATTAGCGCCGACAAAATCTAATGACCGTATTTTGCCGATAACTGAGGAAACACTACCTTATTTTCTGCGGCAGTTTGAGTTAATAGAAAGGCAAAAGATGATGATTGAGGCTGGTGGAGGAAAATACTTTGACAATAAGTTGTTCGTTCCTAAAGCGGACGGTTCACCACAAAGTAGAGATAGAGTATCTGCTAATTTCGGGCAGTTGATCCGGCATCTGGAGCTGCCGCATATTCGTTTTCACGATTTGCGGCATTCGGCAGCCACCAATATGCACCAACTTACGGGTGATTTTTATACAGTGGGTGAGATTTTGGGGCATACCCTTAAAGGTATTGGTATGTCTTTAGGTATTTCCACTAATCTGGAGGCTGTAACGGCGCAGTATGTTGAAGTGCGGTTGGAGCGCAAGAAGTCGGTATTGGAAATTTATCACAAGGCTTTACATCAACAAAAAAATAATGCAGAAAAGGAGGTTGAGGATAAATCTGCAAAGAAAAAAACCAGAAAGAAAAACAACGAAGTTGAGCGTTGACAGATATATCTGTTTATAGTTTTTCGCTGCTCTTTATATGATTTTAAGGGATTTGGGCGCCACAAGGGCGCCACAGCATACAGTTTGTAGTATAAAAAAAAATAGGCAAAAATTGCGGTGTCCTGAAAAGTTGGGCGCCATTGGCACTATTTTGGTAGAAAGGAGATGGATATGTACTATTTTGCAGGCAAGGGAAAAGCCTTATCAAGGTAGACTTGATAAGGCTTTTAATGGCGGAGATGGTGGGATTCGAACCCACGAGCCCGTTAGGGCTAACGCATTTCGAGTGCGCCCCGTTATGACCACTTCGATACATCTCCAAGTATAATTATTCAATTTTATGAGTAAAACACACGATTTCGAGTCGTTCTCGTTATGACCGCTTCGATACGCTTCCATAACGTTATCACCATAAAATAATAGCATACTCCAGCAATATTTGCAAGAGTTTTTTTGCTAAAAAATCAAACAGGAAAGCTCAGCAGAAATGCAGCCGATAACTGCGCCAAAAAGCACGTCGCCGGGATAATGCTGGCCTAGATAAATGCGAGAAAGGCCAACCAGGGCGCAAACAGGCAGCAACAAAGGAAAGGCCCAGGGGTGTAGCAGAGTGATTACGCCGGCCAAGGCGCAGATGGTGGCGGTGTGGGCGCTGGGAAACGAGGGGTCATATTGCATAAGCTTACTGAAAATGTTGACGTCCGGCAGTTTGATGTGCGGGCGCACTCTTTTAAAAACGAATTTAATGCTTTGGGCGGACAACTGAGCAAAAAACACCGCGCCCAATATGTTGGTGCCGGGCACCGAGGGAATGAAAAGCATAAAGTAAAGGCAGATACCGACTACTGAAGCGAAACCGGCCAGGTGGGTGAAAATTGGCATAATCCAGTCCAGCAGGCGGCACTTCAGTTTTTTATTGCAAAAGTTGAAAATAGCTATATCAACGCGGGTTAGTTTCTTGAGCAAAAAATCACCTCATAGTTATTGCATTTATTTATAGGTAACATAAATATTGCAGTTGGCTATGTTGATAACATAGGATCCCGGTTCCCAAAGTTCAATGTCACTGAAAAAGTAAGTGTTGTTGACGGTCACCGTCTGGCTTTTTTTGGCGCTGTACATGGACTGGCTGCTGTTGGAAAGCTTGTAGATAGTGATAACCTCCTGCCGGGCGGCGCTGCGGCCGTTCAGGGTCAGTTTGGCTTCGCTGGTGGTTAGGTGCTGCGGCGTGTCAATGAAATAAGCGCGGGTGGGCAGCACTTCCGCCGTCAGATAAACCTCATTGCTGCCGGGGGAGCGATAGGCAGAAACGCCAATGTAAGCGGCCGAGGGATTAAGCAAAATGGCGTTGGTGGTGGGATCGTTCAGCCAAGCGGAGATGGCGGAAGTGACAGTGCTTAAATCGTAGTTGATCTTGGCAATAACCTCCGAGGTTGCTTGTAGATTGAAAGCCTGGGCTCGTTTGGCAGGGCTGCCCTGGCTGGGCGAATTGGTGGAGAAGTAAGCGTTCTGCGCCATATCCTGGTTGTGCTCGTCCGCGATAGAAACCAGTTCGCTCAGGGTGACAAAGGTTTCCAGCTTTTTGCTTTGGCGAATGTTGTTAATTTGCTGCAACGCCTCAATAGCAATATTTTCCACCTGGGGAATGCTCTCGTCCGGCGAGGGGGTGAATTGCCCGGCGTGTATTGGCGTGTCGGAATCGGTGTAGATGAAAACGGAGAGGGTTTGCGGCTCCCATTCCACCAGGCAATGCAGGGCCTCGCTGATGAAACGCACCGGCACCAGGGTAAAATCGTTCATTAAAAATGGTTTGGCGTCGATCGTGTATTCCTGGCCGTTTATGCTGGCCGTGGTTTGGCCCACCGTCAGGTGGATTTCCGTGCCCTCATGCATAATTGTGATTTTTTTGCTGGCGCTGTCGTAGTCCAGCGTGGCGCTTAAGGCCTCCGCGCAGGCACGCAGGGGCAAGTAGGTGCGGCCGTTAAGCAGCTGCGGCTCCACATCGGTCAGCAGCAGTTCCTCGTCAATGAAAATCTGAATGGTGCTGGCGAACGTAATCTTGCCGGGTATAATCAGCATAAACATCAGTATAAACAGGGCTAAAACTTTTTTAAATCGGTAAGAAAATATTGGCCGATCTGGTTTGCTTTTCATTAGTTTATTCCTCGCTTTGCGGCTAGTAGTAGTAATCATAATCCATAATTCGTCAAAACATTATATTTCTACAAAAACAAATAAAATCCTTTATTTGTTTAGGATTTTTTATTATTTATTTTGGGATAAACAGCCGCCACTTATGCCATTCTATATAAAAAGACAAGAGGCTTTAACACCTCTTTGGCTATTTTATAAAAAAAGAAAAGAGGCTATACAATGGACACTAATAAAGAAAATGAATTGCTGCAAAATTTGGATAAGCAAACGCCGCCGGCCACCGACGGGCATTTGGCAGACGGCCGCCCGGCCCGGCCGGGAGTGAGTTGGGCCGCCGTCAATCCGCCGGCTGCTCAGCCGGCCCAGCCCAGCGGCGCCAGCTCCCAGGCCAGCCAGCCCTCCACAGACGGCATGGAGGGGCTTTCCGATATTGAAAGGGTGACGCCGGAAATGGTGAACCGAATGGAGGCCTACGGCACGGAGGCGGTTTACGACGCTAACAAAAATCATTAAACGCTGAGTTTATATTAGGTTTATATTTTAATAGTATAATCCCAATGTAATAACCTTTTTGCAAAATAATTGAGGGGTACTGGCTGTTTGACGGCAGCTTGTACCCCTCAAAAAAAATGCGAACGAATTGGTCGTTAAATTTGCTCCAAATCATAAGGCGTGGTTTGGTAAACATAATAGTTCAGCCAGTTGGTAAACAGCAGGTTGGCGTGGGCCCGCCAGTGGTTGATTGGCTTCTGGCTGGGGTCGTTCTGCGGGAAGTAGTTCAGGGGAATTTGCACCGGCAGGCCGTTGGCTATATCGCGCCGGTATTCGTCCCGCAGGGTGTAGAGGTCATATTCCGAATGGCCGCTGATGAAGAACTGGCGGCTGTCTTGGTCGCTGACGATGTGGATTCCGGCCTGGGGCGAAACTGCCAGCACGCGCAGCTGCGGCTCCTTGGCGATGGCCTCCGGGTCTGATTGAGTGTGGCGGGAATGGGGGGCAAAATATTCTTCGTCGAAGCCGCGGAACAGCCGGGCTTTGGGGTTTAACAGCCGGTGGCTGTAAATGCCGCTCAGCTTGTTGGGCAGCTGCTGCTTGGGCACGTCGTAGTGATAATAAAGGCCGGCCTGCGCAGCCCAACAGATATGCATGGTGCTGTGCACGTGGGTTTTCGTCCATTCCATAATTTGGCACAGCTCCGGCCAGTATTCCACCTCCTCAAAGGGCATATTTTCTACCGGCGCGCCGGTGATGATGATACCGTCGTAGTTTTCGCTTTTGATGTCGTCAAAGGTGCGGTAAAAGGCGGAAAGGTGCTCCTCCGAGGTGTTTTTGGCGGTGTAGCTTTGGGTGTGAATTAAATCCACCTCAATTTGCAACGGCGTGTTGGCCAGGCAACGCAACAGCTGGGTTTCCGTGGCAATTTTGGTGGGCATCAGGTTCACAATGCCGATGCGCAGCGGACGAATGTCCTGCGTTAGGGCGCGGGTTTCGGTCATCACAAAAATATGCTCGTCCTCCAGGATAGGCCTGGCGGGTAAATCGTTGGGGATTTTAATGGGCATCGGGTTAGGCCTCCTTAATTTCCGAAAAATAAAAGACCAAAAGCCTAGATAAATCATAGGCCAAAGGCTATAATTAATTATATAGTAAAAACGGCCTTAAGTCAATGATTTGGCTTATACGAAAATTTTATATAAAGCTATAAGAAAAATATATAGGCCGGCTGCCTTGGCCGGCGCAAGGAGTGATGGTGCAATGCTGAAAAAGCTGCTGCCCTGCACGCGGGGGGTTCGGCTGCCGATGGCCTTGGCGCCCGTGTTTATTGCGGGCGAGGTGCTGATGGAAATTTTGATTCCGCTGGTGATGGCTCAGATTGTGAATGTGGGCCTGGCCGGCGCGGGCGATTTGGCTTACATCTGGCAGATGGGCGCGCTGATGATTGGGCTGGCCTGCCTTTCCCTGCTGTTCGGCGTGCTGGCCGGGCGCAATGCGGCCGTGGGGGCTATGGGCTTTGCCAAAAATGTGCGGGAGCGGCTTTTTGCCAAAATCCAGGCGTTTTCCTTTGCCAAGCTGGACAAATTCAGCACGCCCTCGTTGATAACCCGGCTGACGACGGACGTTACCAACACCCAGATGGCCCTGATGATGGGCCTGCGGATTCTTTTCCGGGCGCCGCTGATGTTGATTTGCGCGGCGGCGATGGCCTTTTACATCAACGCCCGGCTGGCCCTGATTTTTCTGGCGGCCCTGCCGCTGTTGGCTGGCGCGATATTTCTGATTTCCAGCCGTGCCTTTGGCCGCTTTAAAATCCTCTTGACTAAATACGACAAGCTGAACGACCGTACCCAGGAGGATTTGACGGCTATCCGGGTGGTGAAATCCTTTGTGCGCGGCGATTACGAAATTGAGCTGTTTGACAAAAGCATTGAGGAGCTACGGGCGGCCAGCTTCCGGGCCGAGGGGCTGATTATCTGCGCCATGCCCTTAATGCAGCTGGTGATGTACGCCTGCATGCTGGCGGCGGCTTGGTTCGGTGGCAATATGATTATCACAGGCGATATGCTGTTGGGCGATTTGATGGGCTTTATCAGCTATGTTTCCCAGATTTTGATGTCGGTGATGATGATTGCCATGATTGCCGTCAACCTGATTTTGTCCCGCGCTTCAATCAGCCGCATTGTGGAGGTGCTGGAGGAGCCAGCCGGTATGGAGGAGCCGGTCCAAATCCAGCCGGCCGCCGCGGCGGGCGAGATTGTGTTTGAAAACGTCAGCTTTAGTTATCCGGGGGCGGGCGGCCCGGCCCTGCAAAATATCAGCCTGCGCATTGAGCCGGGCGAAACCGTGGGCCTAATCGGCGGCACGGGCTCCGGCAAATCCACGCTGGTGCAGCTGATTCCCCGACTTTACGACGCGACGGCCGGCCGGGTGCTGCTGGGCGGCGTGGACGTGCGGCGGCAAAGCCTGGCGGAGCTTAGGGCCAAGGTGGCCATTGTTTTGCAGAAGAACCTGCTTTTTTCCGGCACCATTTTGGAGAACCTGCGTTGGGGCAACCCGCAGGCCAGCCAGGCGGCGGTGGAGGAGGCCTGCCGGGCCGCGGCGGCGCACGATTTTATCCTCAGCCTGCCGCAGGGCTATCAGACGGTGCTTGGCCAGGGCGGCGTGAACCTCTCCGGCGGGCAAAAGCAGCGGTTGTGTATTGCGCGGGCCCTGCTGCGGCAGGCGGCGGTGATTATCCTGGACGACAGCACCAGCGCGGTGGACACCGCCACGGATAAGCAAATCCGCCGGGCTTTGGCGGCGGAAAGCCGCAGCCGTCGGGTGACGACCCTGATTGTGGCCCAGCGCATTGCCTCGGTGCAGGAGGCGGATAAGATTGTGGTGCTAGACGGCGGCCGCATTGACGGCGTGGGCACTCACGTGGAGCTGCTGGCGGGTAATCGTATTTATCAGGAGGTTTACAATTCGCAACAGAATCCGGTGCAGAAAGGGGTGGCGGAAATTGGCGGCTGAAACTGATAAGCAAACGAAAAAAGGCCTGCCCCAGAGGGGCAAAAAAGGGCCTGGCAATTTGCGGGCAACCTCCCTGCGGCTCTTGGCGATTATGCGGCCCTATCGGTTGCGGCTGGCGGCGGTGCTGTTGGCTATTTTGGGCAGCTCCGGGGCGGCGGTGGCCAGCAGCTACTATCTGAAACCGCTGTTCAACAATTATATTTTGCCCTTTGTGGGCCAGCAGAACCCGGACCTTTCCGGCTTTGCGCGCCTGATGGCCCTGATGGGCGGCGTGTATCTGCTAGGCGCGGCTTGCACATTTATCTACAACCGGGTGATGTTGGTAATTTCCACCAACACGCTGGCCCAAATCCGCCGGGATATGTTCCGGCATATGCAAAGCCTGCCGCTGAAATATTTTGACACGCACCCCAACGGCGAGGTGATGAGCCTTTACACCAACGATACCGACGCCCTGCACGACGTGCTGAGCATGGGCCTGCCTCAGCTTTTGGCTTCCGCGGCGACGCTACTTGGCGTGTTGGCGGCTATGCTGTTTTTAAGCCCGACGCTGACCCTGCTGGTTTTGCTGATGTTGGCCTTAATGCTGCTGGCGGTGCGCCTGATTGGCCGGCGCAGCGGCTACTACTTTAAGCGGCAGCAGGCGGCTATCGGCAGCTTGAACGGCTATGTGGAGGAGATGATTGGCGGCCAAAAGGTTATCAAGGTGTTTCAGCACGAGGCGGCCTGCAAGCAGGATTTTGACCGCCTGAACCAGGAGCTTTGCCAGGCCTCCACCAACGCTCACACATTCGCCAATATCCTGATGCCGGTGATGATGAACCTGTCATACGTGCATTATGCCCTGACGGCCGTGCTGGGTGCGGTGCTGGCGGTTTACGGCTGGCTGGACCTTGGCACTATTGCAGCCTTTTTGCAGCTGACCCGGCAGTTTGCCCAGCCGGTGACCCAGATTTCCCAGCAGTTTAACAATGTGCTGCTGGCTTTGGCCGGGGCGGAGCGCATTTTTGCCCTGCTGGACGAACAGCCGGAGCAGGACGAGGGCCAGGTGCAGCTGCTGCACGAGGGCGGGCAGTGGCAGTGGCGGCAGGCCGACGGCAGTTTGCGGCCGGTGCGGGGCGAGGTGCGGCTGGAAAATGTGACTTTCGGCTACACGCCGGAAAAGACGGTGCTGCACAACGTCAGCTTTTACGCCAAGCCGGGCCAGAAGATTGCCCTGGTGGGCAGCACCGGCGCAGGCAAAACCACCGTCACCAATTTGCTGAACCGTTTTTACGATATTGAACAGGGCCGCATTTTATATGACGGCATTGATATTAAGCAAATAAAAAAAGCGGACTTGCGCCGCTCTCTGGCTTTTGTTTTGCAGGACAGCCACCTGTTTTCCGGCAGTATCCGCGATAATATCCGCTACGGCCGGCTGGACGCCACCGACGCGGAGGTGGAGGAGGCCGCCCGGCTGGCTAATGCGGAGGGTTTTATCCGCCAGCTGCCGCAGGGCTACGACACGGTTATCAGCGGCGACGGCGGCAATTTGTCGCAGGGGCAGCGGCAGCTTTTGACGATTGCCCGCGCGGCAGTGGCCAACCCGCCGGTTTTGGTGCTGGACGAAGCCACCAGCTCTATCGACACCCGCACAGAGGCCCTGATTGAAAAGGGTATGAACCGCCTGATGGAGGGCCGCACTGTGTTTGTGATTGCCCACCGCCTTTCCACGGTGCGCAACGCCAACGCCATTTTGGTGATTGAGGGTGGGCAGATTATTGAGCGGGGCGACCACGCCGATCTGCTGCGGCAAAAGGGCCGCTACTATCAGCTTTACACCGGTTTGTTTGAGCTCAGCTAAATTGTTCGTCTAAAATCAAATTAAAAATTATCGCCGGTTAAATAGAACAGCAGGCAGACGGCCAAAAACAAGCAAACGCCGCCCAAAACCTTGCCCAGGCTGCCGCTTTTGCGGCGATATTCAAAGGGGTTGCGGAACAGGTCCTTAATGATTTCCCAGGTGGTTTGCTTTTCCTGCGGTTTAGTTTTGGGATTGCCTTTGCGTTTTTTATGTTTGCTCATTTAGTTTTGCACGCTCCTTTAATTTTTAGCTTTTATTATCATAGCATATTTTGCTTGCCAATGCCAGCTTTTTTTGCTTGGATTTTAATTTTAAGGTATCTTTTGGAGAATTGCCGTAAATGTTTGAAATTTAAAAAAGAATATGATATAATATGATATAATGTAATGTGATTGAGTTTATGATAGAGTTGGTTTTGATAGTTTTTAGGTTTTTTTTAGATAGGTTTGTTGTGTTAAGGAGTTTTTTTATGCTTCAGAATTTTAGAACGGGCCGCTTGCTGCCGGGTTTGGTTGCGGTTTTGCTGTGCCTGCTTGCCTGGCCGGCGGTGGCCTGGGCGGCGGACGAGCCTTTGGCTTACGTGCAGCGGGATAATGGGCGGATTTACACTGTTATCAACACTGTGCGGGTGGAAAACCGCAGCGCCAGGCCGATTCGGAATATCAATCTGGAGGTGCCGTTGGCCTCCAATCAAAGCGTGCATTGGCAGGAGGTGCTGGGCGAGGAATTTTCGCCGCAGCCACAAAGCATCAGCCAGGCGGCGGACGGCAGCCGCACCGCTCATTATCAGATTGAGGAGTTGCCGCCGGGGCAGACGGTGGAGCTGGTGCAGCGGGTGGCCGTGCAGAACTACTGCGTTTCCTATGATGTGAGCGAGCAGGATTCCGCCTTGGCGCTGGAGGGCCTGGAGGCTTATCTGGCCCCCTCGGACGAGATAAACTCCGATTTGCCGGAGATTATTTCCTTTGCCAAATCCGCCACGGCCGCCTCCGCCAACCCCTATTTGCAGGCCCGCCTGCTGTTTGCCACCGTCAACGGCTATTTAAACTATGACAACACGGAGCGCGATAGCCGCTCCGCCCAGGCCGCCTACGAGAGGGCCAGCGGCAACTGTGTGGACTATGCCAATTTGTATGCGGCCACCCTGCGGGCGGTGGGCATTCCGGCCAGAGTGTGCGGCGGCTTTTTGTACGACCCAACGGTGCAGCTGGACAACGCCTTTTTAAGCCCCAGCGGCCATATCAATGCGGACAGGCTGCGGCATAACTGGGTGGAGTTTTACATAAAAGGCGTGGGCTGGCTGGTGGCCGACCCCACCTTTTCCTACACCGCCGGCGAGGGCTCCGGCCAGTCTGGTGGCCAGATGACGGATTGGTCCCGTTTTGCCAATATTGTTAATGAACATCGTTTGATTTACACCTGCGAATATCTGCCCCAGGCCGGTAATAACAGCGTCAGCTACAATTACCAGGGTGCCGCGCCGCTGATTAGCTACAGCTCCGAGCTAGCTTTGTACTCGGTGATTTCGCCCTTTACGGATTTGGCCGGCCACTGGGCTGCGGAAGCGGTGCTGGGCCTGTACTACAACACGCCGCCACTGGTGAACGGCCTTTCCGACAGCTATTTTGGCGTGGGCGAGAACCTGACGCGGGCCCAGTTTGCCGCCCTGCTGAACCGGACGTTGGATAGGGTGGCTCCCCTGCCGGAGGGCGCGCTGGCCCAGCGGCTGTACACGGATATTTCTACCGGCCATTGGGCCTATGACGATGTTTACAAGGCGGCGGCCCGCGGCCTACTTTCCGGCTACACGGACGGCACGGTGCGGCCGGACGCTTACATCACGCGGGCGGAGGCAGCCGTGATGTTGGATAGGGTTATCGGCGGCGGCGACGCGGAGGCTCAGCTGCCCTACGCCGATATGCAGGAGGGCTACGCCTGGGCGAGAGGCGCCGTGGGCAATTTGTATCGCCTGGGGATTATGCACGGCATTGCGCCGGAAACCTTTGCGCCGGACAAGCTGATTACCAGAGGCGAGGGCGCGGCTATCATCTACCGCTGGCTGCAAAGTGATGCTTACTATGAAAAATATTTTGATTAATAAATTAATAATTAAGAGGAGTTGCATAGAATATGGAAAATTTTACCTTTCAAAGCCCCACCCAGTTTATTTTTGGCAGCGATACCCACAAGCGGGTTGGCAAATATGTAGCCCAGTGCGGCGGCAAAAGGGCCCTGGTGCTGTATGGCGGTGGTTCGGTGCTGCGTAGCGGCGTTTTGCACGAGGTTTTGGATTCGCTGGACGCGGCCGGTGTGGATTGTGTGACGCTGGGCGGCGTGCAGCCCAACCCCGGCAGCTCCTTTGTCTATCAGGCGATTGAGGCGGCCAGGGAGGCCCAGGTGGATTTTCTGCTGGCGGTGGGCGGCGGCTCCGTGATTGATACGGCCAAGGCTGTGGCTTTGGGTACGCCTTATGCTGGGGATTTTTTGGATTTTTTCCGCGGCAAGCCGGCGACGGAAGCCCTGCCGGTGGGCGTGGTGTTGACTATTCCGGCGGCGGGCAGCGAGGGCTCTCCCAACACGGTGATTACTGACGAGGAGAACAAAATCAAAAAGGGCACCAAGGCGGACTGCTTGCGCCCGCGCTTTGCCGTTTTGAACCCGGAGCTGACTTTCACCCTGCCCAAATATCAAAGCGCTTGCGGTATTTCCGATATGATGTCGCATATTTTGGAGCGTTACTTCACAAAAACGCCGGATAACGCGGTGACCGACCGCATGTGCGAGGCTGTTTTGCTGGCCGTGAAAGACGTGGCTATGCGGGTGATTATTGATAGCGAGGATTATCAGGCGCAGGCGGCCCTGATGTGGGCCGGCATGCTGGCGCATAACAATATTTGCGGCGTGGGGCGGGAGCAGGACTGGGCCAGCCACGCTTTGGCGCACCAGCTTTCCGCCCTGTTTGATTCCGCCCACGGCGCGGCCCTGGCGGTGATTTTCCCGGCTTGGATGCGCTACTGCCTGGACGAAGATGTGGAGCGTTTTGCCCGGCTGGCGGCTAACGTTTGGGAGGTGCCGGCCGGCGATGACAAGCGGCAGATGGCTTTGGCCGGCATTGAACGCTATCAGGAATTTTTGCGCGGCTTGGGCCTGCCCACCAAGCTGGAGCATTTGGACGTGCCGGAGGAGGCGATTCCCCAGCTGGTGGAATTGCTGGTGGCCGCCAATGGCCCCACGGTCGGCAATTTTAAGAAGCTGACGGCGGCCGACGCCGAGGCGATTTATCGTTTGGCTCTGTAAGGCGTTTGCGGTTATGCGTTTTGTGGGAGTGGTCGTCAACAAAAAGACGACGGCCTTAAATCGGATATTTTACTACAGCGTGCCGCCGGAGCTGGCCGGGCAGGTGCAGCCGGGCCAAATTGTGGAGGTGGATTTTGCCCGTCAGCGTTTGGAGGCTATCGTGGTGGAGGAAACAGACGCGGTGGACTGGCCGCCGGAAAAAATTAAGCCTTTGCGCCGGGTTATCAGTCCGCAGCCGCTGTTTGGCCCGGATTTGCTGGCGCTTTCCCGCTTTGCGGCGGAATATTACCTGTGCAGCTGGGTGAGTATGCTGCAAGCAATGCTGCCGGCGGGGATGTACCTGACCGGCAAAATGCCGCGGGCCCAAACCCGACGTTTGGTGCAGCTGGCGGCGGACGCTTCAGCAGAATTGGCCGGCCTGCGCGGCGTGAAGCAAAAGCAGGTTGCGGCCTGCCTGCAAGCAGCGGGCGGGCTGCTGCCTTTGCCGGAACTGCTGGAGCAGAGCGGGGCCAGCCTGGTCACGGTGCGCACTCTGGCGGAGCGCGGCCTGGTGCAGCTGAGCGAGGAATTGGTTTGGGAGGGGGAGCCGCCGGCGGCCCCTAAACCCCGGCCGGAGCTGAGCCCGGACCAAAAACGGGTGCTGGCGGAAATTCAGGCTAATTTTGCTTCCTATAATAATGAGCCGAACAAACCGGCGAAGCCGGTGCTGTTGCACGGGGTGACGGGCAGCGGCAAAACGGAAATTTATCTACGCCTGGCGGAGGAGCAGCGGCAGGCTGGCCGCCAGAGCATTATTTTGGTGCCGGAAATCGCCCTGACCCCGCAGACGGTGCTGGTTTTTCAGCAACGTTTTGGCAGCGGGGTGGCCGTGCTTCATTCCGGCCTGACGGCGGCGGAGCGGCGGGCTGCCTGGTTGGGCATTGCCCAAGGGCGTTATGATTTGGTGATTGGCGCGCGCTCCGCCATTTTTGCGCCCACGCCCCGGCTGGGCCTGTTGGTGATTGACGAGGAGCACGAGGCCAGCTACAAGCAGGATAATGCGCCGCGTTTTCATACGCGGGTGCTGGCCGAGGAACGCTGCCGCCTGACCGGCGCGGGCCTGGTGCTGGGCAGCGCCACGCCTGATGTGGAGAGCTATTTTAAGGCCCGGCGGGGCGATTATCTGCTTTGCCAACTGCCGCAGAGAGTGGCCGGCCAGCCGGCCGGCGTGCAGCTGGTGGATATGAGCCAGGAGTTTCGGGCGGGCAACAACAGCGTTTTCAGCCGGCTTTTGCAGCAAAAGCTGCGGGCCAACTGGCAGGCCGGCAAGCAAAGCTTGTTGTTTTTGAACCGCCGCGGTTATGAATCCTTTGTTTCCTGCCGGCAATGCGGCTACGTGGTGGAATGCCCGCATTGCTCGGTGGCGATGGCCTATCACATTGGCGACGAGGTTTTGAAGTGCCACTACTGCGAGCAGACCTTGCCCACGCCGACCAGCTGCCCCAAGTGCGGCTCCGCGGCTATCCGCTTTTTTGGCGCGGGCACCCAGAAGATCGTGGAGGCGGTGCAAACTCTGCTGCCGGAGGCCAGGGTGGCCCGGCTGGACCGCGACGTGACGGCCCAGCGCGGCAGCTTAGAGCAGGTTTATCAGGCGATGTTGGCCGGGCAGATTGACGTTTTGGTGGGCACGCAGATGATTGCCAAAGGGTTGGATTTTCCGCACCTGACGCTGGTTGGCGTGGTGGCGGCGGATATTGCCTTGCATATGCCGGATTTGCGCAGCGGCGAGCGGGCCTTTCAACTGACTTGTCAGGTGGCGGGCCGGGCCGGCCGAGCTAAGGGCGAGCCTGGCGAGGTGGTGGTGCAAACCTATCAGCCGGATTCGGCTATCTTGCAGGCGGCTGCCAAGCAGGATTATCAGGCCTTTTACCGGCAGGAAATCCTGCGCCGGGAGCTGGCCGCTTATCCGCCTTTTTGCTCGCTGATTCGGGTGGTTATCAGCGCCGTCAGCTTGCAATTGGCGGAGGATATTGGCCGGCGGCTGGCCTTTTTGTTGCAGCAGCAGCTGGAGCAAAACCCGGCTGCCGCCGCGGGCGTGCAGTATTGGGGGCCCAAGCCCTGCCCAAAGGCCAAAATCAAGGACCGGCACCGCCTGCAAATTTTGCTGAAAAGCCCGGATTTGGCCCTGGCCCGCGCCGTGGTGCGGCAGGCGACGGTCGCTTTGCCGCTGCCTAAGGAGGCCAATTTGGCGATTGATGTGGAGCCGGTTAATCTGATTTGAATTAAGGCGGCGTTTAACCAAAAGCAATACCGCCTTAATATTCCTTTCAGTCAATAAAAACTAAAATTTTTTATAACAAAATGGGCAATACCTCTGGTATTTTTGCTCATTTTGTGTTATTATGAAATTTATATATGAAGAACGTATTTTTTACATAATATAGGAGTGTGGTTAGCATGGTTGAAGTAAAAACTGATTTGAAAAGCTGTGAAATGAAAGAGGGCTATATGCGCTCTCCCCAGCGCTCGCTGCTTTATGCCCTGGGCCTGACGCCGGAGGAGATTAACCGGCCGCTGGTGGGCATTGTGAACTCTTTTAACGAGGTGGTGCCGGGGCACATGCACCTGCGCCAGGTGGCGGAGGCGGTGAAGGCCGGGGTGCGGTTGGCCGGCGGCACGCCGCTGGAATTTCCGGCGATTGCCGTTTGCGACGGTATTGCGATGGGACATGTTGGTATGAAATATTCCTTGGCCAGCCGGGAGCTGATTGCCGATTCGGCGGAAACGATGGCCCTGGCCCACGCCTTTGACGCGCTGGTTTTTATCCCCAACTGCGATAAGATTGTGCCCGGCATGCTGATGGCGGCGGCCCGGCTGGATTTGCCCTGCGTTTTCGTCAGCGGCGGCCCGATGCTGGCCGGCAAGCTGAACGGGCGCGTGTTGGATTTGAATTCTAACTTTGAGGCATCCGGCGCGTTTGCGGCTGGCAAGATTGATCAGGCCGAGCTGGACGCCATTGAGCAAAACGCCTGCCCAACCTGCGGCAGTTGCTCCGGCATGTTCACGGCCAATTCGATGAACTGCCTCTCCGAGGTTTTGGGTATGGCTTTGCCGGGCAACGGCACCGTGGCGGCGGTGGATTCCGGCCGCCTGCGTTTGGCCAAACAGGCCGGCATGCAGGTTATGCGCCTGTTGGAGCTGGATTTGCGGCCCCACGATATTATGACGGCGGCGGCCTTTAAAAATGCGTTGATTGCGGATATGGCGATGGGCTGCTCCACCAACACGGTGCTGCACCTGCCGGCCATTGCGCACGAGGCCGGCGTGCCGCTGGATTTGGATATGATTAACGAAATCAGCGAAGTTACGCCGCATTTGTGCAAGCTGGCCCCCGCAGGCGAGCACCATATTGAGGATTTGCAGGCGGCCGGCGGCATGTCCGCCTTGCTGGCGGAGCTGGCTAAACAGGGTTTGTTGGATACCACGACCAAAACTGTTACCGGCCAAACGTTGGGCGAGAATATCCAGAACGCCAAGGTGCTGCTGCCGGAAGTTATTCGCAGTGCGGAAACGGCCTACAGCCAAAAGGGCGGCCTGAAGATTTTGCGCGGCAATCTGGCCCCGGACGGCGCAGTGGTGAAGCGGGCGGCAGTGGCCCCGGAAATGCTGGTGCACAGCGGCCCAGCCCGTGTGTTCGATGGCGAGGAGGAGGCCGTGGCGGCCATCACCGGCGGGCAGATTAAGGCCGGCGACGTGGTGGTTATCCGCTATGAGGGGCCCAAGGGCGGCCCCGGCATGCGGGAGATGTTGACCCCGACCTCGGCCATTCAGGGCATGGGCCTGGGCGAAAGCGTGGCTTTGATTACGGACGGGCGTTTTTCCGGCGCCACCCGCGGTGCGGCAATTGGCCATGTGTCGCCGGAAGCTGCCGAGGGCGGTTTGATTGGTCTGGTGCAGGAGGGCGACCGGATTGAGATTGATATTAACGCAGGCAGTTTGCAGCTGGCTGTGGCTGAGGACGAGCTGGCTAAACGCCGGGCGGCCTGGGTGCAGCCGGAGCCAAAGATTAAAAAGGGCTATCTGGCTAAATACGCCCAACGGGTGACGTCGGCCGCCACTGGAGCGGTGACGGTGCGCTAAAGCTGCAATGTAAAAGCTATAATATAAAATAGGAAAAAGCGGAGGGCTATATGAAGCATATATTGAATGTGCTGGTGCAGGACCGCTCCGGCGTGTTGGTGCGGGTGGCCGGGCTGTTCAGCCGCCGGGGCTACAACATCAACAGCCTGACGGTGGGCAGCACGGAAAACCCCGGCGTGTCCTGCATGACAATCGTGGTGGAGGGCGACGACCGCATTATTGAGCAGGTGACCAAGCAGCTGCACAAGGTGGTTGAAGTGCTGAAAATTAATGACGTAACCAATGAGGAATATGTCGGCCGGGAGCTGATGCTGCTGCGCGTGCAGGCCAACAAGGAGGACCGGGTGGAAATTATGCACCTGTGCGAGATATTCCGCATAAAAATTGTGGATATTAACCGCAAAAGCTTTATTATTGAGGCCACAGGGGCGCACAGCAAGCTGGACGCGATTGAGCAGGCCTTCCGCCCCTTTGGTATGCAGAGAATGAGCCGCACCGGCATTATTGCGATGGTGCGCGGGGAAAAGGGGTGAGAGCGTTGGCAGAGATTAAGGACACGGAAAACCGCCAGATTAACGGCGCGCAGGCGATTATCGCCTGCCTGGAGCTGGAGCAGGTGGACACGGTTTTTAGCTATCCGGGCGGCGCGGTGCTGAGCATTTTTGAGGCCCTGCGGGAATCCAGCCAGATTAAAAACGTGCTGACGCGGACGGAGCAGGGCGCCACCCACGCGGCCAGCGGCTACGCACGGGCCAGCGGCAAGGCGGGCGTTTGCATTGCCACCTCCGGCCCTGGGGCCACCAATTTGGTGACGGGCCTGGCGACGGCTTATATGGATTCCATTCCGATGGTGGCAATCACCGGGCAGGTTTCCACCGCGATGATTGGCACCGACGCTTTTCAGGAAATTGATATAACCGGCATTACCAGGCCGATTGTGAAGCACAGCTATCTGGTGACAGATGTGAACGACCTGCCGCAGGTGATTAAGGAGGCCTTTTATCTGGCGACCACCGGCCGGCCCGGCCCGGTGCTGGTGGACGTGCCCAAAAACGTGGCGGACAGCGTTTGCAAGGCAGCCATTCCCGGCCAGATTGACCTGCCCGGCTACAAGCCCACCTTTAAGGGGCACCGGCTGAAAATCCAAAACGCCTGCAAGCTGCTGCAAGAGGCCAAAAAGCCGCTGATTTACGCCGGCGGCGGGGTGATTAGCGCGCGGGCGGAGGAGCTGCTGCAAAGCCTGGCCCACCGGCTGGACGCGCCGGTGGCGGTGACCTTGCTGGGCAAGGCGGCCTATCCTTTCCGGGACGGCTATTATATTGGTATGCTGGGCATTCACGGCGCGCCGGCCGCCAATTTGGCAGTTTCCGAGTGCGATGTGCTGCTGGCCGTGGGCGCGCGCTTTGACGATCGGGTGACCGGGAACGTGGCCGAATTTGCCAAGGAGGCCAAAATTATCCACGTCGATGTGGATCCGGCGGAGATTGGTAAAAACGTGCCGGCCGACGTGCCGATTGTGGGCGACGCGGCGGCGATTATTGAGGTTATGCTGGAATTTTTGGAACAGGCGGAGCACGACGCCTGGCGGGCCAAGATTGAAAGCTGGCGGCCGCTGCACAGCGACGCTTACGAGGCGAACGCGGCGGCTGGCAATCAGCTACACTTCCGCGAGGTGGTGCGGGAGTTGAACCGCCAGACCAAGGGCAAGGCCGTGGTGACGACGGACGTTGGCCAGCACCAGATGACAGCGGCCCAGTTTTATCACGCCCGGCAGGGCGGCGGCTTTATCAGCTCTGGCGGTTTGGGCACCATGGGCTACGGCTTCCCCGCTGCAGTGGGCGCGCAGCTGGCCCGGCCGGAGGCTTTGGTGGTTTGCATAACCGGCGACGGTAGCTTTCAGATGACGATGAACGAGCTGGCCACGGCCAAAGCCCAGCGTCTGCCGATTAAGGTAATCCTTTCCAACAACAGCAATTTGGGCATGGTGCGGCAGCTGCAAAAATATTACTCCGAGGAACATTACTTTGGCATTGATTTGGAGGGCAACCCGGATTTTGCCAAAATTGCCGAGGCTTATGATATGGCCTACTTCCGGCTGGAGAAGCTGGAGGAGGTGGAGAACACCCTGCGGGAGGCTTTGGCCTGCGATCGCCTGACGCTGGTGGAATGTTTAATCGCCAAGGAGGAAATGGTTTACCCGATGGTCTTAAACGGCAAGGGGCTTTCTGATATGGTGGTGGCGGAATAAGGTGTGTCGGAATAAGAGGAAAAGGAGCTGGTGTTATGACTGAGCAAAAACTGCGGCCGTCTTTTGTGGAGGCGGATTGGCCGACCAAGATTGAATATATGAATGAGAATGAAAACTTTTATCACTCCGACGGCCTGGAGGTGGTGGAGCTGGGCCAGGGCTGGGTGCATATGATTATGCCGGTGCAAAAGCGGCATTTGAATTTGCAGGGCCAGGTGCACGGCGGCTGGCTGGCGGCCCTGATTGGCCAGGCGGCCGGCAAGGCCGGGCTTTCCTACGGCTACTTTGTGACGCCGGAGCAGGTTTCGCTCAATTATCACAACAGCTGCAACGGCGGTGTTTTGCATGCCGTGGCCCAGGAGAAGAACCGGGGCAAGCATTTGGGCATTTACACCGTTGACGTGCGGGACGACGAGGGGCTGCTGATTGCTTCCGGCACGGCCACGCTGTATATTCAGGATAAGCAGGTGGATTTCCCGCGGGAGAAGCGGCAGGTTTCCGCCCAGGATTTTGTATAAGGAGGCGGCCAGATGATGAACTGGTTGGAGGAAACTCGATTTGAACTGAAAAAGGATTTGCAGGCGGCGGCCGAGGCGGCCCGCGCCGCCGGCGAGCTGAGTTTTGAGCAGCTGCCGGATTTTGTGATTGAACGCCCGCGGGACAAAGCCCACGGCGATTTTGCCGCCAATCTGGCTATGTTGCTGGCCCGGCAGGCCAAAATGGCCCCGCGCAAAATTGCCGAGTTGCTGGCGGCCCGGCTTTATCAGGCGGAGCCGGCGGTTTACGTGGACAAGGTGGAGATTGCCGGCGCGGGCTTCATCAATTTTTATATGCGGCCAAATTGGCTGGCGGAGGGTTTGGCTGACGCGGCCGCCCGCGGCGCGGCCTTTGGCGAGAGCAACTTCGGCCAGGGCGAGCGGGTGAATATTGAGTTTGTGTCGGCCAACCCCACCGGCGAGCTACACCTGGGCAACGCCCGCGGCGCGGCTATCGGCGACAGCCTGGCTAATATTATGCAGGCGGCGGGCTTTCAGGTGGAGCGGGAATATTATATCAACGACGCGGGCAAGCAGATTGAAAACTTCGGCCTCTCGCTGGAGGCGCGCTATCTGGAGCAGCTGGGCCAGCCGGCGGAATTTCCGGAGGACGGCTATCACGGCGAGGATATTATCAGCACGGTTAAGGAATATATTGAGGCGGAGGGCGACAAGCTTTTAACGGTGCAGCCCGACCTGCGGCGGGAGCTTTTAACCCGTTTTGCCTTGCAAAAAAAGCTGGCGGCTATCCGCACGGCCCTCAGCCATTACGGCGTGGAATACGACACCTGGTTCAGCGAGCAGACCCTGCACGATTCCGGCGCGGTGAAGCAGGTGGTGGCTGATTACAAGGCGGCCGGGCTGCTGCTGGAGCAGGACGACGCGCTGTGGTTCGCAGCCGACCGTTGCGGCTGCGAAAAGCCGGAGGTGCTGGTGCGGGCCAACGGCATACCCACCTACTACACGGCGGATATTGCCTATCATAAGAACAAATTTGAGCGCGGCTTTGCCCGGCTGATTAATATTTGGGGCGCCGACCACCACGGCCACGTGGCCCGGCTGAAAGCGGCGGTGGGCGCGCTGGGTTATCCGGCGGACAAGCTGGAGGTTATTTTGATGCAGCTGGTGCGGCTGTTCTCCGGCGGAGAGATTGTGCGCATGTCCAAACGGGCCGGCACCTACGTCACTTTGGAGGAGCTGCTGGAGGAGGTGGGCCGCGACGCGGCACGTTTCTTCTTCGTGATGCGCTCCGCCGACAGCCAGATGGATTTCGATTTGGATTTGGCGAAAAAGCAATCGATGGATAACCCGGTTTTTTATGTGCAATATGCGCACGCCCGCATTAACAGCATTTTGCTGCAAGCCAAGGAGCAGGGCGTGGAGCTGAGCGATTTGGCCCAGGTGAATTTTGGCCTGTTGCAGGAGGAGAGCGAGCAGGATTTGTTGCGAAAATTGCTGGAGCTGCCGGACGAGATTGCCGCGGCGGCGCAGCAGGAGGCTCCGCACAAGATTGCGGCCTACGTGATGGAGCTGGGCGCGCTGTTTCACAGCTTTTATGCCGTCTGCCGGGTTTTGGGCGTGGAGGCTGATTTGCAGCAGGCCCGCCTGTGGCTGTGCCAGGTGACGGCGGGCGCGGTGGCTAAATGCCTGCATTTGCTGGGCGTTTCCGCCCCGGAAAAAATGTGATATTTGAAATCGAAAAGCCTAAATTAAGAGGTTAATGCAATGACTAAGTATATCTTTTTTACCGGCGGCGTGGTGTCCTCGCTGGGCAAGGGACTGACGGCCGCCTCCCTGGGGGCGCTGCTGAAAGGCCGCGGTCTGAAGGTGGGCGTGCTGCGCCTGGACACTTACTTCAACACCGACACCGGCCAGATGAACCCTTATCAGCACGGGGAGGTGTTCGTCACCAACGACGGCTGCGAAACTGACCTGGCCCTGGGCCATTATGAACGTTTTATGAATATGAGCCTGCAAGGGCATAGTTGCAGCAGCACCCTGGGCCGCATTTACCGCCGGATTTTAGATCGCGAGCGGAGCGGCGATTTTGGCGGCAGCACGGTGCAGGTTATCCCGCACGTGACCAATGAAATCAAGCGCACCATCACCCGCGGCCTGGCGGAGGCGGCTTATGATGTGATTATTGTGGAGATTGGCGGCGTGGTGGGCGATATTGAATCGCTGGCCTTTTTGGAAACCATTCGGCAGCTGCGCCACGATTTGGGCAAGGAGCAAACCTTGTTTGTGCACGTGGCTTTGGTGCCGTATCTGCGGGTGGCCGGCGAGGCCAAAACCAAGCCGGTGCAGCACAGCGTGAAAACCCTGCGTAGTTTGGGTATTCAGCCGGATATAATCATCTGCCGCACCGAGGTGGAGTTGGACGAAACCGCGGTCAGCAAAATTTCTCTGTTTTGTGATATTGAGCGGCGGGCGGTTTTGCAGCAGGTGTTTACGGATAATGTTTACGAGCTGCCGCTGACCCTGCACCAGCAGGGTTTGGATCAGATTGTGGCTGAAAAATTGGGTCTGCCGGCCGGTGAAGCGGATATAAGCGGTTGGGACGCATTTTATCAGCGCAGTTTGGCAAATAATAAACCTGTGGAGGTTGCTTTGGTTGGTAAATATACCAGCCTGCCGGACGCTTATATCAGCCTGGTAGAGGCTTTGCACCACTGTGGTCTGAATTTGGGGCTGGACGTGCAGGTGCATATGCTGCCTGCGCAGGAGCTGGAAGCGACCAACGCGGCGGCCAAGCTGGCCCCCTACAGTGGGCTGGTGATTCCGGACGGCTTTGGCGTGCGCGGCACGGAGGGCATGATTGCCGCGGCGGGCTGGGCTCGGCAAAGCGGCCTGCCCTGCCTGGCGATTGGTATGGGCATGCACGCAATGGCGGTGGAATATACCCGCAACGTGGCGGGCCTGCCGGCTCAAATGCCGGAAACCGGCTCGTCTGACGTGCTGTTTCAGGCCAGAGGCGGCGGCAGCCTGGAAAGCGGTCTGCTGCCAATCAGCCTGACCGATTCCAACTGCCGCTTGTTCCAGATTTATGGTGATTTGGAAATTTCCGAGCGGCACCGGCACCGCTACGTTTTGCGGGAGGATGCGGCCCTGGCTTTGCAGCAGGCTGGCATGGTTGTTTGCGCCCGCTCCGCGGAAAGTCCCTTTGTGGAGGCCCTGAGCCTGCCGGTGGCGCAACATCCCTGGTTTGTGGGCTGTCAGTATCATCCGGAGTTTTTGTCGCGGCCGGAGCAGCCGCACCCGCTGATTAGCGATTTCCTGCAAGGCTGCTTGGCCGGCTGTTAATATAGTAAGACTAAAAGGAGAAGTGTTTGGTGAATTCAACTGAGGAATATCAATTTCGTTTGTTGCCGGACGAGCCCGGCAATGCGGAAAAATTTGACGCCTTTGTGGCGGCGCACCCTAAGGGGCATGTGCTGCAAGGCTGGAACTGGGGCTGTGTGAAGCAGCCGGCCTGGGAGCCCCTGCGCCTGGTGGCGGAGGACGCCGCCGGCCAAATCTGCGGGGCGGTTTTGCTGCTGCGCCGCACGCTGCCGGCCGGCCTGGGCCAGATTTTTTACTCTCCCCGCGGGCCGGTGGTGGATATTGCCAATGCGCCGCTTTGGGAGCAGCTGGTGGCGGAGGTGCGCCGCTTGGCTAAACAGCAGGGCGTGATTTATTGGAAGGTGGACCCGGACGTTGATGTGGACGCGCCGGAGGCGGAAATTTGGCGCAGCCGCCTGCAACAGGCCGGCTTTGCGCTGGTGGACAAGGGCGAGGGCTTTGAGGGCATTCAGCCGCGCTTTGTGTTCCGGCTGGATATTTCGCCCGATGTGGAAACCTTGTTGGCTAACTGCCACCAGAAAACCCGCTACAATATCCGGCTGGCCGGCCGCAAGGGCGTGGAAATCGTCAGCGGGGCCGGGCGCGAATGTCTGCCGGAATTTTATCGGATTTTGACGACTACCGCCACCCGCGACCATTTCCTGATTCGGCCCTACAGCTACTTTGAGGGCTTTTACGATCACCTGCACCCGGTGGGGCAGACGGAGCTTTTTATGGCTTACTATGAGGGCGAGGCTATCGCCGGCACCCTGGCTTTCCGAATGGGCGACAAGGCCTGGTATATTTACGGGGCCAGCGCCAATTCCCACCGCAATTTAATGCCCAACTATTTAATTCAGTGGACGATGATTGAGTGGGCCAAGGCCCAGGGCTGCACAATGTACGACTTCCGGGGCGTGCCGGGCCACGTGGCGGAGGATCACCCGCTTTACGGCCTGGTGAAGTTCAAAAAGGGCTTCGGCGGCAAATATACGGAGTTTATCGGGGAATATGATTTGGTGATTAATCCTGCTAAATACAGCCTTTATAACGTTTTGGAGCCTCTATATCAGAAAAATGTGCGGCGGCTTATTAATTTGAAGAAAAAGTTAAAAGGGCAGAAGTAAGTGGAAGAGGTTGTTATGTCGGATATTCGGGAAAGATTGCAGCATTGGCTGGAGATTGATTTGGATAAGCTGGCCGCCAATTTGCAGGCGGTGAGCAGCCGGCTGCGGGAGCAGCACCCGGAGGGTGCGCCCGGCCTGATTGCCGTGGTGAAAAACGACGCCTACGGCTTTGGGGCCGTGCCCTGCGCCCGCGCCTTTGCCGAGGCTGGGGCCGATATGCTGGCGGTTACCAGCCTGGAGGAGGCTTTGGAGCTGCGGGAGGCCGGCCTCAGCGCGCCGGTGTTGGTGTTTTTGCCGCCGCAGGCCGCGGAACTGCCGCTGTTTGCTCAGCACCGGCTGACGGCCACGGTGGACAGCCTGCACACGGCGGAGCTGTTGCAGGGCTGGCCGCAGCTGACCTGTCATCTGAAAATCAACACCGGCATGAACCGCTTTGGCGTGGAGCCCGGCGAGGAGCTGGCGGCCGTGCTGCGTCTTTTGCAGCAGCCGGACGCGCCAAAGTTTTGCGGAGCCTATTCGCATTTGGCGACGGCCTTGGAAACGGAGGAAAGATTTGCCAGGCTGCAAATTGAGCGTTTTGGGCAGGCTAAGGCGCAGGCGGAGGCAGCCGGCTTTGCGGAGGCTGCTATCTGCTGGCATTTGGCTAATTCCGCCGGCTGCCTGCGGTATCCGGCGGCCCATTTTTCGGCGGTGCGAGTGGGCTCAGTGCTTTACGGGCAGCTGGGGCTGGCCAAAAAGCTGGGCCTGCCGCTGGCGGAGCCGTTTGCAGCCAAGGCGCGCATTGCGGCGATTCGGGAAATTGCTAAAGGGGCCGGCGTGGGCTACAGCCAGGAGTTTGTGGCCAAAAAGCCCACCCGGCTGGCGGTGATTCCCTACGGCTACGGCGATGGTTTTGGCGTGACGGCCAGCGCCCGGGAGCTTACGATTAAGGACAGCGTGCAGGAGATGAGCCGCAACGTGGGCAAGCGGGTTTTGGGCCGCTATCAGCGGGGCGTGTTTTGGCAGGGTCAGCTGTTGCCGATTTTGGGCCGGGTGGCAATGCAGAGCATGATGGTGGATATTGGCGATTTGCCCTTGCAGGTGGGCGACGTGGTGGAGGCGCCAATGCGCCGCACCGCTGCCAGTTGCCGCCTGCCCAGGGTTTATTTACGGCAGGGCCAGGCGGTGGAGGCGCGGGTTTTGCTGGCAAAATCCCTGCTGGAGGATAGGCCTGTCCCAAAAAATGCGTAAAAAAGCACAAATTTTATAAGGAAAAGTGAAAAAGGGGTTGCATTTTGCTCCCTGTGGTGATAAAATAATACAAAGTTCTAAAAAACTTTATGCTGCCAGGCTCGCCCACGGTAGGACAGGCTGTGGCGTGGGCAGGCTTTGTAGGAGGTAATCACATTGAATAAGAAAGAACTGATTAATGCTGTTGCTGAACAGGCAGAATTGAGCAAAAAGGACGCGGCCAAAGCCGTGGAAGCTTTTGTGGAGGTTGTTACCGACAGCCTGAAAAAAGATGACAAAGTGCAGCTGATTGGCTTTGGCACCTTTGAAGTGCGTGAACGCGCGGCCAGAGAGGGCCACAATCCGCATACTGGGGATAAAATTCAAATCCCGGCTGCCAAGGTTCCGGCTTTTAAGGCTGGCAAGGCCCTGAAGGACGCTATTGCCGAGTAGTGTTTTGGCCTTTGCGTGATGTTTAATGCAATGATTGGGGAGGAATGGCTGCGGCTGCTCCTCCCTTTTTAGCGAAGCAACAGCGACCAGAGGAAGTCCATTCGCTGGATGCGTCGCCATTCCCGTTGAAAACGGCGGCGATTGTTGATTAAGGAGAAGAAATGCGTTTAGATAAATATTTGAAAGTTTCGCGCTTGATTAAGCGGCGCACTGTGGCTAAGGACGTCAGCGGGGCCGGCAAGGTGCTGCTGAACGGCCGCCCGGCCAAAGCGGCCAGCGACGTTAAGGTGGGCGACCGCTTGACCCTGCTTTTCGGTCGCCGGGAGGTGGAGCTGGAAATTTTGGAAATTGCCGAAAGCAAACGGGCGGAGCAGGCCGCCGGAATGTATAAAATTTTGCGGGAAACCAAAATTGAAACGGAAGACGCCAGTTTTTAAGCAAAAACTGGCTTTTAAGGCCGGCGTATATTTGGGCGTATTTTGAGGCAGGCTATCCTTGAGCAGTTTTGTAAACTGGCAAAGGAGGCGGGTTTATGCCGAATGAAACAGACAAAACGGCCCATAAACCGGAATTGGCGCGGGCTTTGCGGCGGGCCTTGCGGATTTTTCGCCGCCGGCAGGAGGCTGAAAAATCAGAGTTTGCGGCAGAGTTTGACCGCCTGAGCCGGGGCGAGAAACCGGACTTAAAATGAAGAATAAGAGCGGCAGAAGCTTTGGGGCTTCTGCCGCTGATTTACGGCTTAAAAACTGAAACGTTTATCCTGCTGCCAGGCGTAGCGGCTTGGATTGCCCTCCGCCCGCCAAACGGCTTTTTGCGAGAGGTCATAAACAACCGCCCAAACAGTGTCGTGCCCGGTTTTGGGGTCATACTGGCAAAGGAAGCCTTGCTGGCCTGCCAAAAGCTGCCGGGCGGCCTGCGGGCTTGGGCAGCCGTGGCCGGCTTGCAGCGCGCGGCGCAGGGTTTGCCGGCGTTCCTCGGCCTGCCAATCGTCCACTGCCGGCCGGGGAGTAGCGGTCAGCTCTGGTTGCTGGAAGCTGTTGGTGGCAAAAACATAGGGCTGGGCCGAGGTGGGCCGCTTGACGGCAATTTGCCCGGCCTCACATTCAATCAGGGCGATTTCTCCTTGTGCGTCTGCTACTGTTAAGGTTTGGGCGGAAGCGATGGGCAGCTGGCGCAGTCTTTGCAGAACCTCCGCTGTGCTGCGGCATTTTTCCAGCAGCCAGCGCAGCAGCAGGCCGGCGTTGAAGCCCGGCTGAATCCGGCTTGGCGTTACGGAGGTTAAACCGACAGCCAGGCCGTGTTGGTTTACGCCGTCTTCCATTTCAATAAAAGCGGTGGTGTTGGCCTGAAAGCTGAAGCCGCCGTCGCTGAAATGATAAATTACGTTCAGATTAAAGTCTGCCAGCGCGGTCAGGAAATCGCTGTTGCGGCCCAGCAGAATGGGGCCGCCCGCCGGGGCGCTGGCAAAGCAGGAGCATTGGCAGGCCGGCGGCAGGGCGTACATACTAAAAAGCAGGCTTTGCAGATCCTCCTCCGGGCAGTTTTGGCCGGCGGCCAGACCGGCAATTTCTGCCAGCACCTCCGGAAAAAATTGCTGGTAGACGGGCAGACAGGCCGCGGCAAAGGCCCGGCGCTTTGCCGTCAGCGGGAAAGGCGCGTTGCGTAGCAGGGATTGGCCCTGGGCGGCCAGCTTTTGGCCGAAGCTGAGGCCGGCGGCGTAATGTGACTCTTGGGCACCGCAAAAAATTTCGTGTTTCATTTGACTTCACTCCTAAATAGTTTGATATTAATTTGGGAGCTGCCGGCAGCCCGGATAATAGCTATTGCCTACAGGATACTTGAATAAAAATTTTATGTCAAGCCCTTTTTTTGCTTTTTGGGAATTAAAATGGGCGGCATTTACTTGCTATTTAGGCCGTATAGTGTTACAATAAAAACAAGGCTTAAAAATATGGAGAATAAACAACAATGAAAGTAATAATTGTGGGGGCCGGCAAGGTGGGGTTCAGCATTGCCGAAACTTTGGCCAACAAGGATATTGAGGTGGTGGTGATTGACACCAACGCCGAGCGTTTGCAGACGGTGCAAGAATATTTGGACGTGCAGGTGATGGTGGGCAACGGTGCGGCAATGTCGGTGCAGGAAAAGGCGGGCATTGCCGGCAGCGACCTGCTGATTGCCGTGACGGAGCTGGACGAAATCAATATAATGACCTGCTTTGTCGCCAAATCCTACGGGGTTAAAAGCACCATTGCCCGCGTGCGTAAACGGGAATACAGCGAGCTGGCAAAATCAGAACGCCAGGAGCAGCTGGGCATTGACCTGATTATCAATCCGGAGCTGCTGGCAGCCCAGGAGCTGGGCAAGCTGGTGCTGCACCCGGAGGCGCACGAGGTAGAATATTACGCCGACGGCCGGGTGGTGATGTTGGGCTTGAAGCTGGAGGACGATTGCAAAATCCTTAACTGCCGGCTGCGGGACGCACATTTCCCGCACCCCTGCGTGGTGGTGGGCATTATCCGGGGTGAACAGATGATTGTGCCCAACGGTGACACCCAGATTTTGGCCAAGGACGAAATCTTTCTGCTTTCGGACACCAAGGATATGCTTTCCCTGGAGATTTATCTGGGAGCGCGCAAAAGGGCGATTAACAATGTGGCGGTGTTTGGCGGCGGCTTGCTTTCCTTTTATCTTTGCCAGATTTTTGAATCCAAACACCGACGGATTAATGTGAAGCTGTTTGAGGAAAACCCGGAAATCTGCCAGGATTTGAACGAGGCCTTGAGCCGCACCGTGGTTATCAACGGTTCCGGCCGGGATATGGATTTGATGGAGGACGAAAATATTGCCGATATGGACGTGGTGTTGGCGGTGAATGATGATGATGAATCTAACGTGCTTATCTCAATGATTGCCAAACACGTGGGGGCCAGCAAGGTGATTTCCCAGATCCGTCGTTCCGATTATGTGAATATGATTGAAAATTTTGGCATTGACAAAGCCGTCAGCCCGCGCAGTTTGATGGTGGCGGCCATTCTGCGCTTTATTAACCGGGGCAGTGTGTTGAACCTGAAGCTTTTGCAGAACGATATGGCCCAGATGAACGAGTGCGTGCTGCCGGAAACCAGTAAGCTGGCTAACAAAGCCCTAAAACAGCTGCGTTTTCCGGAGCAGTCCATCGTTGGGTTGATTGTGCGCAAGGGGGATATTATTATCCCCGGCGGCGAGGTTAAGCTGCTGCCGGGGGATAATGTGCTGACCTTTTCCGCCGCGGCCTCGGCGCAGGCGGTGACGGATTATCTGGTACAGGGCTGATTTTGAAATAGGGAGATTGGCATGCGTTTTGGCGTTGTTCTATATAATTTAGGCAAGATTTGCCTGGTGCTGGCGGCGGCGATGGTTTTGCCGATGGCCTTTGAGCTGGTGAAACAGGAGACCGTAATGGGCGCTTTGCTTTCGGCGCAGTTGGTTATGCTGGGCTTGGGCGGAGCGTTGATGATATTGTTTAAAAAGGACCGAAAGACTCCGCTACGTAATCGGGAAAGCTGTGGCATTGCCACCTTTGCCTGGCTGCTGGCCGGCTGTTTGGGCGCGCTGCCCTATATTTTCAGCCATACTTGCAGCCCGATTGACGCTTTGTTTGAGAGCCTTTCCGGCTTTACCACCACTGGAGCCTCCATTTTGCCGGATTTGGAGGCCTTGCCCTCCGGTATTTTGATTTGGCGCGGCCTGACGCACTGGCTGGGCGGTATGGGCATTGTGGTGCTGCTGGCGGCTTTGGCTTCCGGCAACGCGGCCAACAAGATGTATAAGGCGGAAGCGCCCGGCAATGCCCTGACGGAAAAGCTGGCCCCTAAAAGCGACGATATGGCCCAAATTCTTTGGATGACTTACGTTGGCATTTCCGCTTTGCTGTTGGGGCTGCTGATGTTGAGTGGCCTGAACTTTGTGGACGCCCTCTGCCACACCTTTGGCACCGTTTCCACCGGCGGTTTCTCCAGCCGTAATGCCAGTATGTCCGCTTTTGACGATAATGCGGTGGCTCAATGGCTGGTGGTGCTGTTTATGGCAATTTCCGGCACCAATCTGGCCTTTTATTATCTGTTGTTTTTTAAGCGACGTAACTACTTTTGGCGCAGTGAGGAGTTTCGGGTTTACGTCTGTATTATTTTGTTGGCCTCGGCGGCGGTGACTTGTTCCTTACTTTATAACAACTATTATCCGGACCGCACGCTGGAATATAACATCAGGCAGGCCAGCTTCCAGGTGGTCAACATAATGACCACCACCGGCTTTTATTCCGCCGACTATGACCTTTGGCCCTCGTTTTGCCGGATTGTGCTGTTCTGCCTGTATTTTCTGGGCGGCTGTGCGGGCAGCACCTCCGGTTCGGTTAAAGTCAGCCGTTGGATTATCACCGTGAAAAGCTGTTTTGCCAGTTTGAATAAAACCTTGCAGCCACGGCTGGTCTGCTCCGTTAAGCTGGATAAAAAAATTCTGCCGCAGGCCACGTTGAATGCGGTGCAGGTTTTTCTGCTGATTTTCTTCCTTTTAATCGGTTTGGGCACCCTGACTATGGCGGCGGTGGGCCTCTCGCCTTTTGAGGCCATCTCGGTGACCTTGGCGGCCCTGACCAACGTTGGGCCGGCCTTTGAAAGCTTTGGCCCCACCTGTAATTACATCGGTTTGCCGGCCTTTGCCAAAATGTTTTTAGCCTTTTATATGGTTTTGGGCAGACTGGAGCTTATGTCAATGTTAGTTATTTTCACGAGGGGGTTCTGGCGGAAATGAGCAATGATTTAAACCATAATATGGAACCGGCCTTCACCAAGGCCTTATACTTTGAGAGTACCCAAGTGCCGGATTACTTACTGAACAATTATCAAGCAATTGGCCTTTCCGACCAGCAGTTTATCGACCTGCTGCGGGTGCTGGCCTGCCAGCAGAAGTTTTTGCCCTATGTGGAGCAGGACAAACTTTTGGCTAAATGGAACGGCCAGCAGGCGGAGATGAGCGCGGCCCTGGCCGCTTTGCAGCAGCAGGGAGTTTTGCAGCGATTGGACGACGTGCCCGGCGTGGTGTATTCCCTGGAGGGGCTTTACGCTAAACTGCTGGAGCTTTGGGTTTTTCAGCACAGCGTGCCTGCGCCGACCTCCGCAGCTGAGGCTGAAGCAGCAACCAGTCAGCAGATTGAGGAAAAGGAGATTATCCGGTCGGCCTACCAGCTTTTTGAGGGTGAGTTTGCCCGGCCTCTTTCCCCGTTGGAGCTGGAAAAGCTGAACGCCTGGCTGATTGCCGACCGCTGGGATTTTACCCTGCTGAAAGAGGCGATGCGCCGGGCCGTGCTGCATAATGCCCTTAATTTGGCTTATATTGACAAAATTCTACTGCGTTGGCGGCGGGAGGGCATTACTAATATGGAGCAGCTGTTGGCCAGCGAGGCCAGGCAGGAAGCCGCCGCGGCGGACAAGCCGGCCCGCAACGATAAGCAATCACGCTCCGCTCGCTCTGCTCGCAACAAGCCGCAGGCGGCGGAGCCAGGCTTTGCGGCTGAAGTTGATTACGCACAATATTTTTAAGCGCAACCGTTTCAGTGAGAAACGGCGGTGTTTATCAGGCGTTGCTTAATAGAACCAGGGCATTTCCATATCCCGCGCCCCTTTCCACCAGTGATAGAACCAGTTGGCGGCCGGCGCCAGAGAGGCCGCCAGCGGCACGGCGATAATCATGCCAGTGACGCCAAACCAGTAGCCGCCCACCAGCACGGCGCAGATGATATACAAGGGGTGCAGGCGCACGGCCCCAGCCATAATCCGCGGCGAGATAACAATATTTTCCAGTTGTTGCACCACAAACCAGATAATCAGCATTTTGACGACGGCCAGCCTGCCCTGCACCAGCACCAAAAGCAGGCAGGGCACAAAGGCCAGCAGCGGCCCCAGGTAGGGGATCAGCTCCGCTACGGCCATAATCAGGCCCAGCGTGAAGCTGTAATCCACGCCGAACAGCCAAAGCAGCAGATAAAACAACAGCCCTACGCAGACGGCCACCAGCAGATAGCCGCGCACAAAGCCGGTGAGCATAGCGTTCAGCTCTGCCAGCAGCGGCCGCAGGCGGCGGCAAAAGTGGCTGGGCAGTTGCTCCTGTGCTAATTTGGCAAAGGTTTGCCGGTCGCGCAGCAGATAGAAGGCGAAAACCGGCGCAAAAATCAGCGTGGAGAGGTTGCTGAACAGCGAGGGCAGCAGCTTTAAGCTGCGCATCAGCCAGTTGTAAAGGCCGTCGCCTAGGCTCTGGATAAAATCGTCCATGCAGTCGTCTATAAAGGCGGGCAGCTGCGGCAGGCCCAGGCGTTGCGGCAAAGCGGTGTGGCAATCCTGCCACAGGCTACGGCAGCTGGCTACGGTTTCTGGCAGCAGCTGGCCGATGGCCGCCAAATCGCGCCAAAGCCGGGGCACGCCCCAGCAGAGGACGGCTGCCAGCCCGCTGAACAGCACAATATAAACCAGCAGAATCGCCAGCCAGCTGGGCAGCCGCCAGCTTTCCAGTTTTTTGACTGCCGGCAGCAGAATGTAGCACATGGCCGCGGCCAGGCCCAGGGGCAGCAGCAGGGCCCGGCAGAGCAGCAGCAGGGTTAAAATCAGGGCGGCGTAAAACAGCGTCCAGGCCAGTTTTTTTAAGCGTATTTTAGCCATTTTACCTCCCTCTTTTTTAGATGTAAGGCGGCCGGCAGGCCGCCTGTCGCTTTTGGCTTACGGAACCAGCCGGTTAATCCAGCGGCCGGTTTTAATCATTGCGTTGCCGGTTTTGTGAGCCATCATGCAAAACTCATCGGCAAATTCCTCGGTGACGTTGGAAACTGCGCCCATCATGCGCCGACTGCGCCCGCTGTGCATGCAACTGCCTGATTTGGGCATACTCATTGCTCCGATTGCGCTGAGCGTGCCCAGCCCGGCTACCACGGCGGCATAAACCATAGCTTTGTTCATATTTTTACTCATTTTTGCACCTCCATTTTCTTGGTTCAGGTTTTATTATGCCGTGATTTTTGGCTAGCTATTAAGCTAAAAATGCGGAAAATGTGGAAATTTTTTGTAGACAAGCGCCTTTGCTTCTGTTAAAATAAATAGACTACAAAATTAGAAAAAAAGCGAGGTTTTAAGCGAATGCCAGCTGATAAATTCATAGCCGAACAAACTGTTGAGCATAATATTCAGAAAGCGAATGCGGAAACGCCGTCTGTTGACGCGGCTTACTTTGCCGCTCTGCAATTTTTGGCAGAACGGACAAAATTTGGTATAAACCTAGGCTTGCAGCGGATTGAAAAGCTGCTGGCTTTGCTGGGCAATCCGCACTGGCAGGGCGCGCCAAGATATATCCACGTGGGCGGCACCAACGGCAAAGGCTCGGTTTCCGTTATGCTGTCGGAGATGTTGCAGGCCTGCGGTTACAAGACCGGGCTTTTCACCTCGCCGCATTTACACTCCTACCGGGAGCGTTTCCGGCTGAACGGCCAACCGCTGAGCAAGCAGGAGCTGGTTCGGCAGCTGGCGCTTATTCAGCCGGCCTTAGATCAGATGGCGGCCGCCGGCGAGGAGCCGCCCACGGAGTTTGAAATCAGCACGGCCTTGGCCTTGCATTATTTTACGGAACAGCAGGCTGATTGGGCGGTTATTGAGGTCGGCATGGGCGGCGAGATTGACTCCACCAACGTTATTCAGCCGGAACTGGCTCTGATTACTAATGTGGCGATGGACCACATGGCCTATCTGGGGGAAACCGTGGCTGAAATTGCGGCAGTGAAAGCCGGCATTATCAAGCCGGGCGTGCCGGCCCTGACGGCGGCGCAAAATCCGGCGGCGCTGGCTGTGCTGCAAAAAAGAGCGGCGGCGGTGCAGACCCAGCTTTGGCAGCTGGGCCGGGATTTTGCTTATCAGCTGCGGCAGGCGGACGAAAACGGCCAAACATTTCACTGGCAAAGTTTGACGGAAAACAAATTGACTTATGCGGATTTGTCAATTCAGCTTTTAGGCGAGCACCAGTTGGCTAACGCGGCTTTGGCGGTGGCGGCGGCGGACAAGCTGGCTTTGCCGGCGGCCGCCGTGCGGCAGGGTTTGGCGGCGGCCCGTTGGCCCGGCCGTCTGGAGATTGTCGGCCGGCAGCCGTTGACGCTTTTGGACGGCGCGCACAATGTGGCCGGTATGCAGGCCCTAAGCGCCGCCTTGCAGCAATATTGGCCTGGGCGGCCGATTGTGGCGGTTTTGGGCATGCTGGCGGATAAGGAACGGGCGGAGGCTCTGCGCCTGCTGTTGCCTTTGGTGAGCCGCGCGGTTATCACCAGAGTGCCCAGCCCCAGGGCCGGCGATTGGCAGGCTTTGGCGGAAATCTGCCGGGAGTTGGCGGTGCCCTGCCAACTGGTGGAGGTTGTGCCGCAGGCGGTGGCCGCCGGGCAGCAGGAATTGGCAGCATTGCGGGAATCGTTGGCGGAAGTGAGCGATGGCGGGCGGTTGACGGCCGGCCGGCCGGAGGCGGAGCCGCTGCTTTTGGTGACCGGCTCTCTGTATATGTTGGCGGAGGCGCGGGCCTACTTGTTGGGAATTGAACAGGAGAATTATTGAGATGAGCGTTAAGCTGATTTTGGCTTCCGCCTCGCCCCGGCGGTTGGATTTGCTGCGGCAGGCCGGGGTGGAGCCGGAAATTAAGGTGGCCGAGGTGGCGGAGTTGACAAATGAATTGCCGCCGGCCGAATTGGTGCAGGCCAACGCCCGCCGGAAAGCGGAGGCGGTGGCGGCGTTGCAGCCGCAAAGCACGTCGGCAGCCGGTGCAGCGGCAGCCGACGGCGCGGAGGTTTGCATTGTGGCGGCGGATACGGTGGTGGCCTTGCAGCAGGGCGATTGCTGGCAGATTTTTGGCAAGCCGGCGGACGCGGCGGAGGCCTGCCGCATGTTGCAGGCTTTGTCCGGCCGGGCGCACAGCGTTTTCACCGGGGTGGCCGTGTGGCGGCGGGGCCGGCTGCAAAGCGGCGTGGCGGAAAGCCGGGTGCGCTTCCGCAAGCTGGAGTCAGCAGAGATTATCGCTTATGTGGCTGGCGGCGAGCCGCTGGATAAAGCCGGGGCCTATGCTATTCAGGGCGGGGCCAGGTGCTTCGTGCAGGAGCTGGTTGGCGACGAGGATAATATCATCGGTTTGCCGCTGCGGCTGCTGGCGGAAATGCTGCCAGCAGGGGCTTTGCCGGGCTGTTCGACAAAATAAGCGCTGCATTTCGGCCTCTGAGGAAAAAAATAATAAAAAATTAATAAAAAAAAGCAGAAAAACCTGCCTAACCTGTTGTATTTAAGGGGGAAAATATACTATAATATAAGTTGGACAGCTAATTATTGACTTGCTGCTGATTTGCTGATGTGTAATGTTTCGGAAAATGATTTTGAGAGTTGACAACAGGGACAGCGCCGAAGAAAGGGGCAAAGGTTTTGTTTAATATAGATATTGGTATTGATTTGGGAACTGCCAATACGCTGGTTTATGTGAAGGGCCGCGACGCGATTACCACGGAGCCCTCCGTGGTTGCGATTGACAAGAACACCAAAAAGATTTTGGCCGTGGGCAACGAGGCAAAAAAAATGCTGGGCCGCACGCCCGGCAATATTATGGCTATCCGGCCGGTTAAAGACGGCGTGATTGCCGATTTTGACACGACGCAGAGCATGCTGAAGTATTTTATTGATAAGGTGATTAAAAACCGTTCGATTTTTTCCCGGCCGCGCATTGTGATTTGCGTTCCCTCCGGGGTTACCACCGTGGAGGAGCGGGCTATCCGGGAAGCGGCCTTAAACGCCGGGGCCAAGGAGGCCTATCTGATTGAGGAGCCTATGGCGGCGGCCATTGGCGCCGGGCTGCCGGTGATGGAGCCGGTGGGCAATATGATTGTGGATATTGGCGGCGGCACCACGGAGGTTGGCCTGATTTCCTTAGGCGGCCTGGTGACGGTACATTCCGTGCGGGTGGCCGGCGACAAGATGGACGAGGCGATTGTCAACTATATTAAGAAGAATTTTAACCTGGCGATTGGCGAGCGCACGGCGGAGGAGATCAAAATCCAGATTGGCTCCGCCTATTTGGAGCGCGAGGAAATGGGCGAAACCTACTCCGTGCGCGGGCGCGACTTGATGACCGGCCTGCCCAAAACCGTCACCATCACCACAGACCAGATTAATCAGGCCCTGGCGGAGCCGGTGGCGGCGATTATCGATGCTATTAAAATTTGTTTGGAGAAGTCCCCGCCGGAGCTGGCGGCGGATATTATGGACCGCGGCATTGTGATGGCCGGCGGCGGTTCCTTGCTGCGTGGCCTGCCCAAGCTGGTTTCGATGGAAACGCATATTATGGTGCATTTGTCCGACCAGGCACTGAACGCCGTGGTTTTGGGCACCAGCAAGGTGCTGGAGAATATCCATATTTTGGATAATGGGAACCGCAAGTGATAGTTTTAAGGAGGATTTTAGGTTGGAGGGTGTAGTTTTTTGTGACTCCTAATAGAAAGAGGCTTTTGATTGGCGGCGTCGTTGTGGCGCTGCTGATTGGCGTGTTTTATCTGGCCAGCATAACCTCAACGGAGCGAGAAAATATTTCTAAGCCGGAGCAGATTTTACAGGATTTTTTGGCGCCTATGCAAAAGGGGGCCAAGGTTATTGCGGCTAATATTGGCAACTGGGGTGCTTACTTGGAGGGTATTGACAATCTGCGGGCGGAAAATGAGGAGCTGCGCAAGGAGTTGAGCAATCTGCGCCTGCAACTGGTGCAGATTGAGGAATATAAGCTGGAAAACGAGCGTTTGAGTGAATTGCTGAACGTGGTGGACGATTACACCGACAAGTTTGATTATGTGACCACCTCTGTGATTAACCGGGAGCCCAGCGAGTGGTATAAGCAGATGACGATTAATGGCGGCGCCCAAGATGGCTTTAAGCCCGGCATGCCGGTGATTTGCGCGCAGGGGCTGGTGGGGCGAATCCTCAGCACGACTGAGTATAACTCCACTGTGTTGTTGCTGACCGACCGCAGCGGCGCGGTGAGCGCAATGGTGCAGAACACCCGGACGATTGGCGTGGTGGAGGGCGACGGCGAAACCGACAGCCTGAGCATGATTCACGTGCCCTACGACGCGGAAATTGAAAATTATCAGCAGGTTTTGACCTCCGGCTACGGCGGTATTTATCCGCAGGGCCTGCTGGTGGGCTATATTAACAACATCGACTTGCAAAGCGACGGCCTGATGCTGAATATTGATGTGCGCTCCTATGTGGATTTTGCCCACCTGGAGGAGGTCATCGTTCTGATGCCCAAAAACAGGCGCAATTAGAATGGGAGGGCTTTTATGAACAACTGGCGGCGTTGGCTGGTGCTGGCGGTGTTATATCTGGCGGCCTTTTTGCTGCAATACGGCGTGCTGAACAATTTGGGCTGGGGCGTTTTTTGCCCGCGGCTGCTGCTGTTTTTCCCGGTTTATGCCGGGGTGCTGCGGGGCGCTTTGCCGGGCCTGGGGCACGGGCTGTTTTGCGGTTTTTTGCAGGATTTGGTGGTGGGCCGTTTTTTGGGGTTGAACCTTTTGGTTTGGGGCTTCACCGGCTTTTTGTGCGGCCACTTTACCAAGGGCTTGTTTAAGGAGAACTATCTGATTGCCGTGCTTTCGGTTTTTGGGGTGCATTTTGCCAACTGTCTGCTTTATGCCCTGTTTGCCGGCCTGCTTTCCGGCAGCTTCTTCTCGATGACCTTTATCAGCAAGATTATTTTGGGCGGCGCTTTGGTGAACTGCTTTTTGGCGCCAATTATCTACGTACCGGTTTATCGCTCGCTTTTATACGGCTGGCTGCGGCCCATAAAAAAGCAGGCTTAAATTAGTTATATTGGCGCTGAAATTGGCAAGCGCCAATATTTTTTTCTTTAAGGGCAAAAAAATCTAAAAAAAAGCTTGTAATATCGACGGTTTTTTGTTATAATAGCTGCTATATTCTGTATGCGCAGGGTGGATATTCTTCCGCAAGCTGCGGACAAATTGCTGAGAGGTTGGATTTATGAACAATAACCGGGAAGCCTATATTATTTACGACGACATTCTGCCGGAGGCCATTAAGCGCACTGCCCTGGCCAAACAGCTTTTAGCCAGGGGCGACGCCCACAGCGTCAACGAGGCGGTGAAGATGGCCGACATCAGCCGCAGTGTGTTTTACAAGTACAAGGACGGTATTTTTCCCTTTTACCAGCAGGAAACTTATCGGGTGGTGGCGTTGAATATCCGAATGGATAACTCGCCGGGGCGGTTGATGGCCGTTTTGGCGGTGCTGGCGGATAACCACTGCAACATTCACACCCTAAATCAGGATATGCCCCTGGCCGGGATTGCCGCCGCCACTATCACCATGGAGATATCTGAAAGCGAGCTTTCCCTGGGCGGTTTGCTGGAGCAAATTCAGCAAATTCCCGGCATAATTTCCGCCGGTTATATCGGCGAGCTGAATACCAAGTTATAAATTTAACAGGTTATAAATTTAATATGAAAGGTTGATAATAAAATGCAAAATACAAAAGAGGCAGAAAAAGCACGGACGGTTAAGGTTGGCCTGATTGGCCTGGGCACGGTGGGCGGCGGCACCTTGCAGCTGCTGGCCCAGAACGGCCGGCTGATTGCCGACCGGGGCTTTGCGCTGCACGTGAAGCGGGTTTGCAATCTGGATGTGCCTTACACGGAGGCCAAAATTGCCGAGCTGGGCCTGACGGACACCACCGCTACCAGTGATTTTCACGATTTGGTGGACGACCCGGAAATTGAGGTGATTATCGAATTGATTGGCGGTATTCACCCGGCTTTGGAGATGGTGCAGGCGGCCTTGCGGGCCGGTAAATCCGTGGTGACGGCCAACAAGGATTTGGTGGCCTCGCACGGGGCGGAGCTTTTTAAGCTGGCGGAGGAGCAGCAGGCGGATTTCCTGTTTGAGGCCAGCGTGGCCGGCGGCATACCGATTTTGAAAGCTTTGAAAGACAGCCTGGCCGCCAACAATATTGTGGAGATTATGGGCGTTGTGAATGGCACAACTAACTATATTTTGTCGCAGATGTCCAGCACGGGGGCGGATTTTCAGCCCTGCTTGCAGCGGGCCCAGGAGCTTGGCTACGCCGAGGCCAACCCCACCAATGACATCGAGGGCTTTGATGCGGCACGTAAAATGGCGATTTTGGCTTCGATTGCTTATAATACCAATATCACTGAGGATATGGTTTATGTGGAGGGTATTACCAAAATCAGCAAGTTTGATATTGATTACGCCGCTCAGCTGGGCTATGTGATTAAGCTGGTGGGCCTGGCCCGGCCGCAGGGCGACGAGGCGGCGGAGGTTTGCGTTTATCCGCTGATGATTCCGGCCAGCCACCCGCTGGCTGCGGTGAACGACGTTTTCAATGCGGTGTTTGTGGAGGGCGATGCGCTGGGTCAGTCGATGTTCTATGGCCGGGGCGCGGGCTCTCTGCCGACGGCCAGCGCGGTGGTTGGCGATGTGATTGCCGCCGCCCGGCACGTCGTCAACGGCACCCGCGGCAGCTACGGCCTGCGTCAGTTTGCCAGCCGCCGGGTTTTGCCGATTGGCGATTGCTTCAACAAATTTTACATTCGCCTGATGGTGCAGGATAAACCCAAGGTTTTGGCCCAGATTGCCGAGGCCTTTGCGGATTCGGAAATCAGTTTGGATTCGGTTATCCAAAAGCGGGTGATGGACAGCGGCCTGGCGGAAATCGTGCTGATTACCCACCAGGTGCGGGAGGCCAACTTGCAGGAGGCGATGGGCCGGCTGCACCGCCTGGCCTGCGTGGACTGCGTGGCTAGTATGATTCGCGTTAAAGGAGAGTAAAGCCTATGCTGCAAGAGGTAAATGTTAAGGTGCCGGCCACCACGGCTAATATGGGCGCTGGATTTGATACCTTTGGCATGGCGCTGGCGATGTATAACACGGTTGGGCTGCGGCGCGTGCAGGGGCGCGGTATACGCATGGCCAACGTGGGGGCGCATACTAAAGGTATGGAACAGCCCAAGGAGAATTTGACGGTGCGGGCGGCCCGGCGGGTTTTTGAAGCGGCCGGCGAGCCGTTTGGCGGCCTGGAATTTAAGATGTATAATGTGATACCAGTTTCCCGTGGGTTGGGCAGCTCCGCCGCCGCCATTGTGGGCGGGCTGAAAGCGGCCAACATGCTGCTGGGCGAGCCTTTGGCGGACGACAGCCTGCTGGAGCTGGCCGTGGAGCTGGAGGGGCACTCCGACAATGTGGCCCCGGCCTTGTACGGCGGTTTTGTGTCGTCCTGCCAGCGGGGCGGCAAAACGGTGGTGCTGCGTTTGCAGCCGCCGGCGGAGCTTAGGGCGGTGGCGGCGATTCCGGATTTTTTCCTTTCCACCAGCCGGGCCCGAAAAATTTTGCCGGCGGAGGTACGCCGGGAAGATGCAGTTCATAATATTCAATGTGCGGCTTTGATGGTGGGGGCTATGGCCTGCGGCGATTTGCAGCTTTTTGCCACGGCCTTTGACGACCGCCTGCACCAGGAGCAGCGTTATCGCCTGATTAAGGGCGCCAAACGGGTGCTGCGGGCGGCCAGAGCGGCCGGAGCCTTGGCGGCGGGCCTTTCCGGCGCCGGGCCGACGCTGATTGCCTTCACCGACGGCGACGGCGCGGCCATACGCCAGGCAATGCGCCGGGCCTGGTTTGCCTGCGGCGTGCACCCCAAGGTGCAGGTTTTGGCGCAGGATAATCAGGGCGCTCAGGGTTGCTGAACGGATTAAATTAAGGGGGAAAAATAATGGCATTAATTGTGCAAAAGTTTGGCGGCAGTTCAGTCGCTAATATTGAACGTATCCAGAACGTGGCCCGCCGGGTGGCCCGGACGGTGGACGCTGGCAATCAGGTGGTGGTGGTGCTTTCGGCAATGGGCGACACCACCGACGATTTGATCGCTTTGGCCCGGCAGCTGACCGCATATCCCTCGGAACGGGAGATGGATATGCTGATGTCTACCGGGGAGCAGCAGAGCGTGGCTTTGCTGGCGATTGCCCTGCAAAGCATGGGCTACAAGGCGGTTTCGCTCACCGGGGAGCAGGCGGGGATTCGGACCGACCGGGTTTACAGCCGGGCGAAAATTCTTTCCATTGATTCGGTGCGGCTGGAGCGGGAGCTGGCCTCCGGCAAGGTGGTTATCGTCACCGGCTTTCAGGGCATTGACTCGCTGGGGGAAATCCACACCCTGGGCCGCGGCGGCTCGGACACCTCCGGCGTGGCTTTGGCTATTGGTCTGAACGCCGATTTCTGCGAGATATACACCGACGTGGACGGGGTTTATACGGCAGACCCGCGGATTGTGCCCAATGCGCACAAGCTGGAGGAAATATCCTTTGATGAAATGCTGGAGATGAGCAGCTTGGGCGCGGGCGTTTTGCAGCCGCGCAGCGTGGAGGTGGCAAAAACCTTTAATATGCCGATTTGCGTGCGCTCCAGCTTTAACGATAATGAGGGCACTATGGTGAAGGAGGAAATTGATATGAAGCAGTTGGAACGTGAGGTTTTGGTGAGCGGCGTGGCATACGACGACGATGTGGTTAAGGTGACGGTTTACGGCGTGCCGGACCGGCCGGGCATTGCCAGCGTTTTGTTTGGCGCTTTGGCAGACGCGAAGATTAATGTGGATATGATTATCCAGAGCGGCCACAAGGACGGCCGCAATGATATATCCTTCACCTGCGGCAAGGAAGCGGACGGCAAGCTGGAGGAGATTTTGGAGCCGGTGGTGGCCCAACTGGAGGCGGAGCATTTTGCCCTGGCCGACGACGTGGCTAAGGTTTCCATTGTGGGCGCGGGCATGATTACCAACCCCGGCGTGGCGGCCAAGATGTTCAAATGCCTGTACGATAACGGTTTTAATATTGATATGATTTCCACCTCAGAAATTAAGGTGTCCTGCATTTTGCAAAAGGAGGGCGCCAAGGACGCGGTGCGTGCCCTGCACGACAGCTTTGGGCTTTAAGCATAACGACATATTAAATATGAAGAAACAGTTCGCCGTCATTTCCTGGGAAGTGGCGGCGATTGCTGTTTAAATCTATAGAAAAATCCGTATTTATTATTGACATAGTTAAAAATATCAGTTAAAATATTCCTGTAATAGTCAAATAGTGTCTTTATTCTTAGTTATTATTTTCATAGTAGCTGGAATAAGTTTGGATAACTAAAAGGATGGCGAGCAGATGTGGGTGGCGGCTTTTGGCGCTTGATTGACCATTATATTGTGCTGTGCCTGTTTTTGGCGCTTTTTGTGCTGCTGCTGTTAGGGGTTGGCGACGTGCGGACTGTCAGCCTGCTGGGCCTGATTTTGTGCGCGGTAGGGATTGTGCAGGCCCCGGCGGTGGCTGCGGCGGGAGCTAAAATTGACGGCTGGGTGTTGGGGCCGCTTTTGTTTTACAATCTGCTAAGCGCGGTTGCCTCCTGGGGCACATTTGGCAACATTGCTGACGGCTATGCCGGCTGCCAGCTGATTTGGCTGTTGCTTTATCTGCTGTTGGTCGGCCTGAGCGGGGAGGAGCAAATTTGGCTGCGCCGCCTGTGCGCTGGTTTGGCAGGCTTGGTGGCGTTGATTGGTCTGGGACAGTTTACTTATGCGGCACTTGCTGAGGGCAGCGCCCGACGATTGGCGTTTTTTTTGGGCAACCCTAACGCCTTGGGCATTTTTTTGGTGCTTGGTTGGTTTATTTGGCAGGGGTATCGGCCGGAGCCGGAAGCTGTTTTAAGCAAGCGACGGAAATTAATTCTGCGCCTTTGGTTTGCCGTGGAAGCAGTTTTGCTGATGGCTTTGGCTTTGACGCTCTCCTTGGGCAGTTTTTTGGCAATGGCAGTTGGCATAGTGCTTTTAGTTGTGGGACGTAAAGCGCAAGGGGGCTATGCGGCGGCAGTTTATTTGGCCCAGCTTTTGGCTAAGGCGACGCTGGGCGTTGGCATGGGCTTGTTGTTGTATCTGGCGGCGGCCCGGACGGATTATCCTTGGCTGTGTCTGCCGCTTTTGCTCTATGCCGGGGTGTTGGTTGCCGGCTGGTGGGATTTTGGGCGTTTTTTAGCTGTTAAACCAAAGGTGGCGGCTGGTTTGGCAGCCCTGGGTAGTTTGGTGGCGGCCGGATTGGTGCTGGTGAGGCCCAGCAGCCTGGCCACCTTTGCCGAGCGTTTGCAAATGATGCGCAACGGCCTGCATTACTGTTGGCAAAATCCGCTTTGGGGAGTGGGGCCCTACCAGTGGCGCGGGTTGAATATGCAGGACGCTGATAAATTTTTTAACACCTGGCACATTCATAATGTGTTGATCCATGTGGGGGTGGAGCTGGGCCTGCTGGCGGCTGCGGCCTTGCTGATTTTGGCTATTCGGGTTTGGCTTAAATCTAAGCAGCCTGAAACCAGAGCGGAGTTTGGGGCTTTTTTGACTCATTGCTTGTTGGATACCAGTTTTTTTTATCTGGGTATTACGGCAATGGTTATGCTGACGGTAGCTCAGCCGTCACGGGCTTCCGGCATACGTTTAAGTTGTTGGGTTTGGCGGTTGCTTTTTGGGATATTGGCCGTGTTGTTTGTCTGGAATTGGCGCTGCTTTGCGAAATAAGGCGGTGATGTGAATGCAATTTGGCCTGAAAAAAAGTGAGTTTGCCAATGTTTGGTTGCTTTTGCTTGGCTTTGCCGGGGTGACCGTCCTGGTTTTGACATTGTGTTGGACGGCCTCCGAACGCTTGCCGGATTATATTGGGCGGGAATTAGCCGGGGAGGAGCTGGCGGCGGTGGTTGGACGCAACAGCAGCCTGGCGGAATATGCCTGGCTTTCGCCGTGTGCAGATTTTCCGCGGGCGGCTCAGATTGACAGTATTACCATTCATCATATGGGAGCCGATTTGCAGCTGGCGGAGGTTGGCGAGCGTTTTGCTAACCAGGACCGGCGAACCTCGGCCAATTATGCTATCGACAGCCAGGGCCGGATTGGCATATTTGTGGAGGAAGCTAACCAGGCCTGGACTTCTAGCAATGCGACCAACGATGCGCGGGCGGTGACGGTTGAGGTGGCTAATGATCAAATCGGCGGCGATTGGCACGTGAGCGAGGCGGCCTTTGCCGCCTTGGTGGAACTTTGCGCAGATGTCTGCCGGCGTAACGGTATAGCGGAGCTGACCTACACCGGAGATGAGCGGGGAAACTTAACCTGCCACCGAATGTTTGCCAACACCTTGTGTCCGGGGCCTTATCTGGAGGGGCGGCTGGGCGAGCTGGCGGTGGCGGTGAATGAGCGACTGCGGGAATAAATGTGTAATATCAGGTTTCGTAACAAATTTTTTAAAAGGAGTTTGGCGGAAAATGAGTATTAACGTGAGAGGGAAAAGAATTTTTAGCTTGGCAATCCTGTTTCTGCTGGTTTTGTTATCGGCGGGCACGCTGATTTTTGCGGATAGCGATAGCCTAAGTTCTTACAGGTTGATTATTGAAAAGATTATTTCTGCGGATGGTATGACGGAAGATGAACTGAGCCAGGCCAAGGCGCAGGAATATACCTTTGAGGTGCGGGGCTTGGAGAAATCGGGAAACGAGTACCAACCTTTTAATGAAACTGTGAAAGTTAAGGGCGGCGAACAGGTGGAGTTTTCCAGGGGTAATGTATTTTCCGCAAGCGTGGTGGAGATGACGGATAATAGTAGCGTGGTTGTGCCGAATTGGAAAATGGGCACCAGCGATTTCCAGAGTACGATGTTTGTGCAGGAGCGGGAAGCAATTTTTGCTATCAACAAACCGAACGGGCAGATTACCATTAGCAAACCGCCTAATTTGGAGGGCGAGCCGGTGCGCACCTACACCTATCGAATTTATCCTGCTAACCAAGGGGAAAACACGTGGAGCCATATTTTTTACGTTGCGAACAATGAAACAAAAACTGTGACAGGCGTGCCGGTTGGCGAATATAAAATTGAAGAGGTGCGTACCCGCGAGGGCTTTAATTTAGATATTCAGCACCCGACGGTGCCGGTGGCGGCAGGTGAAACGGCCAGGATTACTTTTACTGGTGATTATGGCAGGTTGAAGTTGACGCCGCCGGATGACGGTTTGCCGCATACATATAAGCTGAGCAGGTGGGGTGATTCCTATACGGAAACCTGTCAGCCGGGCGAGGGCGCGCATTTGGTTAGGCATCCGTTGACTCAAGGCGATTATAATGTGCAAGAGGTTATGTATGATGAATTTGAGGGGGTTGCGGGATTTGAGGTTGGAATACCAACTGAATCCATACTAAAAACAACATACACAACTGTATCTAATAACTCGTATGGTTACTATAAAGTTACTCCCAGAGATTTAGGTAATGCTGAAAATGGAGATTATTTTCAAATTGGTGTAACAAATATACAGGGATTATCTGATGGTAGTAGCTATGAAGTTGTGATTGGCGGTACTTATAGAGGTCAGGAAGAGAAAGGCAGACTTAACTATAGGTTTAAAAATGGCACGGTTGGAGAAGAATTACTTATAGAAAATCCTATGTACAGATTAGCTCCAGGGACTATTTACTATAAGATTGATACGCCAGGCGTGACTGGTTTTAGAATCAACCTGTACTTGCATAAACTTAATAAAAATGTTAAGGAGGTTAGCGGTAGCAAAATAACTGTTAATGCAGGAACTGCAAAACAACTAATAATTACTAAACCGGCAGATACCAGCGGCAATCCGTGGGCTGGAAGCGTGCAATATCGTTATGTTGTTACAGCTACTAATAATTATCGCAGTGAGTTTGTTCTGTATCCCGGAGAAAGTAAGACTTTGACGGGTTTGGTTTCAGGACGAAAATATACAATAACTGAAACTGTTGAGTTACCTAAGCCTACAGAAGGGTTTACCCTTGAGGCTTATGATTCTGCCAGCACTTCAACCACTGGTTCCACTCTTTCCACCGAAATTATTAATGAAAGCGGCAGTTTTGTTGTTCATAAGCCTTCTCTTAACTTGGAGGGATATAAAGATGGGCGTGTTTACTATTACGAGCTGGTTAAGCCTGACGGCAGCGTGGAGGAGTTTCAGCTGAACGCCGGTGAAAGCAAAACCTTTGGGCCCGGCCTTGCCCCCGGCAGCTATACGGTGCACTCGGTGAAAGACACCAACCTGGGCTTCACCCTTAGCTACAGTGATAGCAGCATGGTGTCTGTGATTAGGGGCGGCACACCATCAACAATTAAGGTAACAAACAATTTTACAAGGGAAATTGGCGGCTACTATGTGGTGCATGAGTATTACCCGACCAGAGAATCGGTTGGAGTTGAGAATTGGAAAGAAAGAAGTTATATTTTTGCCAGAGGCGGTAAGCCGGTTAATACCGTGTACACTGATGATGATGTGGAGCTGATTCTCCATGGGCCAAGCGGTCAGGAATATATTTACTGCGACGCGGTTTATGGGGGCACAATTGGTGGACGTAAAACAGAGGGGGCTAAGCTGGCCAGCCAGAGTTTGACAAATGGGGCTTACGACGTGAATGTGGATGTTTACAATTTGCTGCCGGACGCTCAGAATGTTAATGATAATCCGTATATTATTGGCAGCGATGCGAATCGGGCTAAACGAGAGGCCGAGGATAAGCCGGTGGAGGGAGATATTACCTACACGGTTGATCCCAGTATGGATCACGTTGTTGCTTTGAGGGAAGATGAGGATCAGCAGATTATTATTCTGCGTTATTATCAAGCGCCTCCTAAGATGGGTAAATATAAGGTGGTACATGCTTACTTTAAGCGTACGCCGCAGGGCGATATGCGCGAGGGCTTCAGCCCGATTGAAACGGTTGAAACAATCCTTGATGATACGCATTATGACGTGAGCGGCGTGGAGCGCCAGCCGGAGCACACCTGGCAAGACCAACAATATACCTACACCTACTTCCAGGGGCTTTACGGCCGAATTGTAAACGAGAGCGAAGTTGAAAAGATACTTGCCAGCAGCAATGTTGACGAAACTACTGAGGCCGCCTTGCGCTATGGTTATCAGCCGGATAGCACCAAACAATGGGTTTTGGCCACGGAAAAGGGCGACCAGGTGATTATCCTGCGCTACTACCGTATGCCGGAGTATAAGGGCTCGTATCGGTATGTGCACGAATACTACCTGCGCGAGGCGGACGGTAGCGTTACTCTGGAGGGCAAAAGCGGTATTGGCACTGTGGCCCAGCTGGTGTTGGACGAAACAAAATATACGGCCGGCAACGTGGCTAAACAGCCAAACTTTGGCGCTTTCACTTATACTTATGAAGAAGCGGCCTACGGCAAAATGGCCGGAGATAATGCCTATACGCCTGCGGAGGATATGAATTGGGTTAATGCCACGCCCGGCGGCGAGCAGGTGATTATTTTGCGTTACTACCGGGAGGGCGAGGAACCGCCGCCGGGACCGGGCCCTGGACCGGGCCCATCTCCTAAGCCTGACCCGGAGCCAGAACCGGAACCTGAGCCAGAGCCAGAGCCAGAGCCAGAGCCAGAACCGGAGCCGGAACCTGGGAATGACCCCGGTGACGACCCGGAACCTGAGCCGGAGCCGGAAAAGCCGGCCCCTGAGCAACCGGAGGAACCTAAGGTGACGGAACCGGAGCCTGAGAAGCCGCAGGTTGAACAGCCGGTTGACGAGCCGGAACAACCGAGGCCGGAATTGCCGGACCCGAACGACCCGACTAGCCCTGAGCAGATTACCGTTGAGGGTAAAACCTATGTTAAGGTTTGGGACGAAGAACTTGAGGAATGGGTGTATCTGCCGGAGGACGAGGTGCCTTTGGCTTGGCAGGAGGCCCCGCAAACCGGCGATGAAAGCAAGCTTTGGCTTTGGGCAGCGTTTTGCCTGGCTGCATTGGCTGGCTTGGCGGCTTTGCTGCTGAAAAAACCGAGGCATAAAGAGGATTAAAAAATCGATAAATATTTACACAAATAAAGGCGTTTTTCTTGGGGAAAATGCCTTTATTTTATCGGTTTTCCCTTGACCTTTGCTGTTGGTTGGTGTACAATTTAAATAAGAATAATTTGACAGGTCTGGTTGGTGACGTTGAGGCAGGGAAGCACAACGGGCCTGGAGAAAGGTTGGATGCAAAATGAAGAAGCCTTTGGTTGGATTGACCTTGGGTCTGTTTGCGTTACTTTTTATGCTTTCATCGGCAGTTTGGGCGGTGAGCGCCAATGAGCACTACCGAGTGGATGAAGATGTGCAAAGTAATTCGTCGCAAATTACCCAGGGTAATTTATTGCCTTCTAACGAAGGCAATAAACAAACCCTGTATACCCCGCTGAACGGCGGCGTTGCGGACGGACAGTGGTTGGATTTTGTCGAGGCGTGGCAGCTGGCGGCAGACCAGGGCGGCGCGGTGACTTTGCAGCAGGACGTTATGGTGACGGCGGCTGACGCGCCGGAGGGCATTTTTGCGCAGGTGCCTGAGGACGGACAGATTTTGCTTAACCTTAATGGACACAGGCTGGTTGGCGAGGAGGTTCCTTGCCTGATTTACGTTGGCGCGCGCGGTAAGCTGACTGTGACGGACGGTGGGCAGAGCGGCAGCCAGATTGTGGGCGTGGTTTACCCTGACGACAGCGCGGACGATGAGAACGAGTGGGGCCAGATTGAGCTGCTGGGCGGTGTTGAGGTTGTTGACCCCAGCGTTATGATGTTGGCGGACGATGAGGCTCATAAGCATCCTATGGCAACTTATGAAGATATTCTAAGTGGCACTGGAAGGGTTCAAGAATTTAGCCATAAATTAACATCTTTAGATGGCCAGCTTTATGTTGACGGAAATCCTGTTGAAGATAATAAACTGACAGTATCAGGTAATTATTATGTTGCGAGTAATATAGAATTAAATAGTGCTATACATATTTCTGGTAATGTCCAGGTGGGAATTTGTTTAAATGGTCATGTAATTAAGCAAACACAACCAAATAACAGGGTGATCCACATTGACGCAAAAACGGGATCTGGCGCGTATGGCAACAGATTATTGATTTGTGATTGTAAACCCAATGAAAATGAGCATATTATAATTGACCCGGCTGATAATACAACACAAGTAACTATTAAAGGCGGTTTGATTACCGGCGGTGACGCTGAATATACCAGTGGTGGCAGTGCTACCTGAGGTGGCGGTGCTATCTTAAGTCAAAGCCGAGGAGAGTTCACTATGTATGGCGGAACCATTGCCGGCAATCAGACTAAAAATAGTGGTGGCGCTATATCATATAGCAATGATTTTTATATGTATGGTGGTGTTATAACCAAAAATAAGGCGGAGGAAGATGGCGGCGGGGTTTCCGGTGGAACTTTTGTTATAAATGGTGGTAAGATAACCGATAATGAGGCAAAAAATGGTGGCGGTGTATGTGTTGTAGTCAATAAGGCACAATTAAAAAATGGTGTTATATCTAACAATACCGCTACATCTAATGGCGGCGGCATTTATATTAAGGACAACGGTTATATTGAAATGTCAGGGGGCGAAATTTCAGGAAACAAGGCAGCAGATGGTGGTGGCATATAATCACACAGGAAGTACCTCCAACCGAACTTTGTTGTCTGGTGGTGTAATAAAAGGGAATACAGCTACCTCTGGTAATGGAGGCGGCGTTTACTACAATTCCCCAATCACTATATCGAGTATTCAAATTACAGGTAATCATGCCTCCCAGGCTGGCGGCGGTTTTTATCCTGCCACAAATAGTTTCTCTTTTGCACAAACGCCTAAAATCTATGGCAATACGGCCGGCGAAGAGAGAAAACCTAATAATGTTTATATTGAATATTATGTTGTATATGAAACAGGCCAACATCGAGCGTTTACTATTGATATAACTGGTGGCGACGCTTTAACCACTGATGCCAGAGTAGGCTTTTCGGTCGAACCGCCGGACAATACTAGCGGGCCTTATAATGCCAAAATGCAATCAGGTCAAGGTAATGCAACTTATAAAAACTATGTAGGATCTTTTTTTGCTGATGACCCGGAAAATTCCTACATTAGCTTTAATACCAGTGACAACTTATTGTATTATTATGCGGGAAACGGGATAGGCAAACATACTCACCCTGGCAGTTCAACTGAATTTACGGCCATAACCAATAATGATTTTGTTTCTGATACTATTGGAACAGGCGGTACAACTTATTATTACCTTAAAGAACCAGTTACACTGAACAATACGTTTACAGTTTCAGGGCAAGTTAGCCTTTGCCTGAACGACAAGGCAATCACTGGCCCAACTGACGGTACGCCAATATTTAATGTTCCGGCTAATTCCAAGCTGACAATTTATAATCATGAGGGTGGTTTTGACGCCGATGGTAATTACAACTTTGAAGATTTGACTACGGCTGGCGATATTAAAATTGCAAAGGGCGGCAAGGTTTTAGTCGTGTGTAATATGGATGGTGATGAGTCGGAATTTATAAATTCAGAAAAAGACTGTGTTGTAATAGTTAAACCTAACGGTGATATTGTAGAAAAGCACGAGCATAATGGACAGAACTTTACAGATAAAAATACGCTTGAAAGTCCTCTGCAAGCTGGCAGCTATTATTTGACTGATGCAGTTTCACTGAACGACACGGTGGAAATTACTAGTACTGTTGACCTTTGTCTGAACGGCAAAACAATCACAGGCCCAGCTGATGATGAGCCGGCGTTTAGTGTACCAAACGGTTCTGTACTGAATATTAGAAATTGTGTGGGCAATGACAGCTTTGCCGGTTTGGCTAATAGCGGCGGTATTAAGATTGAAGCTGGTGGTAAAGTTCAAGTTGGCAGCGCCAATTCATATACAGCCCAGAAAGAATGTGTCGTAATGATTTATGCTGACGGTACAATAAGCGAAAAACATAGCCATGCTTTAAATGTTGGCTATGATAGTAGCGTAACGGTTGGCAATACTTCGATTACTTTTGAGAATAAGTTGACAGTTAATACTGATGGCAAATTATGTGCTAATGGCGTACCTTTGTAGCCGACTACTGGGTCTGGCACTAATATGTGGAGCTATAAATTAACAAAAAATAGTTATTTGGGAGAAGATATTGAAATAAACAATCCAATAACGTTAGATGCAAATGTTAGTTTATGCTTAAATGGTCATGTAATTAAATATGTAAAAAACAATAGTAATGACAATTATTCATTTTTCGTTCTTTCCGGCAGTAGGACATTAGATTTGTGTGATTGTAATCCGGGAACAGAGCACACAATATCTGGTGTAACTATTAATGGTGGTGTGATTACTGGAGGCGCAAGTGAAACTGGCGGAGCCGTTCAGATCACTAATTATGGTACTTTAAATATGTATGGCGGAACTATCGCTTTCAATAATGCAAGACAAGGTGCTGGTATGTTTTTGGGAAGCCATGGTACTGTTAATATGTATGGTGGCACTGTTGGCCATAACACGGCTTCCACATCAGATAATGCGGGTGCTTTCGGTGGTGGCGTTTGTATAGCTAGTGATGGTAAGTTTAATTTAAGTGGTGGTGAGATTACTGGAAATATTGCTGACGATGGTGGCGGTATAAAAGTTAATACTGGTGGACAATTAACTTTTAATAGTGGAAAAATTAATAATAATAGAGCTGGTGCTAATGGTGCAGGTGCTGGTATTTACAATAATGGTTCAATATTTATGAATGGTGGTGAAATTAAGGGAAATAAAGTTGCTGGTGTACCTGCTATTGGTGCTGGGGTATGGAATGGTGGTCAATTTAACATGCGAGGCGGCGTGATTACCGGAAATGAATCTGATGGCAATGGTGCAGGCGTTTTTCATGTTAAAAACGATACAGCAGTATTTAATGTTTATGGTAATTATCAAATTTATGGTAATTTTAAAAATGGTAAACCATATAACATTTGTGTATATAACAACCAAAAAATAACTGTTGGAAATTTAGCTAGTGATGCAAATATTAATGTTAACAGAGATGTTGCTAACTACGGTTCACAAATAAGTGTTGTTAATGCTGATTATGGCAAATATTTGGACTATTTCCATGCTGATGATAGCGAACATTATCATGTTGCGTGGAATGAAGCAGGTAATTATTTGGAACTAGTAGCCGGTCCAACTGTTGAAAGCCACAAGCACGGTGATGTGGTGTTTACAGCACTTCCAGATGATTATAAATCTCTTGCCGCAGGCAACTATTACCTGACCGGCAACATTACAGACACCGTTACAATCTCCGGTACTGTAAATCTTTGCTTGAACGGCAACACATTTACTGATTTAACTGATAAACCGGCCTTTAAGGTGCCCGCTAACGGCGTTTTGAATTTGTTTGATTGCCAGCCTGATGTTTTTGCCAAGCTGGCAGCAACCGGCGGTATCGAAGTGGCCACCGGCGGCAAAGTGGTGATAAAAAATAAAGATGATAAGACGGCAGAATATACTGCTACAAAGAATGGCGTTGTTAAGGTTGAAGCAGGTGGCACAATAACACTGCCGCAAGATGTTAGCACTGACCACATACACAATGGCAATGTGTACACTCCAACTTCAACTATTTCCAATCCTTTGGGTGCTGGTTATTATTACCTGACTCAGGATATTAACTTGTCCCAAACTATTACGGTTACAAGTGGCGCGGCATATATTTGCCTGAACGGCTATAAAATCACCGGCCCGGCGAGCGGCCCGGCGTTTGAAGTGGCAAATGGCGCAACCTTGAACCTTGCCAATGATGAGGGCAAAGCAGAAGATAATACGGACGGCTTTAAGGGTTTGGCTGGCAGCGGCGGCATTGAGGTTGCAGGCGGCGGCACGCTGAATATGATTGCCAAAGACCCTGCTAATAATGTAAATTACGCTCCGGCAGCAGGAACTGCTGGCGGCAAAGTGACGGTTGATAATAGTGGCGTTGTGGATAAGCCGAGCGATGGGCCTCATTCGGTGCGGCATCCGGAATTGGCTGAAGCAACGGTAATTAATGAGGGTAACTTTAATACTGTTACACAAGAGTACTCACCAGCCATTCATACGGGTACTTTGCCTGATAATAAAATGGCTTACAGATATTTAACAGGTGGACAGTATTATCTTGAGGGCAATTTCACAATGCCGAACGCTTTGGTTGTGCTGAATAAAACAGACTTTTGTTTGAACGGCAGCAACCTGGGTGCGGACAACGACACCTGGATTTATGAAATGCAGCATATTTTCTGGGTGCCGGAAAAGGCCGTGCTGAATGTGTTGGATTGCCAGCGCAATTTGGAAATTGTTTGGCTTTACGGCGGCCGGGTGTTCCTGAAAAACGGCGGTAAAGTAAATATTAGTGGTAAAATTCCTGATTATATAACCACTATTGAAATGGACGATAAATCTGAGGGCGAAGTTAAGGTTGAAAATAATGCACAGAAAAAACCGATTATGACATTGCCCGAAGGCGCAACGCTGACCCAGAAGAAAAACAATACTCCCACTCAAACAATCAAAAATAATGATGGTGTGTTGGAAATCAGCACTCCAACAGCCGAAGCGCCTACCCAAATTACACCTCCGGCTGATAAGACTGTGGATTTGAGGCTGGAAGAGCCTGCTGCTGACGAAGAAGCTCCAAATATTGTGCTGGAGGCTCCGGCGAAAACCACTGTGCAAACGGAGGACGGCCCGGAAATTACTTTGGAGCAGCCGGGCGAGGTTGCGGCTGATGGCACGGTCACCGCTCCTGAGGTGACGGTGGCTGATGAAGAAGAGCACACAATAGTTAAAATAACTGCAACGGAAAACCAAGATATTAAAGTTGACACCAAAGGCGAGGCGCAGGCCCCGGCTGGCAGCACCGTCACAGTTGATCACGTGATAATAAAAATTGAAGCAGTTGGCGGCACTGAACCGGACAATGCCGCAACGGTTAGCCCCAGCGGCGATGTGCAGCTGCCTGCTGGCAATGGCAGTGAAGTTACGATTAGCGATCCGTCAAAGGGCAATGCAAGCATTACAATCGCTTTGCCAAATGAGGGCGGTGAAATTGGCTTTACGGATAGCGGTGTAACTTTGCCTGCGGATAGCAAGGTTGAAGTGAAGAATAAAGAAAATGTAAAGATTGTAATTGCTTTGCCTAATCTGGAGGGCAATGAGCAGCCGAGTATCGACTTTGGCAACGGCGGCACATTGATTTTGCCGCCGGGCACAAAGGTTACAGTTGATGGCAAGGAAACGGAAGTTGACAAGGATAATCCGGTGTTTAATCCAGATACTGGCGAACTGACGGATAAGGAACCGGAAAATCCTGATAGGCCAACCGAGCCAGTTCATCCTAATAATCCGCCTGATGACGCACAGGTGGTAACGCCTGAACAGCCAGTTGAAACGCCAGAAGCTAAGGTGGAAGTAGATGATCAGGGTGAGATAACCATAACTCCGAAAGATCCGGAAAAACCGCCGGTGGTTATTACACCGCAGAAGCCTACCGACCCGGATAAGCCGGGTGAAACTCCCAAGCCGCCGGTGGTTGATGAAACGGGCAAGGTATTCATTGACGAGCCTTTCAAGGTGGAAACTGAGGACGGCCCGGATATTACGGCGGAAAAAGGCGGTTCGGTGGACCCGGACGGCAATGTGACCAGTGAAAAGGTGACGGTGGAGCAGAAAAATCCAGACGGCACCAAAAAAGAAACTACACTGACGGCCCCTGAGGGCGACGCGGTGAAAGTCGGCCCGGACGGCGAGGCCCAAGCTCCTGTTGGTACTGAAGTTGAAAATGAAGATGTTACAGTTAAAATCGACAAAGTTCCTGATCCCACCAAGCCGGTTCCGGTGAAGCCGGACGGCAGCATTGACCTGCCGGGCGGCAGCGAAATTACTGTTACCCCGGAAAATCCGCAGCAGCCTGAGCAGAATTACACGGTTAAGCTGCCGGAGCAGGGCGGCGAGGTTAAACTGAACAAGGATAAGGATGACAATGTTACTATCACATTGCCGCCGGGCACTAAGGTGGTTGACCAAAACGGCAAGGAAACGACTATTTCCAACAATGGCGGCACTTTGAACCTAAGCACTGGCGATATAACCGGCGGGCTGCCAAACGGCGGCAACAGCGGCGGCTCCGGTGGTGGCGGCAGCAGCTCGGCCAGCTATGTGATTACAGCCAGCGCCAGCATTGGCGGTGAAATCTCCCCGGATAAACGGGTGGTGGTTAGCCGCGGCGCCGACCAGACTTTCACTATTAAACCAAACGAGGGTTATGTGCTTAGTGATGTTTTGGTGGATAGCAAGAGCGTTGGGCCGGTGACCAGCTACACGTTTGAAAATGTAAGATCCGGCCACAGCATTCAGGCTTTGTTTGTGGCCGAGGGAATGGCTGGGCATGGTCATCAAGGGGATTGTCCCAAGGATGAAACTTGTCCGATTTGGCCGTATACTGATTCTATTCCCACGGCTTGGTATCACGACGGCGTACATTACTGTATTGAAAAGAGTTTAATGATTGGCACAGCCCCGAAAGAGTGGGAAACAAATATTCCCCTTTCCCGCGCGATGATGGCTCAGGTGCTCTACAATAAGGCAGGGCGGCCGGCAGTCAGCGGCGAGGGCGTGTTTGATGACGTCGACCAGGAATGGTATTGGCCGGCAATTACCTGGGGCGGCCGTAACGATGTGCTTTGGGGTTACGGCGACGGCAATTATGGCCCGCAGGATCCAATCACCCGTGAGCAGTTGGCAACGTTGCTTTGGCGTTTTGCCGGGCAGCCGCAGACCAGCGAACAGTTGAGTTTTTCCGATGCAGCAGAGGCTAGCGATTATGCTAAACAGGCTTTGAGCTGGGCCAGCCAGCACGGAGTTATTACTGGCTATCCTGATGGCACTTTCCGTCCGCAGGATAACACCAGCCGGGCTGAAGCTGCACAGATGATTATGCGCTATTTCAATCTGTAAACGGCCAAAATTGACTTATTAAAAATCGTCAGGCAGCCAGCTCCATTTTGTGGGGTTGGCTGCCTGCGCTTAAATGGTGATATGCTTGGAGGTTAAATGAATGAGAAAGCGGAAATTTTTGGCGTGCTTGCTACTGTTGACGTTGCTGGGTGCGCTTTACGCCGGTCGGTTTTATTTTATCGGTACTAGCAGCGCCTTGCCTGACGCTTATACCAATGCGGATTTTGGCGTTGCAGAGCAAATAAGCTCGCAGGATAGGGACGGCGACGGGCTGGACGACCAAACCGATATATTGCAGGGGGCCAGGGATTATATTGCAACCAACCCGGTTTACAAAAGCAAGTATTATGAAAGCGGTTATCCAGACGACCATTTTGGCGTTTGTACTGATGTGGTGGCCCAGGCTTTGCTGGCCGCCGGTTACGATTTGCAGCAGCTGGTGGCGTTGGATATCGCGGCCCGGCCGGAGGCTTACGCGGTGGCGGAGCCGGACGCGCGGATTGATTTCCGCCGGGTGCCTAATTTGCAGGTTTATTTTGCCGGCAACGCGCTGGCCCTGGACACGGATGTGCATAATATTGCCGCATGGCAGGGCGGTGATATTGTAATTTTTAAGAAGCATATTGGCATAGTTTCCAACTTGCGCAATGATTCCGGCGTGCCGTATCTTATTCACCACGCCAACCCTTTCCAGGCTGCTTATGAGGAAGATGTGCTGGAAAGACGGCGGGATATTGTGGGGCATTACCGCATGAGCGAGTAGGCTACGGATTAGGCAAAAAACACTGCGTCAGGCAGGAGTTTTGTCGCAAAATAGCGTATACTATAACTAAAAGCTTGTAAGGGGATGTTGTCAATGGAGGATAAACCGCTGAGCTGCGCCCAAAGGTTGTATATAGCGTTGGGGCCGCTGCTGTTTGCGTTGGTGGTGCTGTTGCTGCCGGCTAATCTGTTTGAGCTAGAAGCGCGGGTGGCTGTGGGCACGGTGGTTTGGATGGGTTTTTGGTGGATTACGGTGCCGGTTAGTCCGGCAGTGACCGCTTTTGTGCCTGTTGTTGTTAATTCGCTGTTTGCTATTTTGCCGATGAGTAGCATTATTAGCAGCTATTTTTCAGAGATTGTGGTGCTGCTTTTGGGGGCGGATTTGTTGGCGATTACCTGGCAGGAAACCGGCTTTGACCGCCGGCTCTCCCTCAAGGCTCTCTGCATTATCGGCCCGTCCGCTACGCAGCAAATCGTAATCTGGTTTGTACTGCCGGCGGTGCTTTCCACGGTGCTGCCCAATGCGGTGGTGTGTATGGTACTGACCCCTATTGCCTTTGCGATGCTGCAATATGTTAGCCCGGCGGATAGCCCAATTCGCTCCATTATTTTAGCGGCGATTGCTTGGGGCGCCGGCGTGGGCGGCGTGGGCACGCCCCTGGGCGGCGCGATGAACCTGATTTCGGTGGGCTATTTTGAGCAACTCACCGGTCAGGAGTTTGCTTATCTGGATTGGATTGTGCGTCTGGTGCCTTTTATGTTGCTGTTGATTGTGGTTGGGGTGCTGTATCTACTGCTGATTAAGCCGAAAAATGTGCGGCTGGATGGCAGCAAGGAATATTTCCGCGGCCTCTATCAGGAGCTGCCGCCGATGAACCGCGATGAGGCCGTCAGCGTGGTATTGTTTGGGGCGGCAACCTTGCTGGCTTTTGCGCGGCCATTGTTTGAGCAATGGCTGCCGGGCCTGAAGCCGGCTTACATATTTATGCTTTGCGGTATGCTAACTTTTGTGCTGCCTAAAAGCGACGGCAGGCCATTTTTAACCTGGGCCAAAGCGGAGCGTAATATTGGCTGGAACCTGCTTTTCCTGATCGCCGGCGGCATGGCTGTGGGTGGAATGATTAGCGATTCCGGCGCGGCGCAGGTTTTGGCGGCCCAACTGGCAGCCTGCAATTTGACCGGCGGCCTGTTTACGATCCTGATTTTTGTCGCCTTTACCATTCTGTTGGCGGAGATTGCCAGCAACACTGCCGCCGCGGCCATTTCCTTGCCGGTGGTTATCAGCGTTACCCAACAGCTAGGGCTGAACCCTATTCCCTATATCTTTATCGCCTCGGCTGCTTTCAACTGTGCTTATATTTTACCCACCTCAATCCGGGCCATTCCGGTGGGTTTTGGCCTGAAGCCCTCGTTTATGGGCAAAAATGGCGTTGCCTTAACCATGCTCAGCATTTTGGTGATCACGCTGTTTGGCTGGTTATTGATGAACTTTGTGCCGGCGTTCGGTACGATTTGATTTTTAATATGACTAAAAAGCCTGCACCGATTATTTTTAATTGGTGCAGGCGCTTTTGTTATGGTTTGTTTCTCATTTACTAATTTTTATTAGGAAATTTTGTAGCACTTGTGCGGCCTCCGCTCTGGTGGCCGGGGCCTGTGGGCGAAGCGTGCCGTCGGTGTGCCCCTTGATTAAGCCGTTTTCGGCGGCCCAGCAGAGGGCCTGGCGGGCATAAGCGCTGCTTTGCTGCCAATCCGGGAAGTCGGCTTGCTGCCGGTTGGCCGCGGGTTGGCCGGCGTAACGCCAGAGCATTACAATCAGCTGCTCCCTGGTGATTTCCGCGTTGGGCGCAAACTCCGTTAGGCTGTAGCCAGTTACAACACCTTGCGCATTGGCCCAACTGATTGCTTTGCTGTACCAGGCGTTGTCCGCCACATCCGCAAAGCTGCCGTTGGAGGTCGTTTCCGGCTGGCCGGCCATATTGTAAATGATTTGGGCCAGCATGGCGCGGGATAAATTGGCGTTTGGGGCAAATTCGCTCTCCGCCACGCCTTGCATTAAGCCTTGAGCGTAAACATAGGCAATGGCCTCAGAGTACCAAGCGCCGGGCTGCAAATCCTGGAAAATGCTGCTGATGTTGTCAGCGTTGCCGGCGTTCGGTTTGCCTGGTTGCGTTGGTTCAGTTGGCTTAACCGTTTCGGTCGGTTTGGTTTGACTGGGCCGGTGGCCGCCACCGCCGCCGCTGGGCTGGTTGGTATTGTCGGGCTGCCAAATGGCGTAAACCCAGGTGTCTGCCGTAAAGGTGTAAACGTCGCCGGGGTTGGCGGTGATGTTGCTGGTTTTGCCGCCAATGGCCCAGTGCTTCAGCGTGTTGCCGCTTTTGTTGGCCGCCGGCATTTTATATTCCTGGCCGCTGGTTGCGGAATCCGGGTTGGGTGCGCCCACCAGGGTGCCGCCGTCGGTGTCGTAGTTAATGATGTAAACGCTGGGTTGAGGGTCAACCGGCTTAATCGGTTCTTCCGGATCGGGCGGGGTGGGTTTTTCTTCCTCCTTAAAAATGGCCTGAATGTTCACGGCGTAATCCGGCATGGTGAAGCCGTTGTTGGTAATTTCCAGTTCCTCCGGCTGCCATTTTTCAAACAGCCAGCCCTCGTTGGGGGTTGCCGTTAAAGTGATTCTGTCGCCAATGGCGGCGATGCTGGCGGAAGCTGTGGCGGAGCCGCCCTTGGCCGGTTCGCTGCTGACGCTAATCGGGTAATTTTGCAGCCTGATTTTGGTGCCGTCGCCGGCGCGGTCAGTCAGCCATTCCAGCATTTCCTCGCTGTCGCAGGTGACAAGCGGCACGCCGGCAAAGGCCTCCGCGGACACGTTTTGCAGGTTGCTGCCGGTGATGTAAATGCGCTCCAGGCCGGTGCAGCCCTTAAAGGTTCGATAGCCGATGTTTGTCAGGCTTTCCGGCAGCTGTAATTTTCCGGAAAGGCTGGTGCAGTTAAAGAATGCGCCTTGCTCCAAAACCTCCAGATTTTCCGGTAGGGTTACGCTTTGCAGACTGGTGCAGGTGGAAAAAGCTTCCGTACCAATAGTTTTGATTGATGCCGGCAGTTCAATATTCTCTAAACTTGTGCAGCTGGCAAAGGCGGAATTAGGAAGTTTTGTTAAATTAATATTAGCGGGAAAGGTTACTGTTTTTAAGTTAGGGCAAAAAGCAAAAACGCTAGTTCCCATTTCTTTTAAGCCGGTTGGTAAACTGACAGCCTCCAGTTTGGCACAATATTCAAATGCTTGTTCACCAATACTTTGCAAGTTGTCCGGCAAAATAACATTTTGTAATTCCTGGCAGTTGTAAAAAGCGCCGTCACCAATTTGTTGAAGCGTATCTGGTAATTGCAGGGTGGTTATTGGGCAGGTTTGGAAAGCTCCATCGCCGATACTTTCCAAATTAGCCGGCCATTTAATCTCGCTTAGGTTTTTGCAGGAAACAAAAGCGGTGCTGTCAATGGTTTTGATGTTATTCGGCAGTTCTATTCTGCTTAAACCGTAGCACTCTCTGAAAGAGTCTTGGCTGATGTTGGTTAAGGATTCCGGCAAATTAACCTCGGCCAAGCCGGCACAGCCGTTAAACGCGCTAACGCCAATAGAAGTTACCGTATAGCTGTTACCATAGCCGCTTGCTTGGTCGGGAATTGTTAATGCGCCGCTGGGTTTTGTGTTGCCATTGGCTTGTTTATAAGCTGCCGACATTCCGGTAAGCTGTACTTCTTTATTATCAGCGTCGATAATAATAAAATGATAATCGCCGTCGTCAAATTCAATATTTTGCAGTGAACCAAGCAGTTGCACAGTGTAGGTGAAGTGATATTTTTCTTTGTTATTGACCAAAGCGGCATATAATTGTGTTGTGTGCACCTTAATTGTGCCTGTGCAACTATTGAAAGCACTTGGGTCAACGTTTGTACTGGCGGGCACCGTAATTTCTGAAAAACCGCAATGTTCAAAAACGGTTGATTCAATGGTTTGCAGGTTTTCATTTAAGGTGATGTCTTTCAGGTTGGTGCAATTATTAAAAGCGCCGCTTTGAATAGTGTTTAAATTTTCAGGGCAAGTTAATTTGGTAAGCCCGGCTTTGATAAAAGACCATCTAACAATAGTTTGCAGGCTGTTTGGTAGGTTTATTTCTGTTAAAGCAGTGCAACCGTAAAAGGTTTCCTGACCGATTTCTTTTAAGCCTTCGTTCAGAGTAACTGTTTCTAGCGCAGTGCAATTTTTAAAAACACTGCTGTTAAGAGTTTGAACGCCTGCTGGTATTTCTATTGATTTCAAATTTGCACATTGGCTAAAAGCAGCGGATCCGATTGTGGTTATGGTATTCGGCAGCTCAACGCTTTTGATAGTATTATTTACACTAAAAGAATTTGCTGCATAAAACGCACTTCCACCAATCGCCGTAACCGTGTATTGCTTGCCATTGCTGGTTACCGTGGCCGGAATAACCAGCTTGCCAGGCTCCGACAAAGGGGTTACCATTCCCGTAACCTCCACCGTATTTTCACCGGTGGTTTGGTATTTCAGGTTTTCAACCGTAAATTCTGCCGCCAAACAAACGCCGGGCAGGCAGAGCAGGCAAAAAAGCAGGGCTGAAATAAAAGTCCCCAAACGCTTTTTCATAAAAATACCTCCAGTTTCTTCCATTATAATAGTGAACAAAAGTTCGTGTCTATCCCAAAGGGATAGACAAAGCCCTAGGGCTTTGTAAAAAAAATTTAGAAATATATTTATATCAAACCAAGGCCGCGGGCCGCCAGCAGCGCGCCGGTTTTGTCGGAAACGCCAAGCTTGCGGTAATTTTCCTTGATGTGATATTTAACAGTGTTAGGTTTGATTTCAAGCTGTTCGGCAATCTGCTTCACGCTGAGCCCGTCCGCTTGCAAGCGCAGAATTTGCAAAGCCTGCGCGCAAAAATCCTGCGTGCTGGCCGCCTGCCGCTGAAGATAAAGCGGGTAACGCCGGGCCATTGTTTCGGTTTCCTGTAGCAGACGCTGCCACCAGGCGGCTTCCAGCTGGGGCGGCGTTTGCTTTTTGGCCGCCAGCTGCTGCAAAAGCGGATAGATGGCCGCGCCTTCCTCGCTAATCAGGCGGATAAAGCCGAAGCCGCAGGCTTGTTGCAGGGCCGGCAGCAGCTCCGTCTGCCAATCCTCTTGCCCCAGGCGTTGCTTCACAATGGCCGTCAGCAGGCCGCATTCCATATTAACATAAGGCCGTTTGCAAATTTCAGCGTAGTAACGCAGCTTTTCCAGCAGGGCCAGGGCGCGCAGATGTTCGCCGCGGGCAAGGTAACAGCGCACTTTAGTCAAGTAACGGTAACGCTCCAGCACGCAAAATTCCTTGTCCTCGTTGGGCGCTTCCTGTAGCCAGCTGGCAACGCTAGCCGTGTTGCCGGTGTAAAGGGCCAGCCGGCATTGCAGGGCCCGAATATTAGGCAGCAGCTGGGTGGCCTTTTGTTCCTGCACGGCTGTGGCAAAGGCAGCCAAAATATCACGCGCCGCCTCCGCGTCGTCCGCCAGCAACATCAGCCGCACCCGTACGCCCACGGCGGCAAAGGCAATTTCCGGCAGGCCGCCGTTTTCCGTTTCCAGCTGGGCGCGGGAAAGGAGGGAGAGCACCTTGTAGGTGTCCTCGCCCTTTTCGTAAAGGCTTTCGCCCAGGGCGGCTTTAACCAGCCCCTTGCCGCCGCGCCCCAAAATGCGTTCCACCAGCCCGCCGATGCCGGCGGCCAGTTGGCGGTCGTAAGGGCTCCAATGGCAAAAATCCTTGCCGCCGTTCATAGTGCTGGGCAGATTGCTGGTGACGGAGAACTCCGGCAGTTGCAGGCCTTTGTCCAGCAGCAGGCTGGGAATGGCTTTCATAATCCCCACCATGCCGCGGCTGCCGCGGTGGGGCAGGGCAATATCCAAATAGGCCAGCTGCACCTGCGCCTCCCGTTTGGCGCCGCTTTCCTGCCTGGCGGTGAATTTTTTCAGTCGGTTATACCAAAGTTCGCTGGTTTGGGGATTCAGCATTAGCGAGTGCAGCATGCTCATTGCTGACATCAACACGGGACTTTCAGCAATTTCAGCCTCCTCCAGGCTGAGATAATAATGGCGCAGCTCCCAGTAATGCCCGTTGCCGGGGTTCAAGCGGGCGTTGCGGATCAGCAGTTCCTTAATCCGCTCCCGCTTGCCGCTTTGTTCAAACATTTTTAGGGCCAGCAAAATTTGTCCATTCATTGCGTAATATAAACCGGCCCGGTAGGCACAATCCTTTTGCTGCTGGGGCCCAAAGCGTTTTTCCGCCTGACGGCGCAACGCCTTTAGCAGCACGTAACGCAGGCGATAGACCGACCCCTCCCGGCTGAGGAAGTTGCCGGTGGCCGCCGCCTTTTCCAGCAGGGCCAGCACGTGGCTGTTGCCGGAGATTAACTCCGCCAGCTCCAGGCTGAACTCATCGACCACGCAAACCTGCAACAGAAAATCCAGCAAATCAGGATCCCAGCGATTGAGCACATTGTTTTCCAAATATTCTGCAAAGGCGCTTTCCAGCTCCAGATAAAGATCGGTTCCCACCCGCCGGCCGTTTTGCATACACAAGGCGGTGTGGCGCAGGGCGTAGGCGTTGCCTTGGCTGGTTTCCGCCAAAAATTGCAGCTCCTCGTCGGTGCAGCTGAGGCCGCTGGCGGCCAGCAGCGCGTTGATTTCCGCCTTGCCCAAGCGCAGATTATCTTCCGTTATGATGATAAAGCCATGGTTGACGTAGCTTGAAAGCAGCCAGTTGGGCAAAGGACTGCGGCTGCTCAGCAGCAGCCAAATATCCGGACGGGTGCAAAGCTCCAAAATCTGGCGTTGCAAACGCTCGTCATGTAGCAGGTGCAAGTCGTCCAAAACCACCGGGTGCCGGCGGCTTTGCTTAGGCAATGGCCAATTTGCCCATGGCAGCTGGGCGCAGGAAAGATAGGTGTAATGCCGTTTGTGCAAGTAATGCCGCAACAGCTCCGTTTTGCCAAAGCCTGTTGCACCGTAAATGTAAACCGTTTGGGCCGCATTGCGGGCTGCGCGTAGCTTTTGCAGGGCTGCCGGCGGCATAACATAGCCCTCTTGCTGGCTTTCCATAGCCGCTTGCCTCCTTTCCCAGTTTAATCTTATTATATTTTATCAAAGGTTTGGCGCGGTTGTCCACTCCCCAAGCGGGTAGTTTAGCCTGAAAAATTTGCCAATTAATTAAACTCCACGGAGCGTTGGTTGCAAAAATGGGCAAAATGTTTTATACTAAATAGCAGAGGTGATGAAAATGGATTGCAGCAAAGTTGGCCAGTTGATTTTAAGCCTGCGGCAGGAACGCGGGCTGACGCAAAAACAGCTGGCTGAGCGCCTGGGCCTGAGCGACCGCACTATATCCAAATGGGAGCGGGGGCTGGGCCTGCCGGACGTTTCGCTGCTGCGGGAGCTTTCGGCGGTTTTTGGTGTGAATATTGAACAGATTTTGGCGGGCGATTTGCAGCCCAATGAACAGGAGGTAGGAAATATGCGAAAATTGAAGTTTTACGTTTGTCCCAACTGTGGCAGTGCGCTTTTTGCCCTGGGCGAAGCGGAGGTGACCTGCTGCGGCCGGCGTTTGCAGCCTTTGGAGGCCCAGCCGGCGGACGAGCTGCACCGGCCGGAGGTGGGCGCGGTGGAGGACGAATGTTACCTCACCTGGACGCATGAGATGAGCAAGGAGCATTACATCTCCTTTGTGGCTTATGCAACTTATGACCGGGTGCTGTTTATGAAGCTTTACCCGGAGCAGGCGGCGGAGGTGCGCTTCCCCAAACAGGGCCGCGGCGATCTTTATCTTTATTGTAGCCAGCATGGTTTGCTGAAGCTGGGACGTTTTTGAAGCCGGCTGGGGAAATCCTGCGGATTGCCGTTTGCGATGATGAGGCGCCAATGCGTCGGCAGCTGGTGGAGCAGCTGGGCGCTTTTTGGCGCCAGGTTGGCAGGCCGGCGGAGGTGCGGGCCTTTGCCGGGGCCGAGGCCCTACTGCAACAGCTGGCCTGGCAGCCGCAGGTGATATGCTTGGATATTAAAATGCCGCCGCCGGACGGTCTGACGGCGGCCAAAGAGCTGCGGCGGCAGGGATTTGACGGCTTTCTGATCTTCGTTACGGTGCTGCGGGAGCTGGTTTTTCAATCCTTTGAGGTGCAGCCGTTTGACTACTTGCTGAAGCCATTGCAGCCGGAGGCGTTAGCCCAGACACTGAACCGGCTGCGGCAAAGCCTGGAAAGCCGAGAAAATCAGGAGCCTGATCAGCTGCTTGTCCAAAAGGGGCAGGAGCGCCTGCTGGTGCCGTTGCAGCAGCTGGTTTACTGCGAGGTTTTGGGGCGCAAGGTTTATCTGCATTTGCAGTGGCCGGACGGTAAAACGGAGATAATTGATTTTTACGAGCGTTTGGAAAAGCTGCAAAGCCGTTTGGGCGAGCGCTTTTTCCGTTGCCATCGCAGTTATCTGGTAAATTTGGCTTATGTGCGCGGTTGCAGCGGCGGCCGGCTGCGTTTGGCACAGGGCGAGGAAATTCCGGTTTCGCGCCTGCGGGAGGCGGAGCTGCGGCAGGCCTTGCTGGTGGCAATGCAGAAAAGGAGCGGCAATGGATTGGTTTAGTTTAGGGTTAAATTTGGCCTCGGTTTGCGGGCAGGGCGTGTTGCATTTGGCGTTTGTGGGCAGGTTGAATCGGCGGCCGCAGCCTGCCTGGTGCTATTTGCTTTATCCTGCGCTGCTTTGCAGCTTGGCATTTTTGCTCAACTTGTGGCCGACGGTTGGCGAACCGCTCCTGATCTGGCTGCTGGAACTGCTGCTTTTATACGCCTTTTGCCGGCGGAAGCTGCCTGGGGCTGCGGCTTTGGCGGCGGCTCTGCTGGCCCTGTGCGTGCCACAGCTGGCGTCGGGGTTGGTGGCCTCGTTGCAGGTTATGCTGCTGCCGGTTCATCTGCCGCTGGTTTGGCAGCGCTTGCTGGTTGGCGGGGCCGTAGGGCTGGCGCTGCTGCTGACGGTTTTGGGATATTGGCTGATTTGTCGCTTCTTTTCGCCGCCGACGGAGGGCGGGCAGCTTTGGTTGCTGCTTCTGCCGGGGTTGTTTTTGCTGGCGGCGGAATATTATATTTTGCAATCGGCCTATAGTGTTATTGATACGCAAGCGGTGGGGCAGCAGCCGCGGCATTTGGCTTTGCTGTTGTTGCAGGCGTTGGGGCTGGCGGCTTTGTTTTGCACGCTTTGGGCCTATCAGAGGGCCTGCCGCGGTTTACAGGCCCAGGCGGCTATGGCGGCTTTGCAGCAGGCAGCGCGGGCGCAGCAGGTTTATGTGGCCGAGGCGGAGGCCAGATACGCCCAGACCAGGGCTTTTCGGCATGATATTAAGAACCATTTGGCGGTGCTGGCCGGGTTGCTGCGGGAGGGGCGAGCGGCGCAGGCGGCCGCCTACTTGCAGGAATTGCAGGCGGCGGACGCGGCTTTGGAACTGCCGTGCCACACGGGCAACGCCGCCTTGGATGTGCTGCTGCGGGACAAGCTGGCTTTGGCGGCGGCCCGCGGCGTGCCGGTGGAGCTGGCTGCGGGATTTGGTTTGCCGGAGGGCGTGGTGGCGGATTTTGATTGGTGCGTGATTTTTGCCAACGCGCTGGATAATGCGCTGGCGGCTTGCTTTGAGTGTGCGAAGCCGTTTGTACGAATCGATTGCGGGCGGCAGGGCGATTTTTTCCTGTTGGAATTTGTCAACAGCTGCCCGGCCAGGCCTCTGCCGCCGCCGGGGTTGGGCTTGAGTAATATACGGACGGCGGCGGAAAAATATCACGGAACGATTCAGATAAGCAAGGAGGGCGGCGAGTTTCGGCTGGCGGTGCTGCTGAACAGCTCATTACCAGCGGACGACATCTCATGACAAAACGCTTGAAACGGCGATGGCTGCGGTGTAAACTGTAGTAAAAGGAGGTGTTATGTATGGACGTTGGCGGTGTGAATTTGAACCGCCTGGCGAGCGCGCCGGTTGGTGAGCCGAAGCGGGTTGAGCCAAAACAGGCGGAGCCGGAGCGGGCAGACCAAAAACCGGCGGGGCTACATTATCCCGATTGTGATGAGTATGTGCCGGGGGATAAGCCAGCCGCGCCGGCCAAGCAGGAGGAACCGGCTGGTGATAAAGGGCGGCCGGCGGAGCGTTGCGTTTGCAGCACGGATAAGGTGGACCGGGAGATTGCCCGGCTGCGGCAAAAACAGCAGCAGTTGCAGCAAAAGCTGAACCAGACGGAGGACCCTCAACAGCAGGAGGCCCTGCAAAAACAGCTGGACGCGGTTGCGCGCGAGCTGCAACAAAAGGATAATGACGCTTATCGGCGGCAGCACGCGGAATTTTCCTGAAAATTGTTAGCAAAAAAGGCGTTGCTTCATTTTGAAGCGGCGCCCTTTATTTTGCAGTGAAATTGCCGCTTGCAAAACGGCGGAAAATGAGCAAATTTAAGTGAATATAAACAAGAAAGAACTATCAAAAGGTATACCTTTTGATAGTTCTTTCTTGCCTATAGTTTAACACATTTGTGGAGCGATTGCAAGATATTTTATGATTTTTTTTCAGGCTTTGTGCAAATTTTTTTTC
>JAETTP010000069.1 GCA_021769035.1 Bacillota bacterium | reverse complement strand
GGTTGGCAGGTTGCAGCCAGCAGCAAAATGGTTAAGAAAATTGTCCGCAAACGTAAAAATTTCATAGCAAAATATCTCTCCATTTTCCCCGTCTAACAAATCGCTATTTTTAGGGGTCAATTCGGATTTTGCCGACAAACAAACATCTGACTCAGCCCTAAAGTGAATTTGTTATAATTTTGTATATTATAACAAATTTTATAACAAATTTCAACACTTTTCTGCAATTTGTCGAGCCGGCTCCGGCCAGAGATAATCGCCCAACCGGCAGCTGAACCAGCCCGCCAGACAGCCCAAAATCATTCCGCCCAAAACGTCCGTTGGATAATGCACATATAAATAAAGGCGCGAGAAGCCCATCAACACAGCGAATAAACAAAAAACAAAGCCCCACCGGCTGCGGCGGCCAACCAGCGCGGCGGCAAAGGCAAAGGCGGCGGACGTGTGCCCGGAGGGAAAGGAATAATCAGCAAGCGGCGGCAGCAAAAGCAGTACATCCGTATTGACAGCAAAGGGGCGGACTCTGGCCACGATTGGTTTTAATAACAGATTGCAGCAGAAAGTCTCCAAAAGCAGGCTCAAACCAAGTGTTAGACCCAACCGGCGGGTTCGCGCCCGGCATAGCAGCAGCAAAGCCAGGGCAATCCACAGGCCGCCGTGGTTGCCCAACCAGCTGATAAACAGCATAGCCTTATCCAGCCAGCCAGTGCGCCAATTTGCTTGAATATAATCCAGAATAAACCAATCAAAAGCTATGCCAAACACCCCCTAAAACACTTCAAAAATTACCCGGACAACGGTTCCCTGGCCCAGTTCGCTTGCCAACTCTATTTTGGCGTTGTGCACCAAAACGGCGTGCTTAACAATGGAAAGGCCCAAGCCGGTGCCACCGCTGCTTTTGGAATGGCTTTTATCCACGCGGTAAAAACGCTCAAAAATGCGCTCCCGATGTTCCGGGGCAATGCCAATGCCCGTATCCTGCACCGTCAGACAAACTGCGTCCGGCTGCCGGACAATATCGACGCTCACCTGCCCGTTTGGCCGGTTGTATTTAAGGGCGTTTTCGCAAAGATTATAAATTATACTTTGCAGCAGCTGCGGAATGGCCTTGATAACAGTGGGGCCGCCGCTTAAATGCAGCCTAACCTGGGCCGCCTGCGCCTCCGTTTGCAGACTTTGCAAAACGGCTTGCGCCATTTCAAAAATATCCACCTCGGCCCAGGGCAGATCCTGCGCGCCCTCGTCCAAATGTGAAAGGCTGATAATATCCTCCACCAAATGCACCAGCCGTTGCGCCTCCGTGTAAATCCGGCCGGCAAAGCTCTGCACGTCCTCCGGCTGCACCAGGCCGTTCTGCAAAAGCTCAGCATAGCCGGAGATGGAATGGAGCGGCGTTTTCAGCTCGTGCGACACATTGGCGGTGAACTCCCGCCGCAGCTGCTCGGCCTTTTTCAGCTGTTGCTGCTGGCTGTTGATACGCCGTAGCAAAGGCGTCATCTCCTCATACACTTTGTTGCCGAGGGGATGCTCCAAATCCATTTGATTAAGAGGCCGCACAATTTTTTTGGCGCTGCTGGTGGCCAGCAAAACAGCCAGGACTAAAGTCAGCAGAACAATCAGACAAATCGGTTGCAGCATACCCAAAATCAGCTGCAAAACCGAGCTCTGGCTGACAGCCAAACGCAGCACCGTGTTGTCCGGCAACAGCTTGGCAGCGTAAAAAAACTGCTCCAGCAGGGTGGTGGAATAACGGCTGCTTTCGCCGTAGCCGGTTTGCCTGGCCTCGCTGATTTCTTCACGCTCCAGGTGGTTTTCCATTCCGGCAGAAGCGGAATCGCTGTCGTATAAAACCCGCCCCTGCGCGTCAATCCAGGTGATACGATAGTTATCGTCAGGCAGATTTTGTAAAAAGGCCCGGCCCTGGCCGACAACGCCCTGGGCAGCCAATTCCAGCTCCATTTTCAACTGCTGCCTTTGCAGATCGGAAAAATAACCGTATAACACGCCTATAATTAACAGCAAAGCCGCCAAAAAGGTGCTCACAGCCACGGTGCAGATAGCCCGAAAAATGCGTTTAGTCATTGCAGTTCCTCTTGCCGCAGGCGATAGCCCACGCCGCGCACCGTTTCAATCAGGTCGGCCGCTTGGCCCAGTTTGGTGCGCAGCGTGCCGATATGCACATCAACAGTGCGGGTTTCGCCGGTGTAGTTAAGCCCCCAAATGCTTTGCAGCAGCATTTCCCGGCTGAAAACCTGGCCGGGGTGCTGCATAAAAAGCAGCAACATTTGGAATTCCTTTAAGGTCAGGGTCAGCGGCTGGCCGGCCAGAGTGACGGCGTGGCTTTTTTGGTCGAGGATTAATTCGTCCACCTGCATAGCGTCCGGCATTTGCCGGCCCGCGCCGCAGCGGCGCAGCACCGCCCGGATACGGGCCGTCATCTCCAGCATACTAAAGGGCTTAGCCAAATAATCGTCCGCGCCGGCGTCCAGGCCGCTTATCTTGTCGTATTCCGTGCCTTTGGCCGTGGCCAGAATGACAGGAATATTTTTGCTGGCCGGATTGTTGCGCAGTTTTTGTAATATTAAAAGTCCGTCTTCGTCCGGCAGCATAATATCCAGCAAAATCAGCTGCGGCGGAGCGGTCGATTGGGATAGGGCCGCCCAAAGCTCGGAGCCGTTGGCAAACCCCTGGGCGGCAAAGCCGGTGGCTTGCAGGGTGTAAACCAGCAAATCCCGAATAGACTGGTCGTCCTCCACACAGTAAATCATATTTTTGGCTATTTGGTTTGGCAATTTTCAATCTCCTTTGCGACCGGTGCAGGCAAACAGCACCCATTGGGCAATGTTCACCGCGTGGTCGGCAATCCGCTCAAAATATTTAGCAATCATCAAAAGATCGATGGTCTGCTCGCCGTTGGTTTCCGGCCGGCTGAAAAGCTCAATCAGCAGGCCCTTAACCTGGTCGAAGTAATCGTCTACCACGTCGTCGTATTCAATCACCGCCTTGGCCAGCTCTATATCCTTATGCACAAAGGCGTCAATGCTTTCCGTCACTATTTTGCAGGCGGCCGCCGCCATGCCGGCAATCGGCTGGCGGCAAGCGCCCAGCTCGGCAATATTAGCCAGGCCGATGATTTCCGCCATATCGGCGGACTGGTGGCCAATCCGCTCCATATCCGTCACCATTTTCAAAACCGAGGAGATGGTGCGCAAATCGCCGGCCACCGGCTGCTGACGCATCAGCAGCTTCAGGCAATGGGCCTCAATCTCCCTTTCCTTGTGCTCAATCTGCTCCGCCAGGCGGGCAACCTCCGCCAGCGGCCCGCTGTCGCTATCCAGCAAGGCCCGGCTGGATTGGGCAATCGCTTGCTCGCAAAGCGCCCCCATCGCAATCATTTCCCGGTGCAGCAGCGTCAGCTGCTCGTCAAATTCCAATCGCATCTCAACCAAACCTCCCTGTGATATAATCTTCGGTGCGTTTGTCCTGGGGCAAGCTGAAAAGCTGCTCCGTTGCGGAAAACTCCACCAGCTCGCCCAACAGAAAGAATGCCGTTTGGTCTGAAATACGCAGGGCCTGCTGCATATTATGAGTGACGATAACAATAGTATACCGCTTTTTCAGCTCCAATGCAAGCTCTTCTATTTTGGCGGTGGAGATTGGATCCAACGCGCTGGTGGGTTCGTCCATCAGCAGCACCTCCGGCTCCACCGCCAGCGCGCGGGCAATGCAAAGCCGCTGCTGCTGGCCGCCGGAAAGCCCCAAGGCCGATTTATGCAGCCTGTCCTTCACCTCGTCCCAAATGGCGGCGTTTCGCAAGGATCGCTCCACAATCGCGTCCAGCTCCGCCCGCGCGGGCCGGCCGTGGGTGCGCGGCCCAAAGGCTACATTATCGTAAATGCTCATTGGGAAAGGGTTTGGCTTTTGAAACACCATACCCACCCGCTTGCGCAGGCAGTTCACGTCCAACTGGCTGCTGTATATATCCTGGCCGTCCAGCAGCACCTTGCCCTGAATGGTGCAGCCCTCCACCAGGTCGTTCATACGGTTCAGGCTTTTTAACAAGGTGGATTTACCGCAGCCGGACGGGCCGATAAAAGCCGTGATTTCCCCGGTCGGAATTTGCAGGTTAATATTTTTTAGGGCCTGCATATTGCCGTAAAACAAATTCATATTTTCAATAAGCAGCTTATTTTCAGTCAAATTACTTTTCGCCTCCCAGTTTTTGGCTTAATTTTCGGGCTGTCCAGCCGGACAGGCCGTTGATAAAAAGCACCAGCAGCAGCAGAACCACCGCGGTGGCGTAGGTCTGTTCAATATGCAAACCCTCGCCGGAGATGACATATAAATGCACGGAAAGCGTCCGCCCGGAGGCCAGCAGGCTGCCGGCGGCGTCGGCCACCGTGCCGGCCGTAAAGATTAACGCGGCAGACTCGCCCACAATGCGGCCAATCGCTAATATAACGCCAGCCAGAATGCCCGGCACGGCGCTGGGCAACACCACGGCAAGCACGGTGCGCAGGCGGCCCGCCCCCAGGCCAAAGCAGCCCTCCCGATAGCTGTCCGGCACCGCCCGCAGGGCCTCCTCCGCCGTGCGCATAATCAAGGGCAAAATCATAATGCTCAGGGTCAGCGCGCCGGCCAAAACGGACAGGCCCAAGCCCAGAAATTTGACGAAAAACAACGCGCCAAACAAGCCGTAGATGATTGAGGGAATCCCGGCCAGCGTTTCCGCCGCCATACCAATCCAATTTACCAATCTGCTGCCACGCCGGGCGTATTCCGCCAGGTAAATTGCCGCGCCAATGCCAACCGGCGCCGCCAGCAGCAAAGCCAGCGCGCAAATCAGCAGGGTGTTCAGCAAAGCCGGCAGCAAGGATAAGTTTTCCGAGTTATATTGCAGGCTGAACAGCTGCGGCGTTAAATGAGGCACGCCTTTTAGCACAATATAGAGGATAATAAAGCCAAAAACAGCCAGCGCCAGCCCGGCGGCCAGATAAACCGCCCCGCGCAGCAGCAGCGAAAACAGATCGTTTAATCTGCTCATTTCAATTCCCTCCTTTTGTAAACGGATAGGGAGATGTTCAGCAACAGAATAAACACAAACAGCACCACGGCGGAACCAAACAGAGCCTGCCGGTGTAAATCGGCGGCGTAGCCCATTTCCAACACGATATTAGTAGTCAGGGTGCGCACCCCGTCCGTCAGGCTTTGGGGAATAACCGGTTGGTTGCCGGCGATCATTTTCACGGCCATCGTTTCGCCAACCGCCCGGCCAACGCCCAGCAGCACCCCGGCCAAAATCCCGCTTTTGGCGGCCGGCAGCACGGCAAAAAACACGCTGCGCTCCGGCGAAGCGCCCAGGGCCAGCCCGCCCTCGTAGTAGCTGCCGGGCACGGCCCGGATAGCGCTTTCCGCCACGCCGATAATGGTTGGCAAAATCATCACGCCCAGCAGCAGCGAGGCGGTTAAAACCCCAAACCCCCGGCCGCCGCAAAAATCCCGCACCAGCGGCACCAGCACCACCAGGCCAAAAAAGCCGTAGACCACCGAGGGAATACCTACCATCAGGTTTATCAGGGCTTTCAGCGGACGATACAGCCTGGGCGGGCAAAAGTAGGCCATAAAAACGGCGGTCAGCAAGCCCAAGGGCACGCCCAACAGCAAGGCCCCGGCAGTTACGTAAAGCGAGCCAATAATCATCGGCAAATTGCCGAACAGGTTGTTGGCCGGCCGCCAGACTGTTCCCAGCAAAAAATCGCCCCAGCCGATTTCCTGAATGGCCGGCAAGCCGCCAGCCAACAGGAAAAGGCAAATCAAGATTACAGCGGTTATGGAAAGGCAAGCGGTCAGCAGGAACAGGCCGCCGGCCAGTTTTTCTTTAAGCTTGCTCATTTAATCTACTCCAGAACGGCGCTCCAGCCGGTGGTTTCGCCGGTGAAAATGGACTTAACCTGCTCCGCGCTCAATCCCGGCAGCGGGTTTTCCCGATTGACAATCACCACAATGCCGTCCTGGGCAATGGTTAGGGACTGCAAGCCCTGCGCGCTTTCCGATTCCTTTAACTCCCGCGAGGCCATTCCAATATCACAGGAGCCGTCAAGGGCGTTGGTTATGCCGGTGGTGGAGTCGCTTTGCTGAATTTCCAGCGTAACGTTGGGGTTTTTCAGCAGATAAGCCTCTTTCAGCTTTTCCATTACCGGCGTTACGGAGCTGGAGCCGGACAGCGCGATTTTGCCCTCGCTCACCGAGCCGCTGTAGGCCGGCGCGGCGGCCTCCGTTGGAATATAGCCGTTTTCCGCCACCACGGCCTGGCCGTCGGCGCTCATAATAAAATCGACAAAATCCTGGGCAGCAGGGCTTAACTGACCTTGGTTGACGATATTAAAGGGGCGCACCACCTTGTAGCTGCCGTTTTGGATATTCGCCACCGTGGGGGCTGCGCCGTCAATCGCCAGGCCTTTAACCGTGTCGTTCATAGAGCCCAGAGATATGTAGCCGATAGCATATAAATCGCCGGCCACCGTTGTCATCATCACCGCTGTGGAGTCCGTCACAATCGCCTGCGGGGTGGTGTAATCCACCTTTTCACCGTTGGCGTCTTTTTGCTCAATAGCAAACAGTTCGATAAACGCACCGCGCGTGCCGGAGCCCTCCTCGCGGCTTAACACGCCGATTTCATTTTCCGCGGCAAAGCCGGCGCTGGTGCTTCCGTTGTTTCCGCAGCCGGCCAGGGCGAAAACGGTAATTGCCAAAGCGGCCAACAGCTGCATAATTTTTGTGTTTCTTTTCATTTTTTCATTTCTCCTTTTTCGTATTTGCAGCTATTATAATAAGCCCTTAATATCAAATTACCTACCTTTTTTTTGTAAAATAATTGTAAAACTAAAATAAGCGCCGCCCGAACACGCAGGCAGCGCTTACATTGGTTTTTAGAAATTTTTTAGGAATGTTTGTGAATACCGCCGTCGACCATAAAGGACTGGCCTGTTAAGTATCCGGCCTCGTCGCTGGCCAGGAAAACAATCAAAGGCGCGCAATCCTCCTCCGGCGTGCCCACCCGCTTCAGAGAGGTGCGGTTTTCCATCGCTTTCAAAGCCTCCGGCTGGGTTTCGCGGAAAGTGTCCGTGGCAATAATGGGCAGGAAAACATTGGCGGTAATCCCGTATCTGCCCCACTCGTTGGCTGCGGTTCGCGTAATGGCCCGGATAGCCTCCTTGGCCATTCCGTAAGCGCCAAACCCCTCGTTGCCGTCGTAGCCCGCCGCCGAAGCCGTGTTAATAATCCGGCCGTGGCCGCTTTCCTTTAAGTAGGGGAAGCATTCCTGCATAAAATGCAGAGTTGCCAAAGCGCCGCTTTTATAAGCCAGCAGCGCATAATCGTCGTCCATATCCAACAAAGTGCGATACAGCATAGCGCCCTGCGCCAGGTTTACCAAAATATCAACGCCGCCGTAATGCGCCACGCATTGCTCCACCACATTATGAACCTGGGCCGGCTCGGTAACATCGCAGGCCACCGGGAACATGTCCCCGCCAAACTCCCGCACCTCCGCCGCCAGTTCCTCCAGCATTTCCATACGCCGGGCGCAAACGCAAACCTTAGCGCCGTTTTTAGCCAGCACCTTGGCAACACCCCGGCCCACGCCGGAGCTGGCCCCGGTGACTATTGCCACTCTGCCGTCTAATTTTCCCATCGTAATCTCCCCCTTTTGTTCGCTGTTCAGCCATATTGGTCATTTAGACCAAGCAATTACATTTGCATTATAGCATAAATAAAGCCGTTTTACAAGAAGATTTTTCCTAATTAACAATCGCCGCCGTTTTCAACGGGAACGGCGGCGCACTATTGCTTCGCTAAACAGGAGGCGGCGTTTTCCAAAAAGAACGCCGCCTCCTGTTTTGTTAAAATCAGGCCGCTCCCTTGAGCGAGGAACAACCCAATAGTTTAAACTTTACGCTGGAAAAGCCAGCCCCAGCTGCCAACTTAA
>JAETTP010000068.1 GCA_021769035.1 Bacillota bacterium | reverse complement strand
CTGGAGGTATCGGAGGAAAATGTGCGTATATGGACAGATTGCTGTCGGATGAGAGAGAATGAAATTGACGATTCCGCCAAGGAGGCCAGAGAGATCGCCGCCTATTTCAGTAGAATTGCCGAGATAATCGAGGATAAAATCCTGCCGCCGGGCTATTTTGAGGAGGACAAGGAGAGTGATGACGGTGACATCGAGTATGACGAGTGTGCCGGCTTTGCCGAATGAAGCTGTTGATGAGATAATGGCCAGACTTGGCGAAAATCAACGGATAAGCTCTGATGAGATAGTATCTATCCTGAAACACCACAATGTAAACGGTGATGTGGAGGCTTTACAGAACAGCTACCGCAAACGGCTGGGGCAGCGGTTTATGGCGGCAATCCGGGACGAGGCTGGCCGTCGGGAAATATTTGCAGCCGGAAAGAATTATGTTATTGTGGAATGCTGTAACAACGCTAAGGAGCTGAAAGCTATTCGCCGAAGATTGCAGAGCAGTGTTAATGGGTTGGATAATTCTGTCCAAAAAGTGGGCGGCAGATTAAAGTTTCTGGATAGATTTACACCCACGGTGGGAAAGGAGGCTGGCGATTGACTGAAAATATAGTTGTTTTTGGCATAGACCACGGTTATTACAATATGAAAACTAAGAACTGTGTGTTTGCCAGCGGCCTGACGGCTTATGCCCACGAACCCTATACAAAAGAAAATGTGTTGGAGGTGGGCGGCAAATTCTATGTGGTGGGCAGCGGCAGGCAGGCGTTGCAAAAGGATAAGACTGTAACTGAGGATTACTACTTGCTGACTTTGGCAGCCATAGCCAAGGAAATTGAATATCGCAAGCTGGGGCGCAATTTAAGTGTTCATATAGCAGCAGGGCTTCCTTTGACTAGTTTTGGCCGGGATAAACAACAGTTTAAGAAATATCTGCTACGGAACAGTCAGCCGGTACAGTTTAGCTACGAGGGCAAAAGCTACACTGTTACCATAAAAGAGGTTTCGTTGTTTCCCCAGGGCTATGCGGCAATTCTGATGCAAAAGGAGCTGCTGGAGGAGCCGTCGGTTATAGCGGCGGATATTGGCGGCTGGACGGTGGATTTAATGCGGCTGGACAGGCAGATTCCCAACGCCGCCTCTTGCCGCAGTCTGGAGCTGGGGCTTATCGTTTGTTTGAATAATATTGCCGAGCAGGCCAGACGGCAGCTGGGCATATCTCCTACGGCAGCGCAGATTGAAAGCGTGCTGAGGGGTGAGAACCCCAGTCTGCCCCAGCGTCTGAAAGAGCTTATTCATACGGAGACTAAAGCATACGTGCAAAATCTGCTGTCGGCCATTATGGAAAGCGGGCTGGATGTGCGGGCAATGCCTACGGTTTTTATGGGCGGCGGTGCCTCGCTGCTTAAACGCTATGCTCCGGCAGCGGGAGAGTTGTGTCGGGCTATTATTTTAGACGATGTTTGCCTGAATGCCAAAGGCTATGAGGCGCTGCAAAAGCGGCTGAATGAACAGGCTGAGCAGGTGAAGAATGGCTGAAAAACGGCGGATAAATATGTCCTTAAATCTTAATTCGGCATTGCAAAGGAAGGCTTGGGAAATTATCCGGCAAATCCCGGCAGGTCGGAGAACCAATGAAATCTGCCGAATGCTTTGCAGCTATGAAGATAAGTGCCAAGAGAATTTGCTGGAAAATATAAGGCGAGTAATCCGGGAGGAGCTGACCGAAGCTACAGTAATTTCTGACACAATCGAAAGTAAAAAAACAAATGAAGCAGTAGAACCCCAGAGCGTTAGTGATGATGTTCTGGGGTTTTTACGTTCTTTGCAGGAGGGAGATGGTATCGGCTGATTAGATATTTTGATTTGTTTGCCGGGATTGGAGGCTTTCGGGCTGGCTTAGACCGAGTCGGCGGCTTTAAGTGCGTTGGTCATTGCGAGATAGATAAATATGCCGAGGCCAGCTACCGGGCAATACACAATGTTGGAAAGGAGGAGGTTTTTTATGCAGACGCCAGAGAAATCAGGCCGGAGGAGCTGCCGGAGCCTGGCGGCCTTATCTGCGCAGGCTTCCCCTGCCAAAGCTTTTCAGTCGCTGGCCGCAGAGCGGGGTTTGGGTATGTTAGAGGTACTTTGTTCATTGAAATTGCCCGACTGGCTGAAGCAAAGCGGCCAAAATATCTTTTACTTGAAAATGTTCCCGGCCTGCTTTCGCATGACGGCGGCCGGACATTTGCAAAAATCCTTGGCACGCTTTCAGACCTGGGGTATGGTATCGAATGGTCTGTGCTTAACAGCAAGCATTTTGGAGTCCCCCAATCAAGGAGGCGGCTGTTCATTGTCTGCTATCTTGATCCCCGATGCGCCGGAGAGGTACTTCCTGTCTTCGGAACAGCTGCAAAGGCTCTTATAGCAATCATCAGAGGCAGGCAAGGCTACAATGTGTACTCGGCGGAGGGAGTAGCGCAGACGCAGACGGCCAGCACCGGTGGCTTTGGCGGTAAAACCGGTCTTTATTTTATAAAAGATAATTCCGCTCAGACGCAGAATGCGATGTTTGTGGATTTGTGTGGGGGAGAGCCAAAGCGGACGGACTGCGCCAGATGTTTGACGGCTAACTATTATAAGGGTGGTTTGACTCATCATAAAGCAGAGCGTTCTGGGGTGCTGCTGATTAAGGAGGCCAGCAAAAATGGTTATAAGGAAGCGGCTGTTGGCGAGAACTATTTTGACCCTATGGCACTAATAGAGCGAGGTGGCCGGATACGCCGGCTTATGCCAAGGGAGTGTTTGCGTTTACAGGGCTTTGCCGAGGAGCAGATAGACCGTCTGCTGGCTATAACCTCGGACTCGCAGGCCTATAAGCAGGCCGGAAATTACGTGACGGTTAATGTCATTGAGGCTATAGGGCGAAAGCTCTTGGCCGCAGACAATAAATTGAAAGAGGGTGAAGATATAGAGCAGTGATAGGGATTAAAGACCAATATTTTGGCGTGGAAATTGAGATGACGGGGCTGACCCGTGAGGACGCAGCCAGAGCGTTGGCCGAATATTTTGGCACAGGCGTTAATCATACCGGCGGAACCTATGATTGTTGGGAAGTACCTGACCAAGAGGGCAAAATCTGGAAACTGATGTATGATTCCAGTATTCGGGCGGAGCGGCTGGATAGGGGCAGCTGGCGCAGTATAGGTAATGATTTCTATAGGGTGGAAATGGTAACGCCCAAATTGAGCTATGATGAGCTGAATAAAATGCAGGAGTGTATCCGCCGCCTGCGCAAGGCTGGAGGTAAAGTAAACAGTTCCTGCGGCCTGCACGTGCATATAGACGCTGCCAACCATAACCGGCAGAGTTTGAAAAACCTGCTGAGCATTATGTTTTCCAAGGAGGATATGCTTTTCAAAGCCTTGCAGGTAAATGAGGAAAGGGCTCAGCGTTGGTGTAAAAAGGTCAGAGAGCCGATGCTGGAAAAAGCTCGAAAATTAAGCTCTGAGGAAACACATGACCTGACCAAGCTGGAGCGGATCTGGTATGAGGGGAGGAGCGGCAGCCGGGAGCATTATAACGAAACCCGTTATCACGCTTTGAATTTGCATTCGGTTTTTTATAGAGGAACGGTGGAGTTTCGGTGCTTTAACTCAACCCTCCACGCCGGTCGGGCGGCGGCCTATGTTAATTTGTGTCTGGCAATGTCGGCGCAGGCCATAGCCCAGAGAAGCGCCATGATGCATAAAACCCGGAGCGATAATGAGCTGTTTACATTTCGGACTTGGCTGGTGCGTATGGGCTTAAACGGTAAAGAGTTTAAGAATACCAGAGATCATATGTTGGCTAATCTGGAGGGAGATAGGGCGTGGCGATACGATAAGGACTGCTATGCGGGCAATAAGAAGAAAAATCAGGAGCGAGCAAATGAAAACGAGAGGTGATTGCACAGAAATGAAAAATACAAAGATGAAAATTCAAATTGACGAGGATATTTATACCGGCAGCGCCGTGGAGATTATGGAGCAGCTGCGTCAGCGAGTGTTTGACATCGGGAACTTTCCCGATGTGGAAACCTATTTGTGGTATCTGCACCAAAACTATGAGCGAATGAGTGGGTTTCGGTGTGAGCTGCCTAAAGACAATCTGGAATTGCAGGCCAGGGCTATGTTTTATAGCTTGGCAGAGATTGGGGCTTTGCAGCTGCTGGAGGAGGAACCGAATGGTTAAAAGAGCATTCAATGAGCAGCTGTATTTTGCTTATGGCAGCAATATCAATCTGGAGCAGATGGCCTGGCGCTGTCCCGGAGCCGAGGTGTTTGGGCCGGCGGTGCTGGAGGGCTATGAGCTGTTGTTTCGAGGCAATAGCAGGCGAGGTAGCGGCGTGGCTACCATTGCGCCTAAAGAGGGTAGTCAGGTTTACGGCCTGCTATGGCGGATAACGCCGGGCAATGAAGCCTCTCTGGATATTTACGAGGGCTACCCCAGCTTGTATGAAAAAGAAACGCTTACGGTGAGGACGCCTAACGACAGGAGTTTTGCGGTTATGGCTTATGTAATGACCGATGAGCTGTTGCTGGTACCTGCGCCGCCCTCGCTATCCTATTATAACGGCATTAAGGAGGGCTTTGTGGATAACGATTTGCCCCTGGAGCCTTTGCGGGACGCCTTGCAGCATTGCTATAAGGAAATTGCGGCGCTGGATAAGCAGGCCGAAAAACTACCCAAGCCAAAAGAGCAGGAGCGCTGATTATTTAGAGAAACGGGGGTGTGCTTATTAGAAAAAACTTTTTTGAGCAGGAATTAAGGCGGCTGTTTGAGGCTGGGGATATAATCAGGCAACCTCGGTTTACAGGCAGAGTTTGTGTGGGGAAAATCAGCTCTGATCTATGCGTCAGGGCTGAATTTGTTTGTAGTAAATATGCCGGTAATTATGACGCTCTGCAAATTACGGTAATAAATCCTAACGGCGGTTTGGTGGATAAAATTGTGTTTTTCTTTGCCGATCTGCTGGAGGAAAAGCTGCCGTATGATTTTAAGTTCCCTAACGGCAAGGCGCCGTATATCTGGGTAGATGAGCTTATGGCTGAGTGGTATGCCGTTAAACCAACCGAAGCGGATTATGAAGTTATTCGTAAGGCGGCGGGCGATTATTTGAGCGTATTCGGAGAGGAGGAGTGTGGTTAATGAATTTTTTTGAGCAGGAGCTGGCGAAAATATTTGGCGCCGGCGATGTGATTGAACGGCCGGAATTTAGCGGCAGCTGCTGTATCGGCAGCTTGGGTCAGGATTTGCGAGTTAAAGCGGAAATTGCCGAGAGCTTCTATTCGCAAAACTATGATGTGCTGCGGCTGCGGATTGGCGGCAGCTTTGACTGTCGTATAGATAGCGTTGAGCTGCCCTTTGTGGATATGCTGGGCTTTAAGCCGGCGCCTAACAGTGTGGACTTTCCTCGTGGCGTCAAGCCTTATGTTTATACTGACGGTGTTAAAACAGATTGGTATGAATTTAAGCCGCAGTCGGAGGATTATAGGGCTATACGTAAGGCAGCGGCAAGTTATTTGAGCTGTTTTCAAAAGCAAAAGAACAAAGAGTTGCAGCCGGCGCCGGACAACGTAAAGTCTGCCGGCGGTTTTTTTCAGGGTGAATTATATAAACTGTTTGCGGACGGCGCAGTTATGGCTTCGCAGCAGTTTTTTGGGCCCTTTTGTATGGGCTCTTATGGCCGGAATTTGTTGGTGAGAATTAGCATTGTTGAAAATATCTATAAAGGCAATTATGACGCTCTACGGTTTGTTTTAATCCATCCGGATAGCGGCGTGGTGGGTATGGGTAAGATTTATTTCAATGAAATTTTGGGAGATAAAGCCTTGCCTGCCAGTGGTTCCTTTCCTAACGGTAAAGCGCCGTATATCTGGGCGGACAGCTATGGCGCCGAATGGTATGGGGTTAAACCGGAAGCTAAGGACTATGCAGCTATTCGGGAGGCGGTAGCGGAATATTTGCGGAAATTTCAGGAGTTGGATATTGATAACCCCTTTCTGGTACTGCCGCCGGAGGCTCGACAGTCTAAAAAGAGCCGGCAGGATAGAGGTAGATAAGTTAGAGAGGAGGAATGCGGTTAATGAATTTTTTTGAGCAGGAGCTGGCGAAAATATTTGGCGCCGGCGATGTAATTGAGCGCCCGGAGTTTAGCGGCAGCTGTTGTATCGGCAGCTTGGGGAAGGATTTGCGAGTCAAAGCGGAATTTGCAACCTGCGGAGTTGCCGACCAATATGAAGCGCTGCGGCTGACGGTGCTTAACCGGACAGGCGGCGAGGTGGATAAAATAACGGTGAAGTTTCGGGATACAATGGGGCTTAAGATGCTTCCGAATAATCCCAGTTTTTATCCTTATGTCTGGGTATATAGGGATAAGCCGGAGTGGTATGCGTACCGGCCTACCGCTGAGGATTATACACGGGTGCGCAAATCGGCGGAGAGTTATCTGCGAGGCTTTCGGGAGCAGGACAGAGCCAAGCTGGTTTATGTCTGCGCACCCTTGCGGGGCGATGTGGAGGCTAACATAGAATTTGCCAGAGCTAAGGCGGCGGAGCTGTTCCGGCAGGGCTATATCCCGATATGCCCTCACCTGATGTTTCCGCCGGTGGCCGATGTAAATGACCCGGCTCAGGACGAGCAAGCCAGAAAGATGGGCTTGCAGTTGGTGGGGCTGTGCAGCCGGGTTAATGTTTATGGGCCGGAGTGGACGGATGGAATGTGGGCGGAAATTCACCGGGCGGAGAAAATGGGAGTGCCGGTGTATACCGACCAGAATACGCTGGGACGCAGCTCCCGGCAGAAAAATATAAACAAAAACAGAGATAGAGATGGAGGTAGATAAGAGAATGACAGAAACGATGAACAATGTTTTGAATGACGATAAAAAGTGGAAGATAATTCAGGGAGATTGCCTAAAGGTACTGGAGGGGTTTGCTCCCGGCTCCTTTGACGCTGTAATTACCGACCCGCCCTACGCTTCGGGAGCGAGGACGCAGGCGGACAAGCAGAAATCCACCCGGCAGAAATATTCCAGTATGGGGGATAATGCGCCGCCAGCGTTTGAGGGGGACGCCAAGGATCAGCGTTCTTGGACTCGCTGGGCGGCAGAATGGCTGGCTGAGGCCAGACGCATTGCCAAGCCGGGGGCTCCGGTGTGTATGTTTATTGATTGGCGGCAGCTGCCGGCAGCCTCGGACGCTTTGCAGTGGGCAGGCTGGATTTGGCGAGGAACAGCGGTTTGGGATAAGGGCAACAGCCGGCCTCAGCGAGGCAGATTTCGGCAGCAGGCGGAATACATTGTTTGGGGCTCCAATGGGGATATGCCCATCAGCAGGCCGGTACCCTGTCTGCCGGGCGTGTTTAAGTATGGTAATCCGGGCAAGCGGATACATCTGACTGAAAAGCCCTTGCAGCTGATGCGGGATATTGTGAGAATTTGTGAGCCGGGAGGGCTTATTCTCGACCCCTTTGCCGGCTCCGGCACCACGGTGCTGGCCGGAGTGTTGGAGGGTTATCGGGCGATTGGCATTGAGGTAACCGATGTTTATGCTATACTTGCCCAGGAGAGGATTGTCAGGGAGTTGGCGGAAGCTGTCTAGGAAAAGCGCTTGCTTATTTAAGGTGTGAGAACTATATTCTTCAAAGAAAGGCAGTCGTGCTCAGGAAAGATAAATTGGAGTCAAATTTGGATGGCAAATTAGCGAAATGCAGGTGAATGAATGCGCATACATTTCGCTTTTTTATGTTTTTTTGGCAGAAATGAGGACAAAAGATACGTATAGATACACCCTTGGCTTGGTAGAAAAACTGTTTGGGAAAGGGCGTTTTTATAGGTTGTTGAGCAGCATTGAGGTCAAATATTGATGTAGATTTGTTTGGGAAAGGGCGTTTTTATAGGTTTTTGCACAGTATTGCGGTCAGATCTTGTGCTGGTTTTGTTTGGGAAGTAACCAGATGTGTAGTTTAATCCGATAGCGGAAGTGGGGTGGGGAACGCCGGATTTGCAGGTTTAGCAGGGGTTTTGGCCTGCCAAGGCAGGGCAAGCATAGCAAAAATGTACATTTTTACTGCTTGTTTTGGGGCTCCTTGCCCCAATCCCCAGATGTCCTCGCTTGTGGCGAGGAAAATAAT